>NZ_VHKL01000004.1:0-300000 GCF_007474605.1 Rhodoligotrophos appendicifer | reverse complement strand
GTCTTGCCGTCGGCGTGACGCGACTATCATTCGGGAAGGCTGAGAAGATATGTTGTCTCGCAATGTGATGACGCCCATTCCGCCCGCGGAAGAGGATCAGGTCACGCTCGCAAACTGGCGGTCGCCGCGCTTCAACCGGTGGGGCTTTCGCAATGTAAGACAAATTCTCCCGACAGCCGATGTTCCGCGCTCGGGTCCCGCCTCCGAATTGCGGCGCAATCCCATGGATCTCACTGCCCTGGCCTTCGAACGGCCCGAGGGCGGCGAGACCACCCTTGGAGAGTTTCTTCGCGAAACGCGAACCGATGGATTTCTGGTCCTTCATCAGGGCAGGGTGGTCGCCGAATGGTATGATGGAGGGCTCCAATCCCATCATCAGCACATCATTTTTTCAATGACCAAATCGGTGACGGGTGCGGCTGCTGGAATTCTCGTGGAGCGGGGCCAGCTGGATCCCGACTTTCCCGTTACGCATTATATCCCTGAGGCGGATAGCTCCGTTTACGGCAATGCCACCGTGCGCAATGTCTTGGACATGGCGATCTCGGTGAACTTCGAGGAGGTCTATGACGATCCGACCAGCGACTTCGCACGCTATCGCGTCGCCATGGGCTGGAATCCCCCCACACCTGGCATGACGATCAGCGACACGAGGAGCTTTCTGCTGACGCTCACTCAGGCCGATCATGCGCATGGCGAGCGGTTTCATTATGTCTCGCCGAATTCCGACATGCTGGGCTGGATCCTTGAACGCGCATCCGGCGTGCCATTCCCCGATCTTCTGGCAAGGGAAATCTGGGGTCCGATGGGAGCCGAGCATGATGCCTACATCGCTGTGGATCGGCTGGGATTTCCGAGGACTGCAGGAGGGCTCTGCGCGACACTGCGGGATTTAGGGCGCTTCGGCGAAATGATGCGACTGCGAGGGTTTGCCAATGGGCGCCAGATCGTGCCCGGATTCTGGATCGACGACATCACTGAGGCGGGCGACCCCGACCTTTGGGCCAGAGGCGAGTGGGCGGATATCAACCCGAGCGGCGATTATCGAGCCAAATGGTATAACACGGGGAACGGTCGAGGGGCCTTCTATGCTGTAGGGATCCACGGTCAATGGATTTATATTGATGCAGCCTCCGACGCAGTGATTGTGAAACTGTCGTCTCAGCCCATCGCCAGCGACCAGCCCATGGACCGTCTCTGCACGACCGCCTTCGATGCTTTAGCTCGAGCTTTGGAGGGTTAGGATGCCGCTTCTCGATCGCGACCGCTCCACCCTGGCCATCATCGATTTCCAGTCGAGCATCATGCCCGTGATCCATGAATGCGGTCCCATGCTGGAAAACGCCCGACGGCTTGTCGCGGCGGCGGAAATGCTGGAGGTGCCCATGGTAACGACGGAGCAGAATCCGGACCGCCTGGGCGCTACTGTTTCCGAGGTTGGCCGCCATGGCACCCTCGTCGCGAAGATGAGCTTCGGATCCTGTGACGCACCCGAGTTCATGATGGCGATCGGTGACGAGTCGAACATCCTCGTCATGGGGGTGGAGGCTCACGTCTGCGTCCAGCAGACGGTGCTGGGCCTGCTGGCCAAAGGCCGATCGGTCACAGTTGTGCGCGACGCCGTGGGATCGCGCCGGAGCGAGTCGAAGGAAACGGCGATCACCCGCATGGCCGGACATGGCGCGGAGATCGTGACGACCGAGATGGTGATCTTCGAGTGGCTGCGAACCGCAGACCACCCTCAGTTCAGGCCGGTCTCTAAGCTCATCCGTTAGCGCGCTCAGGCCCCGCAGGTGCAGGTTGCGCCTTACCGGCCCTCATGCACCAGGATGTTGCGGAACTGCCAAGGATCACTGGTGTCGAGATCCTCGGGGAACAGGCCGGGGCGGTTATCGAGCGGCGTCCAATCGGTGTAATAACCCGTTACCGTTCCAAGATAGGGCGACTGCACCTCGAGACAGCGCACATGGTCCATATCGTCGGTCTCGACGATCCCGGCGGCGGGGTTCTCGAGTGCCCAGACCATGCCGGCGAGGACGGCCGACGTCACTTGCAACGTCGTTGCCCCCTGCTGGGCCAGTTCGCGAGCCTCCTCGATGGTGAGCTGGGAGCCGAACCAGTAGGCGTTCTTGTCGTGTCCATAGAGCAGAACGCCGAGCTCGTCGCGCCCCGACAGGATCTCACTCTCCGTCAGCACATGCTGCTCGGGCTGAGGCTGGGCGGCGGCGCCGAACATCTCGTTCAGCGACAGGAGCGCATCGTTGCAGGGATGATAGGCATAGTGGCAGGTGGGCCGGAATTCCGCGCCGCCGCGCCCGTGGACAGTGAAGTAATCCGCAATTGAGATCGATTCATTGTGCGTGACGAGAAGGCCGAATTGCGGCCCCGGCGTGGGGCACCAGCTGCGGACACGGGTGAAGGCCCCCGGCTGCTCAAGAAAGATCGCACATCCGGAGCCGACCTCATGGGTGCGGGCATTGCTGGGCATCCATGTCTCATGGGTTCCCCAGCCGAGCTCGGCCGGCTGCAGGCCTTCCGACAGGAAACCCTCCACGGACCAGGTGTTCCAAAACACGTTGAGCGGCTTGGGACGAAGAGTGACCTGGGTGTCGCGCTCGGCAATGTGGACACCCTTTACGCCCAGCTCCCGCATGAGCAGTGCCCACCCCTCCCGCGATGTTGGCTCGGCGACTGCCCGACCAGTATCGCGCGCGATATCAAGGAGCGCTCTCTTGACGAACCAGGAGACCATGCCGGGATTGGCGCCGCAGCAGGAGACGGCGGTGGAGCCGCCCGGCGACCGTTGGCGCTCTTCCTTTACCGTCTCGCGTAAGGCGTAATTTGTCCTCTCCGCATTGTCTTTGGTCTTGTCGAAATAGAACCCGAGCCAGGGTTCGACCACGGTGTCGATGTAAAGGACGTCGAGTTCACGGCACAGACGCATGATGTCGAGCGAGGAGGTGTCGACCGAGAGGTTGACGCAGAAACCTTGCCCGTCGCCCTCCGTGAGCAGCGGGGCCAGGAGCGCCCTGTAATTGTCGCGAGTGACCGCCTCATTGACGAAACGATACCCGCGGGCCTCGATGTCGCGGCCATGGGCGCTGTCGGGATCGATGACGACGAGCCTCTTCGGGTCGAAGCGGAAGTGACGCTCGATCAGAGGCAGCGTCCCCTGGCCGATGGAGCCGAAGCCGACGATCACCACGGGCCCGGTGATTTCACCATGGATGGGCCAGGAGGAGGATGAAGTCATGAAACGGCCTTTCGCATGCAGAGGCTCAAAGAGATTGGCTCGGCGCAGCGAGCGCCGAGCCGCTTCAGCGGATCATGGGGAAGCGACGATCAGATCACATAGGACTGCAGCGGCGGAAAGCCGTTGAAGCCCACGCTGGAATAGGTGGTGGTGTAGGCACCGGTTTTATCGATCAGCACTTCGTCGCCGACCGTCAACGAAATCGGCAGCAGATAGGGTGTCTTCTCATACAAGACATCTGCCGAATCGCAGGTTGGGCCGGCGATCACGCAAGGTGCGACCGCATCCCCATCCCTGGGTGTCAGCAGCGGATAGCGGATCGCCTCTTCCATCGTCTCGGCGAGACCGCCGAATTTCCCGATATCGAGATAGACCCAGCGGACCTCATCGTCCTTGTGCTTGCGTGAGACGAGGACGACCTCGGCCTTGATCACGCCAGCATCGCCGACCATGCCGCGACCGGGCTCGATGATGGTCTCTGGGATGGCATTGCCGAAATGCTTTGCGATGGCGCGATTGATGCCCTGCCCATACTCGGTCATGGCCGGCACATCCTTGAGATAGCGGGTCGGGAAGCCACCTCCGAGATTCACCATACCAAGATGGATCCCTTGCTCCGCCAGGGTCCGGAAAATCTCCGCCGACTGCGACAGGGCTTCGTCCCAGCCGTCGACATTGCCCTGCTGCGAACCGACATGGAATGATACGCCATAGGCGCGAAGGCCGAGGGCATGAGCATGGAGTAGGACGTCGATCGCCATCTCGGGTGCACAGCCAAATTTGCGCGACAAAGGCCAGTCTGCACCGGCACCGTCGGTCAGGATACGGCAGAACACGCGCGCGCCTGGAGCGGCCCGGGAAACCTTTTCGACTTCTTCGACGCAGTCCACGGCAAACAAGCTGACGCCCAGCTGATGGGCTCGCGCGATGTCGCGCTCCTTCTTGATCGTATTGCCAAACGACAGGCGCTCGGGGCCGGCCCCGGCGGCCAGCGCCATTTCGATTTCGACGACGGAAGCGGTGTCGAAATTCGATCCGAGCTCGGCCAGCAGGGACAGGATCTGCGGATCCGGATTGGCCTTGACGGCATAATAGACGGCGGCATCGGGCAGGGCCCGACGGAAGGAGAGATAATTATCGCGCACAACGTCGAGATCGAGCACGAGGCAGGGTCCCTCGGGTCGTCGCGTGGCAAGGAAATCGAGAATGCGAGCAGTTGCCATCGGGGAGCTCCCAAATCCAGAATGGTTACAAGGGGCAGGATCCCGTTGCGTGGGCTGCAGCGATGGAAACCGCAGCACGCGCTAAAAGATCAAGCTTTTGGGACGCGCCACGCCTGTTACGGCGCGCATGTCGACCCTGTGAACTGCCTTGGATTGGTGGGGTGAACCGACCGCACTGCAGGCAAAGATGGTGTGCCTCTTCAGTAACGCTGACCTATGGACAGTCAGACCGAGACCAAAAAAGCCCGCACCGTCGTTGCTTCAAGGCGCCCCACGGACCCGAGGATCCATGTCCGGTTCCGAAGAACCGTGTACCTAACCGGTGACTCCCTGACGAATGTCGGAAGGCCGGCGGGCGCCCACAGGCACGTGCGACTCTGGGCAAAATCGATATGGAGAATTCGATCGTCACAATCAAGGGGAAATTTTCGTCCTCAATTATAGATGACGCTTGGCAGCCACAATCCGATCTGCGGGAAGGTGTAGAAAAGGACCATGGAGAAGATCACGATGAACAAGAAGGGCATCACGCCTTTGAAGATATCGTTGATGCTGACCCATTTGGGCGCGACGCCCTTCAGGTAGAACGGAGCCATGGCGACCGGAGGCGACAGGAACGACGTCTGGATGTTGAGGGCGACGAGGACCCCGAAGAAGATGGGATCGATTCCGAAATGGTCCAGCATGGGCAGGAAGATGGGGAGGAAGATGACGATGATCTCAGTCCACTCCAGCGGCCAGCCCAGCACGAAGATGATGGCCTGGGTCAGCAAAAGGAACTGGATGGGAGACAGATCAAGTCCGATGATGAAGTTCTCGACGACGGCCTGTCCGCCCAGATAGGCGAAGACCGATGAGAACACGAAGGACCCGACGAAAAGCCAGCACACCATCGCTGCTGCACGGGCCGTGAGATAGACGGATTCCTGAAGCTTCTGAAAGCTGAACTGCCGATAGAGGATGGAGAGAAGAACTGCTCCCAGCGCGCCGATCGCGGCCGCTTCGGACGGTGTGGCGAGTCCGAAAATGATGGCCCCAAGCACCCCGACGATCAAGGCGGCCAGCGGCACGAATGATGTCAGCAGCGCCCAGAGCACCACACCATAGGATTGCGCCTGTTCCTCCTTGGGGAGCTTTGGCGCCAGCGATGGGGTGATCATCACCCGGACGACCACATAGACGATGTAGAGGCCCGCCAGCATCAGACCCGGAAAGAATGCGGCCGCATAGAGCTGGACGACCGAGACGCCTGCCGTGGCACCGTAAAGGATCAGCATGACGCTGGGCGGAATGAGGATTCCGAGACAGCCGCCTGCGCAGATCACCCCCGAGGACAGCCTTACATCATATCCCGCTCGCAGCATGGCGGGAAAGGCCAGCAGCCCCATCAGCGTCACGACGGCCCCGACGATGCCTGTGGCGGTGGCGAAGAGCGCGCAGGTAATCAGCGTGGCGATTGCCAGGGCGCCCGGAACCCCCCCGGCCGCGAGCTGGATCGACTTGAACAGCCGGTCGAGGATATTGGCGCGCTCGACCATATATCCCATGAACAGGAACAACGGGACCGCAATGAGCACATCGCTGGACATGACGCTGAACGTGCGTTGGACGAACAGGCTGAAGATGTTGGATCCCATGGCGTAGTAGCCAAAGCCCACGCCGAGAGCCATCAAGGTGAAGGCGATGGGAAATCCGAGCATCAGCACGAAGATGAACAGCGCCAGCATGGTGACGCCCATGGCGGGATCGGAAATCATCGGGTGGCCTCGTCCACTTCGTCTTGCTGGCCGGACATCCCCTCGATGGCGAGGGCTTCAGTTTCCTGGACGTCATGCAGCCTGGGCGGCCATTCGCCGGTTTTGAGGCAGGTCATGCACCGAATGACCTCCGCGAGGCCCTGCAGGGCCATCATCACCCCGACAATGGGAATGACGGCTTTGAACGGCCACAAGATCAGTCCGAACGGCGAGAATGAGCTGGTTTCATTGAGCTGGAAGGACAGCCAGAAATACGAGCTCCCCGCATAGATGAGCGCGCATATGCCGGGAAAGAAAAACAGGAAATAAAGGACCAGATCCGTTGCGGCCTGCCGGCGAGGTCGCCAGGTCCGATACAGGAAGTCGCCTCTCACATGGCCATTTCGGGCAAGCGTATACGGGCCGGCCATCATGAAAAGGAGGCCATAGAGCATATAGCTCGCATCGAAGGCCCAACTGGTCGGGCGCCCGAGCAGATAACGCGAGAAGACCTCGTAGGAAATCACCAGCGTGAGAAAGACGATCGCCCAGCCGAAGAGCTTGCCGAGCGACGTGTTCAGCCTGTCGATGATCTGGACGAAACTGTTCATGGTTGGCTCCGCCGCGGAGAGGAAGGAAGGCAGAGGCGGGGGACGACCCCTCACCTCTGCTGGGACGCGGGGAAGAACTCAGGCTGTGCCGAAGAAATGGTCATAAGCCAGCTTGACCGGCGCTTCGTAATCAAGCGAGAAGGTGATGACGCGCTTTGCCCACTCCTTCTGGCTGTCGACGACCTTCTTGAAGAACGGATCTTTGGAACCGTTTTCGATCACGACGTCCCAGGCGGCGAGTTGTGCCTGCAGCACGGCTTCCGGCGCCCTTATAACCTTCACGCCTTTCGACCGCAGCGTCTGTAGGTCCTTTTCATACCGGTCCTGCGCCTTCCAGGACATGTCGGCGGAAGCGGCTTCTGCCGCATATTTGAGGATCGCCTTGGCTTCCTCGGGCAAGCCGTCGAACTTGGCCTTGTTGAACAGCACTTCGAAGCATTCGAGCGCCTGATGATAACTTCCGACCATATAGATCTTTGAGACGTCGGCGAAGCCGAGCACCAAGTCAGAGGAGGGGTTGTTGAACTCGGCGCCATCGATCAGGCCGCGATCGATCGCCGGAACGATTTCGCCGCCGGGGAGGATGGTGACGGCGGTGCCGAGCTGCGTGAACAGATCGGCGGCAAGTCCCACCGTACGGTATTTGATGTTCTTGAGATCATCCGCCGTGACGATTTCTTTTTTGAACCAACCCAAGGGTTGGGAGGGCATGGGGCCGGTGAGAAAGCCAACGACCTGAAGCTTGAGGATGTCGTTGACGAGTTCGTTATAGAGCTGTTGTCCGCCGCCGTAATTGATCCATCCCAGCATCTGATTGGCGTTCCAGCCGAAAGCCGGTGCCGTGCCGAAGAGCGAAAAGGCTTTGTTCTTGCCGTACCAATAGGCCGCCACGCCGTGGCCGCCATCCAGAATTCCGGAATTGACAGCATCCAGCATCTGAAAGGCCGGAACGACGGAGCCGGCCTCGAGCAGCTGGATCTCGACCCGGCCGCCCGACATGGCATTCACGCGCTTGACGTAATCGCCTGCAAATTCGTGAAAGATGTCGCGGTTCGGCTAGGTGGACTGAAAACGCAACCTGACCGGTGCCTGCGCGCGGACGACCGCGGGAGCGGCAAGGGTTGCAGCGGCGGCCGTGGCCGCGCCGGCACCAACGATGAAATTCCGACGGCTTGCAGTTTTGGTGTCGGCGGCTTCAGGGCAATCGTGTAGATCCTCGTGCTTCGTCATGACCCTTCCCTCGTATGATTACGAAAGGGTGGACGGCGCGTAGCGGGACCACGATTGTTATTTTCCGCAACATAACCGGCTCACCCATCCCGGATTTTCCTCTTGTCTTGTCTCTTAGGCTTTTGCTTGGTGAGATTGCCACCATCCCTGGACAAGTACAAAACTAGCTTAGACGAGAAGAAGACGCCGCATCAATTGGCCTTTCGAGGTATCGCAACTTTCGGTGTGCTGATCCTGGGTGAGGGTGGATTCATGCGCGGGCGCAGGTCTGGAGGCAGTACTTGACGGCGAAGATACTGGTGGTTGGGGCAGGACCCGTCGGGCTGACCATGGCAGCCGAGCTGGCGCGGCATGGCGTCGATGCCCGAATCATCGACAAGGCCCTGAGTCCGTTGCCCTATTGCCGCGCGATCGGCATCACCCCCAGGACCCTAGAGGTGTGGGACGACATGGGAATGGTGCTTGATGCCATCGATGCCGGCCTCTGGCTGACTGGTCTGCGGACGATCATCGACGGCAAGCGCATGCCCGACCAGCATCGGGACTTGGGCGACCAACCCTATGCCGAGCTGGGTCTGCCGCAATATGAAACCGAACGCGTGCTGACCCGGCATCTGAAGCTCTTTGGGATCGTGTCGGAACGGGGCGTAGGGCTGGACTCCATAACTGACAAGGGAATGGGAGCCGCAGTACGACTGAGGCATGCTGACGGCCTTGTCGAAGACGCGGAATTCGATTTCGTCATCGGCTGTGACGGGGCTCACAGTACCGTTCGTCATCTTGCTGGAATAGATTTCGACGGCGACGCCTTCGCCAGCGAATTCATGCTGGGGGATGTTTTCATTGATTGGGACGTGCCCCCTGGGACGGCCGTGTTCTCCATCAATCCCAAGCAGGACGCAGCACCCGATCTTTTCGTGGCCATTCCTTTGCCGGAGCGCGGTCGTTACCGCGTCTCCATGGTGGCACCGGACGACGGGCTTCATGATGCCAGCAGCGGTCTCGAGCACGGCATACAGTCGGAGCGCGAACCGCCATCGCTGCAGGCCCTGCAAGCGGTCGCAGATCGCCTGCTGCCTGGAGCGCCTGGACTGAGCGATCTGCGCTGGTCATCGATCTTCAGGATCAGCATGCGCCTGGCGAGAGAATATCGTCGCGGTTGCTTGTTCCTGGCGGGGGATGCTGCCCATATCCATCCGCCGACCGGCGGCCAGGGCATGAATACCGGTATCCAGGACGCCTACAATCTGGCCTGGAAACTGGCGCTCGTGGTTCGCGGTAAGGCGCCGCTTGACCTTCTTGACAGCTACGAAGCGGAGCGCCGGCCTATTGGTGCCGACGTCGTGGCGCGGACCAAGGCGGCAAGCCAGGGGCTGGGGCGGACGGAGCACAAGGACCGCTTGGCGGACACCCAGCTGCTGGTCACCTATCGGGACACGGCCTGGGTAAGGGACGATACCTCCGGATCGAGTGGACCCGCGGCGGGCGATCGGGCGCCGGATGTGGGCGGACTGACACGCTTTGGCGTGGCAGCGCCCCTTCGGCTGTTCGACATCCTGCGGGGGCCAAGCCACGTGCTGCTGATCCGCCTCCTTGATTGGGGCCAGCAGGCAGAAATTGAAGCCTTCGCCAACCGCCTCTCAGAGCAACGGGGCGATCTTTTGCGTGCAGCAGTCATTGCACCCAAGGGAGACGGCCCCGCGAACTTCTTCGGAATTCCCCTTCTCTGCGATGCCAACGGCGCCTTTGCCGCGACCTATGGAGCGTCCAGCTATCTCATTCGCCCTGATGGCTATGTCGGATGGAAGGGAGCTGTCTGGGCGGGGGAGGGACTCCAGACATATTTGAGGAAGATCTTCCTCTAATGCGCCTGTTGGCCGGGCGTCGCGTGCTTCACTGAAATGGACTGCACGAAAGCGGAGACGGCCTTGGTGTGGAAAGGCTTCTCGATCACCGGACAACCATCGATCGTCCCGGTGTTGCCGACACCAAGCAGATCGCCGGTGACGAACGCCATCCGATCAAGATAATGCGGCCGGTTCTCGGCGATCCAGCGGCGTAAGGCATGGCCATCCATATGCGGCATGCGAAGATCGCAGAACAACGCATCATAGGTTTTGTCGGCCAGCAGCGACATGGCCTCACGCCCATTCAGGGCATGATCCACCGAATGTCCTTCCCGCAGCAGGATATCCTCGAGGAGCGAGGCGACTTCGGGCTCGTCATCGACCACCAGGATCTTCAGGTGCGTCGAGGAAACAGGTGAGGTTGAAGCCGATTCGCTGAGGATCTCGCTCCTGGCTTGCGACGGCAGAGCAAGCTTGAACTGAGCACCACGCGCGCGCTCGGGAACGATGCTCAGCGTTCCTCCATGCGCCGTGACCATGCCAAAGCTGACGGCGAGCCCAAGTCCGGTGCCGAGCCCCACCGGTTTGGTAGTGAAGAATGGCTCGAAGATGCGCGGGGCCACATCAGCAGCAATTCCAGGTCCGGTGTCGCCAACCAGACAGACGGCAAGCCCGTTCTGAGGATCGGCCAGGGTCTCAATTGTGAGCCTGCGTTCACCATCAACCAACTGCATGGCCTGGTCGGCATTGACGAAGAGATTGACGAAGACTTGCACCATCTGATCGAAATCGGCCAGAACCGGGGGAAGACGGGGATCGAGAATCTGCTGAATTTCGACCCCGCTGGAACGCAGCGAATAGGACACGAGGTCGAGCGCTGATTGGATGGCGTCGTTCAGGGAAATCAGTTTGCGCGCCGCAGGAGTCTGCCGCGCCATGATCAGAAACGTTTTGGAGACCTTGGCGCACCGTTCTGCGGCTTCTCTCAACTTGCGCAGCCGCTCGCGTTGCACCGGATCCGTAGCATCCTCCTCCAGCATGATCGCACGGCCGACGACGACGGAAAGCGGATTGTTGAGTTCGTGGGCAACGCCCGCCAGCAGCGATCCCAGCGCGGTCATCTTCTCGCTCTGATGAAGGGCCTCGCGCTGCCGCGCAACTTCCGCTTCGGCCTGCTTCCGCTCGGTGAGATCGCGCAAATAGGCAGCGAAAAGACGACGGTTCTCGACTTTGATTTCGGTCACGGTCAATTCGATGGGGATCAGCCTGCCATCGGCTGATTTCGCCATGATCTCGACTCTGCGCCCCAAGATACCGCTGTCTTCGCCGATATACTCGCGCAAGCCTTGATCGGAACCGTCATCTGTTGGAGGCAGCAGGGTCTCCGTGAGCAGCTTCCCCTGCACCTCCGCCCGTTGAAAGCCGAAGATGGCCTCCGCGGCGGGACTGAAATCGAGGATGCAGCCGCCCTCGTCGACGATGACGATGCCATCGAGGGCCGCGCGCATCATGGCGACCCGTGTGGCTTCGCTCATGACGAGGCTGCTCGACGAGAGTTCGATCGCATCCCCAAGCAGGTAGGCGATGGTCTTCAGCACCGAAACGTCCGCAGCGCTCCAGTCTCGTTCCCGCTCGCAATCGTCGAAGCCGATATGGCCCCACCAATGACCGTTCGCCCAGATGGGAAACGACATGAACGATTTGATCTGCTGATGCTCGAAATCCTGCCGCAGATAACCTGTCAGATCGCGCGTATGGCCCGAAATGAGCTCGCCTCTCCTTCGACGTTCGGCCCAATCCAGCATGGTCTCGTCGTTTTCGGAGATCTGCTCATCGATGTTTCGGGAATCCTCCGTCAGGGGAAGCAGGCCCGGCGCTGCCCAATCGAAGAGGCAGGTCTGACCAAGGCCGCTCGCACCGATATCGTGAACCTGGAACAGATAGACCCTGCTGAGGGACAAGGTCTCGCCGAGACGGGCGAAGATCTGATCGATATGCCGGCTCCAGTCGCGATCCGACCGCAACAGTCGCGCGGCATCCGCGATGACGCTGGCATGATCGGCGATGGCCGGTGTCATGCCGACAGCCCCAGATCTCGGACGCGGTCTGCGGTCACGAACATATAACCCAGACCTCTGACCGTGCGCAGGACGCGCGGGCGACCAGGATCTTCTTCGATCTTCCGGCGGATCCGCATGATGCGGATGTCGATCGAACGGTCGAAAGCGTCCATGTCTCGGTGATGGGCACAGTCGAGCAGCTGATCGCGACTGAGCACCCGGTTCGGTCGCTCGACGAAGACTTTCAAGAGATCGAACTCCATGGCGGTGAGCGGCACTTCTCGCCCATCCACCGTGAACAGCTTGGCTGTCGCGACGTTGAACATGCACCGACCCATCCGGATCTCCTGGCCCATGACCCCGGCCGGTTGGGTCTCACCGCGTGTCGATGCATTCACCCGTCGCAGAACGCTCCTGACCCTGGCCAGAAGCTCGCGGGGATCGAAGGGTTTGGCGATGTAATCATCCGCACCAAGCTCGAGCCCGACGATCTGATCGACTTTCTCACTGCTCGCCGTCACCATGATGATACCGATGGGACCTTGATCGCGAAGGTGTTTGGCAAGCGCGAATCCGTCCTCGCCTGGCATCCGCAGATCGAGGGTGACGAGATGGGCGGGTCGATCCCGAAGGATGGCGCGCATCTCCTCGCCATTGCTGGCGACGGAAACCGCAAAACCGTGGCGGGCCAGATACTCGCTCAGCATGTCGCGCAGATCGGCCTCGTCGTCGACGACGATGATATGTTCCTGGCCCATGTCGCGATCGCCCATCCCCAGTCACCACTCCGACCCTAGGCAACGGATATGGTATGAGACGAGCGGGTCAATTGCACCAGGATTCGACGATAATCAAGCCTCAGACGCGACGAATCCGTGTTCCGAAAGCTGCCACCGGCAAGACTCTGCGCGGTCTTCGAGCCACTTGCTTCCCTTTTCATTTCGCCTTGCGAGATGCGAAGCCGCCGTCTCGAACATACTGGCGAGCCACAGAAGATTTTGCGGGTTAGGCGAAAGGGCTCGGACCAATGTTCGATATCGGCAGTCCGCCTGTTGGTATTCCTCCCAGGCGGCCAGAGCAATGATCCGAGCCGCATCGTTCTCTTGGCGCTCGGAGAAGCCGGGTTTGGCGTCCGTGGCTGCTTGGGTCTGCATGCTCAGCTCGAAACCGAAGAATTGTACCGGACTGCCTTGCGTGTGGTCAGCACATAGAGAACTGGCTGGCCATTCTGATCCGTGACCAGGGTTCCGGGTGCATGGGGGCCTGTGTATCGAACCACTTCCGGAAGGCCGCAGCTGCTTGTGCGGCATGTCTTGGTCTCGAGGACGGGCGAGAATACGGCCGATGTCGTCCCCGCGAGAACGTCTGTGCCAATATGGCCGGCGCAGAGAAGACCAAGGGCGGATGCAGCGACGATCGTTGCGGGTGACATGATGGGGTCCGTATGTTTGAGACGATGGGCTCGGCCTCGGCGAGCGCGCTTTCTCTAGCCCTCCAATGTTTCAACTCTCATGCAGGAGGCGGTGAAAAGTGTTTCAATTGTTTCCAGACGGCGGCCTTGGCCGCGGATCTTGCGCGCCCACGACCTTTGTCGACTTGCATTCGCCTCCGTTAGACCGCAGTCTTTTCCGAAATGATGCAATGCCCGCACTGGCAAACGGTGGGGAAACAGGGAGAGACTGATGAGCCTTGCAAAATGGTTGGCCGTATCGATTGTCGCGGCGAGTGTGGCGACAGCCTCAGCTCAAGAGACCTATCCCACCGGCCCTGTGACGGTCATCGTGCCCTTCTCGGCAGGCGGCCCGACGGATACGGTGACGCGACTGATTGCCGAGCCGATGGGCAAGGAACTGGGACAGCAGGTGGTGGTGCAGAACGTCGGTGGCGCCGGCGGAACCCTTGGCGCCGGACAGGCGGCGAAGGCTGCGCCCGATGGCCAGACGCTGTTGCTTCATCACATCGGCATGTCGACCGCCCCGACCCTCTATCGCAATTTGGCCTACAATCCGGTGACGGATTTTGAACCGATTGGCATGGTCACTGACGTCCCCATGGTGATCGTGGCGCGCAAGGATTTCCCGGCCAACAACCTGAAGGAACTCATCGAATACGTGAAGGCCAACAAGGACAAGGTGACCTACGCCAATGCTGGGATCGGGGCCGCGTCGCATCTTTGCGGCATGCTGTTCATGGAGGCTATTGGGACGGAACTGACCACCGTGCCATATCAGGGTACCGGACCTGCGCTGACGGATCTCGTAGGGGGCCAGGTCGATCTCATGTGCGATCAAACCACCAACACGACGGGTCAGATCAAGGGCGGCGAGATCAAGGCCTATGCGGTGACCACAAAGGAGCGACTGGCCTCCTTGCCGGATCTGCCGACCGCGGCTGAAGCCGGCCTTCCCGACTTTACGGTGGGCGTCTGGCACGGCCTTTACGCGCCTGCGGGCACTCCGAAGCCGGTCATCGACAAGCTGTCAGCGTCACTTCAGACGGCCTTGAAGGATCCCAACGTCGTCAAACGCTTTGGGGAGCTGGGCACGGTGCCCTCCACCAGCGAACAGGCGACGCCCCAGGCCTTGAAGGATCAGCTCAGCAGCCAGATCGCACTCTGGAAGCCGATCATCGACAAAGCCGGCGTCTACGCCCAGTGACATGAGGCCGTCGCCGGCGGGGGCTCGGGTGGCGGCAGTAGGACAGAGCATGCAGAAATCAGCCCGTGATGTTCTGGCCGGTGTGATCTTCATCGGCTTCGGGGCAGCCTTTGCCATCGCCTCCCTGGGCTATGATTTGGGAACGCCCGTCAGAATGGGGCCAGGATATTTCCCACTCGTCCTGGCGGGCGTCCTTGTGCTTCTCGGCTTGGCGATCGTTGGCAAATCCTTTCTGGATGCGGGCGCCGAGGCCATAGGAGCCGTGCCCTGGCGGGCCATGGCGTTGCTGATCTCGGCACCGATCGTCTTTGGCCTGATGGTCAAGGGAGCCGGACTCGCGCCGTCGCTTTTCGTCACCGTGCTGATGAGTGCCTTTGCAAGTCGCGCCATGACGGTGATGACGGCTCTCACGATCGCCGCTGTGCTGACTGTCTCTTGTGTCGCAATCTTCATCTATGGCCTTGGCATCACCGTGCCGGCCATTGGCCCCTGGCTGAAGTTCTGAGCAGCTGAGACATGGAAATACTCGCCAATCTTGAACTGGGGTTCAGCACCGCTTTAACTCCGGTAAATCTGCTCTACTGCTTCATCGGCGTGTTGCTCGGCACGCTTGTGGGGGTGCTCCCGGGAATTGGCCCCACGGCGACGGTCGCCATGCTCTTGCCGATCACCTTCAGCCTTTCTCCAGTCACCGCGCTGATCATGCTCGCTGGCATCTATTATGGCGCCCAATATGGTGGATCCACCACGGCCATTCTGATCAATCTGCCCGGGGAATCCTCATCCGCCGTCACGGCAATCGACGGCTACAAGATGGCCCGGCAGGGCAGGGCCGGGGCGGCACTTGCGGTAGCGGCTCTCGGATCTTTCTTTGCGGGCACAGTCGCCACCTTGGCGGTCGCCCTATTCGCCCCCCCTCTAGCGCGGATGGCCCTGCAATTCGGTCCCGCAGAATATTTCTCGCTGATCGTGCTCGGCCTCGTGGCCTCAATAGCGCTGGCGCATGGCTCGATGCTGAAGGCGCTGGCGATGATCGTGCTCGGGCTGCTGCTGGGTCTCGTCGGTCAGGATATCTACACCGGCACGCCGCGCTTCACCTTCGGGCTTTTCGAGCTCTATTCCGGCATCAATTTCGTCTCCGTTGCCGTGGGTGTCTTCGGCGTGGCGGAGATCCTGCGCAACCTTGAAAACGAGCATAATCGAGAGGTCGGTATTAAGAAGGTGACGGGCCTCTGGCTCTCGAAAGAGGATTTCAAGCGGGCGGCGGCACCCGTCCTGCGAGGAACCCTCTTGGGCTCGATCCTCGGCATCCTGCCTGGCGGAGGACACATCCTGTCATCCTTCGCCTCCTATGCCATCGAAAAGCGAATATCCAAGCACCCCGAGGAATTCGGCCAAGGCGCCATCGAAGGTGTGGCCGCTCCCGAATCCGCTAACAATGCTGCAGCCCAGACCTCGTTCATCCCCCTATTGACCTTGGGCTTACCGGCCCATCCGGTCATGGCGCTGATGATTGGCGCCTTTATCGTTCAAGGCATAACACCTGGCCCCAACGTCATCCGCGATGAACCGGCACTGTTCTGGGGAGTGATAACCTCCATGTGGATCGGCAACCTCATGCTGGTCCTGCTGAACTTGCCCTTGATCGGCATCTGGGTGCGGATGCTGACCATTCCCTACAATTACCTGTTTCCGGCGATCATCGCCTTCGCCTGCATTGGCGCCTATTCCTTGGACTTGAACGTCTTCGACATCTACATGATCGCCGTCTTCGGCATTGTCGGCTACGTCTTGGTCAAGCTCGGCTGCGAGCCGGCGCCTTTGCTGCTGGGATTTGTTCTCGGTCCGCTGCTCGAGGAGCACATGCGCCGGGCGATGATCATCTCGCGCGGCGATCCCATGGTCTTTCTTGAACGGCCGATCAGCGCCGGCTTGCTGGCAGCCGCCCTTGCTGCCTTGGCCCTGACCTTCCTGCCTTCGATCGGCAAGAAGCGAAAGGAAGTCTTCGTCGAAGAGGATTGACGCCGGACAGGCTGTTGCTGAGTGTCCACACCGCCGCCGTCTTCCGGCGTCAGACTGCGGCGACAAATGGTAATGCGCCCCGAGGATGGTTATTTTCGGGGGCTCCCGTCGGTTGCGAGACGGTACCGATCGATTCGTGGACAAGATCATCAATGGTCAATGCCGGGAAACGCCAAGCGAGCCGCTCAGCATTCCGTTGGGTGATTGTAGCGCTTCTGTTTCTGGTGGTGATCATCTCCAATATTGATCGTGCCGCCATGGCCTTTGCCATTGATGCCATCTCCTTCGAAATCGATCTGGCTCAAGACGAGGTCGGGATCATACTCGGTGCCTTCGGTCTGGGTTATGCGATCACGACCTTGCTCGGTGGAGTGGCCGTCGACGCTTTTGGGGCTCGATTCGTGATGTTCATCGCCATGCTGGTCATGGTCGCCGCGATGTCCATGGCTGCTCTCGCGACGTCGGCAACGACACTGATCCTTTCGCAAGGTCTTCTCGGTTTGGCCGCCGGACCTCTGTTTCCCGCCCTGACACGGGCGATCGCAGACTGGCTTTCGCCGCATGAGCGGGGAACTGCTTTGGCTTATTCCCTGGTTGCCTTGCCGATCGCCTTGGCAGTCAGCGGACCGCTTCTCACCGTCATCATGGCGCTTGCCGGCTGGCGGCCGATGTTTTGGGCATTGGCCATCGGCATAGGCCTGTGGATACCGGTGTGGATGTTGTTTTTTCGCGACGATCCGCAACGGTCGCCATTTGTAAGCCAATCCGAGCTCGAGCATATTGGCCGAGATCGGGCTTCCCATCGCTTCGTTGGCGTACTGGCTCCCGGTCGCCACGATTGGCTCTTCGTCCTCACCAACCGAACATTGCTCGCCAATGCCTGGGCTTTCTTCGTGTTCGGCTATTTCCTCTTCTTTTTCCTGACCTGGTTGCCGACCTACCTTCGCGCGGCGCATGGCCTAAGCCTTGATCAGGTAGGGTTGTTCTCCATCTTGCCGTGGCTCTGCGCGGCAGTGCTGCTTTGGGTGTTCGGGCTCTTGTCGGACTTTCTGCTGCGTCGGACGGGGCGGCTTCGCATTGCTCGATCCCTGTTGATCGGCTCAACCCAAGCCGTGGCGGCCCTTGCAGTATTGCCGATCGTCCTGGCCAGCGACATATACTGGACCATTGGCCTGATTTCGGTTGCTGTCGGCTTCAGCTTGGCCGCGAACACCGCTTTCTATGCGACTGTGATCGACATTGCCTCGAGGCGTGCCGGGGCGGCTCTCGGCGTGATGTACACGGCTTTCGCCCTGGCGGGCGCGATAGCGCCCTATCTCACGGGGCGGATCGTCGCCATGACCGGCCGTTTCGACGGCGCTTTCTGGTTGTTGGCAGCACTGTCCCTGTCTTCGGTCATCATCGTCATGGTGTTTCATCAACCCGACGACACCTTGCATCGGGCCCGGCACCGCTGACCTCACCAGACGAAGCTCTCGGCCATAGGCGCCAATGCAATTCCCCGCTGGACACAAGTGATTGATTACAAGTCTTTTAGGAGGCCACTTCAGTGGAAGTTGCGTCCCTTTGGCATCGCTTGCCTGGCTGTGATCTGCCGTGGAGCGGGGGGCGAGAGGTCCGGGGTATTGGAATGTCCTGGACGTTTCTCGCGGGAGTAGACCGGCCTCTTCGATTCATCGGGCGGCATGCGGGAATCGAGAGTGGCGGCGCCGGCGACGACGGTGTCGAGGAGAGGGCTCAGGTCCTCGAGCCGTTCGGCAATGAGGTGAATGACGCCGCTGGCGCTTTGGAGCCTCCCCGTGACGCCGACGAGGCGGCTGCCGAGAACCATGGGCCGGAATTCCTCGAATATTTTCGGCCAGACAATGACATTCGCCCAGGCCCCCTCGTCTTCGATCGTCATGAAGATGACCCCCTTGGAGGTGCCTGGACGCTGACGGACGAGGACCAGCCCCGCGATCGCCATTCGCCGGCCATTGGCGAGATGCGGTAACATCTCGCAGGGGGTGATCTTGCGCCGATGGAGCTCTGACCTCACGAAGCTTACGGGATGAGCCTTCAGAGAGAGCTTGAGATGCCGGTAATCCTCAATGACCTGCTCTCCGAGCCGCATGGGCGGAAGGTTGACGTCGGGTTCGATCTCACGGCCTTTGGCAGCCCGGAATAAGGGCAAGTCATCCTTATCGCCCGCCCGGTTGAGGCCTCGGATGGCCCAAAGGGCTGCGCGCCGGTCGAGGCCGAGGGAACGGAAGGCATCGGCATCGGCGAGCTTTTCGAGTGTTGCTGGGGAGAGACCCGTCCGGAGCCAGAGATCGCGAAGGGAATCATAGCCTTCCCCGCGAAGCTCCACGATCTTCTGACCCTCGTCCCAGGAGAGACCATGGACTTGGCGCAAACCCAGCCGGACGGCATGGGAGGAGAGGATGTCACCCTTCATGTCGCCATGTCGGGGGTGGAGCATGATGGGCGCCTCGGACACTTCGAGATCATGATCCCAGGATGAGGTGAGGATATCGACGGGACGGATTTCGATGCCGTGTTCTTGCGCATCCCGGATCAGTTGGGCGGGAGCGTAGAAGCCCATGGGCCAGGAATTCAGGAGGCCGACGGCAAAGACATCCGGATAGTGGCATTTAATCCATGCCGAGCAATAGACGATAAGGGCGAAACTCTCCGCATGGGAGCGAGGAAAACCGTAGGAGCCAAATCCCTCGATCTGCTTCCAGAGACTGTCGATGAAGACGGGGTCGTAATTCTTCTCCTTCATCCGGTTGACGAGCTTGTCGTGAAAGCGTCCGATCGTGCCGACATTGCGGAAGGTTGCCATGGCACGTCTCAACTGGTCGGCCTCTGTGGCTGTAAAATCGGCGGCGACCATGGCGATTTGCATGGCCTGCTCCTGGAACAGCGGCACGCCCAAGGTCGGCTTTAGGACCTCCTCCAGCTCTTTGGAGGGATAGACAGGCTGCTCCCCGCTCTGCTTCCGTTGGAGATAGGGATGCACCATGCCGCCCTGAATGGGACCAGGGCGGACAATGGCGACCTCGATCACCAGATCTTCGAATTTATCAGGCTTGAGCCGCGGCAGCATGGATTGCTGGGCGCGGCTCTCAACCTGGAAGACGCCGATCGAATCCGCGCGCTGCAGCATGGCATAGACGCGTTCATCATCCCCATCCGGCTCACTGATCTTGCTGAACGAGCGACCATAATGCTCATTCAGAAGGGTGAAGCATTTCTTGATGGCAGTGAGCATTCCCAGGGCAAGAATGTCGACCTTGAGCAGTTTCAGCGTATCCAGATCGTCCTTGTTCCATTCGACGATGGGCCTGTCTTCCATGGCTGAGCGGGTAACCGGCACCAGTTCATCAAGGCGGCTATGGGTGATGACCATCCCCCCGACATGTTGGGAGAGATGGCGGGGAAAACCGATCAATTCACGGGCCAATCGGAGAACCTGAGCCAGCCGCCAGTCGCTTGGATCCAGCCCGAGCTCCCTGACCCGTTCCTCCGCCACGCCCTCGGCAGACCAGCCCCACACGGTTCCTGCCAGCGCGGCGGTGGTGTCTTCGGAAAGGCCGAACACCTTGCCCACTTCCCGCAGGGCGCTGCGGGTCCGATAGGTGATGGTGGTCGCTGCCAAGCCGGCCCGCGCACGCCCATATTTACTGTAAACATATTCGAGAATTTCGGGCCGCCTTTCATGCTCGAAATCCACATCGATATCCGGGGGTTCGTTGCGGCTTTCCGAAATGAAGCGGGCAAACAGGAGCTTGCTGGTGGCCGGGTCGACTTCCGTGATTCCAAGACAGAAGCACACGGCGGAATTGGCGGCCGACCCTCGACCTTGGCAGAGGATCTCCCGTCTCTTGGCCTCGCGGACAATGTCGTAGACCGTCAGGAAATAGGGCGCGTAATTCAGATCGGCGATGATGCTGAGCTCATCTTCGATGGACTGGCGGACGCTCTCGGGAATTCCATCTCTATAGCGCCGGGCAGCACCTTCCCATGTGAAAGCGATGAGGGCGTCCTGTGGCGTGGCGAAACCTTCCCGGGTCTCGAGGGGATAGTCATATTTGAGTTGATCCATCGAGAAGTCGAGGCGCGAGAGAAAGCTGATCGTTTCAGCCACCGCCTCGGGGAAGGCGCGAAACAATCGCCCCATTTCTTGGGGATATTTGAGATGTCTTTCCGCATTGGCCTCAAGCCGCCGCCCGGCCTGTTCCAGGGTCACATGGTCCCGGATGCAGGTAACGATGTCCTGCAGGGGGCGCCGGTCGGGATGATGATAGATGACATCGCCAATGGCGATCAGCGGGATCTTGTGACGGTGTCCGATGTCTCTAAGCCGCGACAATCGCCGGGAATCGTCTCCCCGATACAGCATGGAGGCTCCGAGCCAGAGATGGCGGGGAGCGGCCTCCGTCAGCGTCTGGGCAAGAGTTTCGAAGGAGCTCCCAATCCGCCGAGGGGGGATGAGGATTAAGCAGAGGCCTTCGACCCAGTCCAGGAGATCGGGCAGAGTGAGCCAGCACTGCCCCTTGACCGCCTCCTCCCGAAGATTGCCATGGCTGAGCAGTCGGCATAGGCGTCCATAAGCAGCTCTGTCTCGGGGATAGGCGAGAATGTCGGGTGTCCCGTCGACGAAGACCAGCCGGCAACCCACGGCCACGTGCCCCCCATGCTCTTGGGCAGCGCCATAGGCGCGGACCGCACCGGCAAGGGTGTTGCGGTCCGCGATGCCAATGGCGGCAAGTCCAAGATGATTGGCCTGGACGACATATTCCTCTGGATGCGAGCCGCCGCGGAGGAAGGAGAAATTCGTGGTGACGGCAAATTCCGCATAGGCACTCATGGGCGCGGCTTAGGCGAAAAATCCATGCAGAAACCAGCGTGGTGTCGGTGTTCCTCGTTCATAAAGTCCTTCTCGGAACAACCAGAAGCGGCGGCCATCAATCGTCTCGATACGAAAGTAATCGCGGCTGGGTGGTGGAGGGCCGGAACTCGCCCACCATTCCAGCGAGATCCTCTCCGGCCCCTCGACCTGCGCGATTCGATGCGTGACGTGCCGCCATCGAAACTGCGCGGGCGGCCCGTCGGGCACCGTGGCGACAACATCGATTGCTTCAGGCTTTTCCAGGAGACGGATCGGTCTGAGAGGCGCGTTGCTGTCCTGCCAGAAACCATCACCCCCCACGTGAGATGCAGGCGACGCTTTGTTCTGCACCGGCACCATGGCGACGGCCCGTTCCGGGATATGGCTGTCCTGGGCGATGAATTCCGTGAGGTGATCGGATCCAAACCGGCTGTTGAGGCGATCGATCAAGCCTGCAAGGTCGGCCTCGGCCATGCTGGCCTCGTCGAGCCCTGGTTGCACGGGCCAGAGCGCCTCCGCAACGGGAGCCGCAAGGCGGATGCCATCGAAGCCATAACCGATGTCGAGATGCTGCAGCGTGTTGATTTTCTCAGCCAGCAACTGCTTCATCAGAGCCGGGTCGCGAAGCGGCCGACTGGTTCCGATACTGATGCGCTTGACGACGCCATCCACACGAAACAAGGACAATTCGAGTCTGCGGGCACCGCATTGGTCCTCCTCGAGGCTTCTCGACAACCGTTGCGCCAAGGCACCGGCGGTTGCGAGCGCTGCGGCCTCCTGCGTGATCGGCTCGGCAAAGACCTGCTCTTCCCAATAGCGGGGAGGCAGGCGGCGGAATGCGATCACTTCCTCGCGCTGGCCCAAGGCCTGATCGAGACGCTCCATGAGCAAAGAGCCGAAGCGGGCAGTCAGCGGTGGCCGCGGCAGATCGATGATGTCGCCGATCCTGAGGAATCCCATCCGCCGAAGAGCGTCGAGCATCGGCGAGGGCAACTGCAGTCCCGCAAGCGGCAGCGGGCTTAGAGCAGCCCTGATCTTGCCCTCTGTGACAATGCCGCCTTTGCTGAACTTGGCCACCGCCCTGGCACAGGCAGCACTCCCGGCGACGGCGGCGACCGCGGTGAGTCCTGTCCGTTTGAAGCGGCCCAGAATATTGCGCCCGAGGGCGGCCTCTCCACGAAAAAGATGCGCACAGCCGGTAATGTCGAGCAATAACTCGTCCGGCGGGTAAAGGGCGACCATGGGGGTAAAGCGATCGCAGGCATCCGCCAAGGCTTCCAGCAGGGCAAGATCCTCTTGGCGATGGGGTTGGGCAACCTGAATGTCTGGATACATCGCCCGCGCATCGGCGAGCGTCATGCCCGGCTTTAAGCCGGAGGCTTCTGCGGCTTCATTCACGGCTGTTACGCGCAACGCCTGTCTCGACAACTCGGCGACAACGGTTTTTGTCGCGGAGAGGACCTCGCCCGTCTCGCCTGGCTCAGGCGGCACCGCGAGCATAAGACGGTCCGTGCTCAGCCGTGGCAGCCAAATTGCGAGGTATCTTCTCGAAGAACTCATGGCTTTCTTTGTCCCAGACGAGCGCCCATTGGCCTGGTGGTCCGGAACGATTGCGGGCGAGGATGACGTTGAAAGCTGCAGCGCCAAGCCCGCCATAGCCATCGCGAACGTCGCCCGATTGCGTCGTGACGATCCATCGTGTCCAGGCTGCGGTTGATTGGGACCCGGGCTGATGCCGGATCACGACCCCGAGGCCATCCTGCTCGCGGGCGGCCAAGGCGAGACGCCGGGTAGTGGTGAGATCGAGACCTTTGTCCTGGAAGAATTCCCCAATAACCATGGCAATCCCGGGACATTTGAGGGCCTCTTCCATAGCCCAAAGGGCATCGCTTGGCCGATCTGGCTTCAACAGGAGCAGTCGGTCGGGATCCAGCCCGAAGGCCTCGATGCCCGGTCCGTAGAGAGACCCCATTTCAAGCTGAGACAGCCGATCCTGAATCCAGAGAACCCGCCGTCCTGTCTCTGCTAGACCCCTGGATACAAAACCGAGAACGAAGCCCACCGTCGTTCCTGCGCTGGCAGTGTTGCCACTACAGGCCTCATGCACGGCCCGCCGACAGAGGCCTCCACCCAGCAAAGCGTCCAGGGAAGGAATGCCCGAGGGCAGAAAATGCTCTCGCCGGATGGGCCCCCCTCGGGAGCCTGTCCGTTCCAGCTTTGCAATTCTTCGTTGGAGGCGTGCGAACTTCTCCGCAAGCAAAGGAACAGGCACTCGCAACCTCGATGTTCATTATTTGTTCCTATGGATTCCATAGCCGCCTGCAGGAGTCAATCACCCAACGGCCAGAGCGAAGGAAGGTCCGGTCATCTGTCGCAATTCAGGGTTGTTGCCTCTTCTCCCTTTCGTCGTCATATCTGGTCTTGCGGATACTGCGGGACTTGCGGCAGAAGTGCCGCAAGGCGATTGCGCAAGCCAGCCAGCCATCCATCGGCAGTCTCCCAACACAGCGGAGGCAAGCGAGCCAGCGCTCCTTCTCCCAAACAATGGTGTGTCCCTTATGTTGACGAGATTATTTCCAAGAGCGGCGCTATTGGCATGCGCCATGGGGCTGATCCTGAATGGGTTGTCTTCCGCGGTGGCACAGCAGGCTGGCTCGGATCCTTCCTCTCCGCCGCAATCACAGGCTTTGGATCCCGCCGCGCCGTCTCCTGTGCCAGAAGGAGCGACAACCGAGCCGACGCCGTCCCAGGAAACTATTCTTGATACTGAGGATGCGGGTTCCTTCATTGCCCCCGGCGTCAACAAGGCGGCACTACCTCACGATCTTTCCCCCTGGGGGATGTTCCTGGCTGCAGACATTGTTGTGAAGGCGGTTATGGTTTCCCTCGCTTTCGCATCGGTCCTCACCTGGACGGTCTGGTTGGCCAAATCGATCGAACTTCTCGGAGCCAAGCGGCGCACGTCTCAGACGCTCGGCGCCCTGAATGATGCACGCTCGCTCCACGATGCGGAAAAGATGCTCTATCATGCGAGAGGGGCCAGCACGGACCTTGTGCGCGCTGCGCGCGCAGAACTGACCTTGTCCGATGCCTTGGCATCCGAGGGGATTAAGGAACGCCTTGCCACCACCTTGAGCAGAATAGAGGCCCGCGCAGGACGCACCATGACCAAGGGCACGGGTCTTCTCGCCACGATGGGATCGACAGCCCCCTTTGTCGGACTTTTCGGCACGGTCTGGGGGATCATGAATGCCTTCATCGGGATCTCGAAATCCCAGACCACGAATCTCGCCGTGGTGGCCCCCGGCATTGCAGAGGCCTTGCTGGCCACGGCCTTGGGGCTGGTCGTCGCGATCCCCGCGGTGATGATTTACAACGTCTTCGCCCGCGCCATTGCCGGGTATCGGGCGAGTTTGAGCGATGTGTCCGCTGGCGTGATGAAACTGGTAAGTCGTGACTTGGATCGTCAGGCTCTGAATCACACAACGCCCTCTTCGCGACCGGCGGAGCGGGCTTCCTTTGGTCGAGTTGTCCCGGCGGAGTAATCACTATGGCAGCAAGGCTGGACGAGAGCGGCGGCGATGACCTGGTGGAGACCCACGAGATCAACGTCACGCCGTTCATTGACGTAATGCTGGTTCTCCTGATCGTCTTCATGGTGGCAGCACCTCTGGCGACTGTGGATGTGCCCGTGGATTTGCCGATGTCCAATGCGACCCCTCAGCCGCGCCCGGACAAACCGGTTTTTCTCTCTGTTCGATCAGACATGTCGTTGGTCCTGGGCAATGACCGCCTGTCCCGCGATGAGCTTGCGGCGCGGCTCAATGAGGCGACACAAGGGGACAAGGAACAACGGGTCTTCCTGCGGGCCGATCGGATGGTGTCCTATGGCGATGTCATGGGGGTCATGAACGACGTCAGGCAAGCCGGTTATACCAAGATCGGTCTGGTTCAGTTGGAGGTCGTCGATCCCGCCGCGGCCGCAGCGGGCAGACAGTAAATGTTTGTTTACCCTTTTGTGAGTGCTGCTTAGTCTCGAAATCTTAGCTTTCTCTTCAGCATGACAAAGATCAGCCGACGGATGTCTCTCCGCTTTAGTTGGCCCCCTGACAATTATGTGCCAATTCGATACATCTAAGATCGCTCGATAAGCTCATATCGCGTTGCACCATGAACTCTAATATGTTCCTATAGCGCTGAGGATTGCAGGATCGTCAGTATTGATCTCATGTATGCCACATTTGTGTCCATAATGCACATGCGGGCAGGAGATTGTCCCAAAATGGGACTGACATCCTCCGGTTGGGCCACGGCGAGGGCGAGTTTTGAGTAAGGCTATTCGGGCAGCAATTGTCATGCTTTCCATGGCGTTGGCGGGGTGCATGGGCGCGGGCGGAAACCCGGCGGCATACCAGCCTACGGCCACGGCAAGCCCCGCAGGATTGAACTCGGCGGCGCCGGTGAGCCAGTCTTACCGGCTGGGTTCGGGCGACAAGCTGAGAGTAATCGTGTTCGGTGAGCAGGATTTGTCCGGCGAATTTGAGCTCGACGCCAATGGCGATTTCTCTCTGCCGCTCGTGGGTCAGATTAATGCCGGCGGAAAAACCGCGCGAGACGTCGAGCAGGCGATCGGAGCCAGACTGTCGCAGGGATACCTGAAAAATCCAAGTGTCAGTGTGGAAATTTTGAACTACAGGCCGTTTTACATTCATGGAGAAGTAAAGTCGGCTGGGGAGTATCCTTACTCCAATGGTCTTACACTTCAGGCTGCGGTCGCAAAAGCTGGCGGATATACGTATCGGGCTGATATGAGCACTGTGTATATTCGCCGAGCAAACGAATCGGCGGAAATGGCCTACAACCTAGACCGGCCGGTGAACGTCCTCCCAGGAGATACGGTGAGGGTAGGCGAGCGGTTTTTCTAGAGCCGGCGACCTCCGCGATTGTGCGATGCAATATGGGACACCCTGGCCCATTTTTGGGACGCTGTTAAGAAATCAGAATTTATTTTCATTATGAAAAGCTCTCAAAGAAGATTCGTCACGATGCTGAATGTCTCGATGCCCGGCGATGCGGTTTTCCTCCGTTAGATAGCAACTTAGTGTTCGAATCTGGCGTGTGATGATTAAAACAGTTCGCTGTAATGATTTTGTTAACGAACTCAGTTCTCGTGTTGCTTTCAATAAGTCCTCTGATGAGGGCAGATTTTCTTAAAGCAGTGCAAAAGGACCCTGGAGAATTTATTCTGATTTCAGGTATTTTGTCTTGACGGTGAGATGTAGGCGCGTAGTATTAAGGTTGGTAAAGCGATGAGAGGGGCGGGCGGAGACGTTCGTCGTACGTGCGCAGGATCGCTTTAACTTTGTGCGGGAGTTAGACATATGTCCAAGAGCCGAATGAAAATGTTTTTAGGCAGTGCCGTGATGGCGGCGGCGCTCGCGGTGTCTTCAGTGGCGCCGGCGACAGCCCTGGAGGGATTCCGGGACCGCCTCGGCAAGATCACGGAGCGGCAGAGTCGGGCGCCGGTTCAGTCGGTTGCACTGCAGCGCGACACGAATGGCGGTATCTCTTCCCAGCGTGCTATGCGTCAGCGGCCTTTGGGCGAGCTGCGGAGCGCGTTTCGGGAACTGCGTCAGGCCATTCGCTCTGGCGACCAGGATGCCGTGCGGGATGCTCTTCGCAGGATCTCCGACATATTGACCGGCGGTGTGGTCAGCCCGAACGCCTGATGATTTAGTCTTGCGTGTGTATTGGCGCATGGCTTGAGAGTATTGCTTGGCCGGCGGGGCGGTGATGAGTTTGAAGAAACACGCGGCATGGCTCGGGGGGGCCGTCCTTGCGGTTGTTTGGGCTCAGCCCGGCCATGCGCAGGCGGTATCTAGTGGGGTGGCTGGTGCCACTCAGACGAGAAGTGCGTCGACCGTATTCAACAATACGGTCGTCTCCAAGAGCCCGGCTGAGTCTAATGCCGTGCGCAGCAGGCCCCAGGAGGATTATGATCCGATCGGCGGTCGGGTCGGGTCCTTCTTCCTCTATCCGTGGCTGGAAGATGCGATAATTTATGATGACAATGTTTATGCTGAGCCGCATGACAAGATCGGCGATGGGCTGAACAGAGTGAGTGGTGCCGTTTCGGCGGTTTCGGATTTTGCCCGACATGCGCTGAATGTCAGCGTAGCATTTGATAATTACACCTATTTCAACGAGTCCCGCCAGAACCGGACGGATGTCGGCGGCAAGGCGAACTGGCGGGTTGACGTAACCCAGGACTTCAACATCACGGGCTTTGCGAATGCGGTCTATGATCATGAGCCGCCCGGATCGTTAGAGGCGCCGCAGAATGCTCTGGAGCCGGTACCGTTCACCAATGTCGAGGGTGGTCTGTCTCTGAACAAGCGCTTCAACCGGCTTTCGGGCTCACTCGCCGGGTCGGCGGCGACGATATCCTACGATAATGTGGACGCGGTCGGAGGCGGAACTCTGAACCAGCATTATCGTGATGGTCAAACCTATGTCGCCGCGACCCGCTGGGCTTACGAGTTCTCGCCGGGCTACGCGGGTTTTGCCCTTGTCGAGGGCAATGTCCGGGATTTCGACAAGGATGGTTATAACCGAAGCTCTCAGGGCATCACCGGGCTGGGAGGGGTCGAGTTCGACATCACCGATCTGATCCATGGTGAGCTCGGCTTCGGCTATCTCGTGCAGGACTACAAGGATGGCGATCTAAAGGATATCAGCGATTGGACTATGCGCGCGGCGGTTCTCTACAATCCAACCGCACTGCTCACATTGAACCTGATTGCCGAGCGCCGCGTCGGCGAGACAATCCAGACAAATGCATCCGGGCGTCTGGATACTCTTGTCAGGCTCGTCGCTGACTATGAGATGTTGAGAAATTTGATCTTCTCGCCTTATTTAGGTTTCATTCATAGTAATTATGAAGGAAGCGGTCGTAAAGACGATCTTGTGACTACTGGAATCAAGGTTGATTATCTCGTCAACCGCAATTTCAGCGCGAATATTTTTTATGACTTTACTGATAGAAGCTCGAATTTTAGTCAGTATGATTATACGCGAAATTACACCGGAGTAGGTCTGCGGCTTCAGTTTTAGAATTGCGGCCGCCTAACTCCGATCGCCTCAGCTGTGGAGTGCTGAAATCGGATGTTGATGAAAAACGAAACTGTTGCAGCGGTTGAGGACGCGGAGATTGATCTCCGCGAAATAATGAGGGCGTTGCGCCGCCGGTGGCAGCTCATCGCTGGAACGATTGCTGTTGGGCTGGCGCTGGTTTCCTTGTACCTGATGGTCGCAACACCGCTTTATACCGCCTCCGCCAGCATCCTGATTGATACCCGCAGTAAAGCCGTCTTCGACGCCGAGGCGGTCCTCTCCGGCATGGGGGCCGATACTGCGGCGATTGACAGTCAGGTGGAGTTGATCAAGTCGACCGCGACGGCTCTTCGTGTTGCTGACAAGCTTAAATTGGCGAATGACGTGGAATTTCGACCGACGTCCGACGGTTTCTCGCCCGTTGGATGGCTCATGTCCATGTTTCAGTCCGAAGCCAAAAGTGACGCGACTCCGCTTCCTGTGGACGACACCCTTACACCGGAACAGGCCTCCCTGGCGCAGGCGGTCCTCACGGGTCTCGATGTGAGACGTGAGGGGCGCACTTATGTGCTTGTGATCAATTACACGGCGAAGAGCCCCGACAAGGCCGCCCGCATTGCGAACGCCTTTGCCGGAGAATATCTGGTTGATCAGCTGGAGGCGAAATTCGAGGCGACCAAGCTCGCGACCGATTGGCTGAATGAGCGTCTGTCGGCCTTGGCGCAGAATCTCAGAGTGTCTGAGAACGCTGTTGAGCAGTTCAAGCAAGAGAACAACATCATCAGCACCGGTGGCCAGGACATTTTCGAGCAGCAGCTTGGCCAGATCAACCAGCAACTCGTCCTCGCAAGTGCAGATGTGGCCGAGGCGAAGGCTCGCTATGATCGCGTTTTGGAAATTCAAAGCCAGCCGAATAGCCAGCGGTCTTTGGAAGCGGTGATCCGGTCCGACGTGGTGGCGCAGCTGCGAGGACAGCAATCAACCATCGCTGGCCGCGAGGCGGAGCTGGCCACCCGCTATGGCAGCAAGCATCCGCAGGTGATCAACATCCGCGCGCAGAGGGGGGATATCGAGCGCCAGATCACCCTGGAAGTGAGCCGTGTGGTCGCCAACATCAAGAACGATTATGAGGTTGCTCTTACCCGAGCCGAGTCCCTGCAGGAAAGTTTGGAAAAACTCCAAAGCGGGATCGAAGGCAATAAATCCGCGACCATCAGGGTCCGCGAGCTCGAACGGGAAGCCAGTGCCAACCGGGCCCTGTACGAGGCGTTCTTAGGACGATTCAAGGAGGTCTCCCAGCAAGAGACCCTACAAACTCCCGAGGCACGGATCATTGCCAAGGCCTTTGCACCCACCTCCGCATCCTATCCCAATAAGAAGCTCGCACTCGCCATTGCCTTTGTTGGCTTCTGCGGGATCGGGGTCGGCTTGGCCTTCCTGACGGAGCATCTTGACGACTCGTTCAAATCCAGCGCCCAGGTCGAAGAGGTCCTGAAGCTCCCCGTCCTTGCGACTGTGCCGCTCATGCTCGCCAGCCAGCTGAAGAGCGACAAGGGGGTGATCCCCGCGGAGAAGTTCGCCGTAAACAAACCGCTATCGACTTACGCGGAAGCTATACGGGCGCTCAAGATGGAGATCCTCCTCTCCAATATCGACCAGCCGCCGCGTGTCGTCATGGTCACCTCTGCGGTCCCGGCCGAAGGCAAGACAACCCTGTCTTCGAACCTTGCCTCCTTTGCTGCTCATACGGGCATGAAGGTACTGCTCATGGATGCGGACTTGCGCCACCCCGCGCTGACCAACCGTTGGCTGGGCGAGGGTGCAGACAGTGCACCCGGACTTGTCGAGTTCCTGGTGGGGCAGGTTTCGGCGGAATCTGTGTTGTTGAAGGATCCCGAGACGCATCTTCATTTTCTTCCGGCCTCCCAGCGCGTGCAGAACACGGCCGAGGTGTTGGAATCCGCAAAGATGAGAGACTGGCTGCGACGTGCACGTGATCTTTACGATCTGGTGATCGTCGACAGCTCTCCAATAACGCCGGTTGTGGACTCCCGCGTTTTGGCGAAGGAAGTGGATTCGATCCTCCTCGTGGTCGAGTGGGACAAGACCCCCCGAGAGGTCGTGATGTCGGCCATGCGAAATCTGGGACCCAACGCCCATCGCATCGCAGGCGTCGCCTTGAATAAAGTCAATGTCAAGAAGATGAGCGGGTATAGCCCCTATGGATACGGCTATGCCTATGGAAAATACCCCCATTATTACGGCAAGGACGATTGAGTTCTTTCGGGGACTTGAAGCGGTATGGCGGAATTCGCGAAGGTAACAGGCGGTGAATAGCCGAAAAGCATATGTTCAGCTCGTGCTTGCTCTTGTTCTGAGCGGCGGATTGTTTTGGCTTGCGGCTCCGAGAGCTCTCGCCGAATGGGCAATGCTTGATGCCAGTATCGCCGAGGCCGCCGATCCTTCGAATACTGCGCCTGCACTCGCGGCAGCAGCTCGGGCCGTGTATTGGCAACCGGCCAACCGCGATGCGCAACTGCGCTATGCCACTTTGCTTCTTTCCAAATATGATCAGGAGGAGGAGAGCGACAATCCGCAAGCCTCTTCGACGCTGGCGACGGCACTGGAAGCCTATGCTCGGGCCGTCCAATTGGCGCCAGGATCGCCCAATGCTTGGCTTCAGATGGCTCGCCTCTACCGCGCTGCCGAAGATAGCGACCGAACCGTCGCCGCATTGCGCGCGTCCTATCTGACAGGCCCCAGAGAAGGCTGGCTGAGCTCGGATCGCACCCCGCTGGCACTGGCGCTGTGGGCGGAACTGGATCCCGAGTCCAGGGCCATGGTGCAGAGGGAATTGAGGTTCCAGACGCCACGAATGCTTGCCAGTCTTTACTTGACGGCCCCCGAGGGCTCCAAGGAGGCAGTGGTCTCCGAGGCGGAGACGAGACCGGATAATGAGCAGGAGATCTTCTTACGAACGATGGAGAGGCTGGTTCCAGCGGACTGATAGTGGCGATCGATAGAGTGCAGAGTGCGTAGGAGAGCGGGGCCGATATGAGCATTGTTGAACAGGAATTGGCTGGGAAGGGCCAGGCGGGCTACGGCCTGCAGGGAATCCTCGAATTCCTGAATCGCCACGGCATCAACCGAAAGGTCCTTATGGACATCGGTATGGCTGTGGAGATGGCCATCATCGTCGTCTCGGCAATCGTCGCGAAGCTTCTCTACATCGATGTCTATCTGGCCCAGGAATCCGCGGATACGGCGAGCTATGCGGGGGTAGGGTTCATGGGGGCTCTCGTCTGCGCCGTGACGCTCCACAAGCAGAAGCTATACGACGCGGAGCTGTTCGGAACGCAGTCCGGACATGTCAGGCGCTTTTTCATCGGCCTTCTCATCGGGTTTCTGATCGTCGGAGCGGTCGGCTACGTCGTGAAAGTGTCGTCGGACTATTCCCGCGGTTGGGCGATTACGTGGTTTTTACTGTCCCTCACGCTTCTGGTCCTCGAGCGAAAACTGGCCGTGCGACTGATCGGCGGCCTGTTTGAGCGCGGTGCATTTGCAAAGCGCGTTGTACTCGTCGGCGCGGGCGCGCCCCTCGAAGCCATTCAGCGACAGTTGGCGGACACGCCGGCCGGGATGGTCGTCGCGGGGGTCTACAATTATGACACTCATGCAGTGGTGAATCAGTCGGCGTTGCTGGAGCAGATTACTTCTGGAGTGAGGTTGTCTGGCGCAGATGAAGTCATACTGGCCCTGCCTCTCTCTTCCGAAAAAGAGATCGCGTCCGCCGTCCTGAAGTTCTCTCAGATGCCGGTGGGCATATCTTTATATCCAGGGGAATTTTCGACGGCCGCATCTGTGAAGTCCATCCGCACGCTGGGTGCAACCAGGCTGCTCGCGTTGCAAACGCGGCCCATCGACGATTGGGGCCGCATTTTCAAAAGTCTGTTCGACCGCATCAGCAGTCTCGCTCTGTTGGTGATGCTGTCCCCTGTATTGAGCCTGATCTGTCTGGCCATCAAGCTCGACAGTAAGGGCCCCGTGTTTTTCCGGCAGAAGCGCCGAGGCCTTAATCACAAGGTCATTGATGTGTGGAAGTTCCGCACCATGAAGGTGATGGAAGATGGAGAGAATGTGGTCCAGGCGACCACGAATGATCCACGCATTACGCGGCTAGGGCGCCTTTTGCGCAAGACCAGCCTCGACGAGCTCCCCCAGCTCTGGAATGTGCTGAAAGGCGAGATGTCCCTGGTGGGCCCGCGTCCACACGCCATGGTTCACGACGAGTATTACGGTGAGCTGATCGAAGAATACGCAAACCGGCACAAGGTCAAACCGGGGATCACTGGCTTGGCTCAGATCAGTGGCTTCAGAGGAGAGACGCAGACACCAGACCTGATGCGCCGTCGTGTCGATTGTGATCTTTATTACATCGAGAACTGGTCATTGGCGACCGACATGGAAATTCTCGTCAAGACGACCGTGAAGGGCTTTGTCAGCGCCCAGGCTTATTGACGCTGCATAAGAAAGGAGCCGATATGGCTCCCGTCTTGCGATGGCCTTTGCAGATGGAACTCTAGTGCTGAACGAGCTCGGTTTCCGAGAAGGACGACTGCTCAGATCCACTGTCGATCCGCGGCCTGCCGATGCTGATATACACAAGGCCGCTGCCAGCGAGGTCATCTGCGCGATAGATATTGCGCAGATCCACCATCGTTCTTCCTCGCATGCGGGAGGCAAGCTTGCGGAGGTTTAAGCCGCGATATTCGTTCCATTCCGTGAGCACGACCACAACATCGACGCCCTCTGCGGCTTCATAGGCATCATCCGCCCAGCCAATTCCTTTCAGAAGCGGCTCTGCCTGCTGCCTGGCCTCGGGATCATGGGCGACGACCGAGACGCCGGCGCCGACGAGCCTCGGGATGATGTCCAAGCTAGGCGCCTCACGGACGTCGTCGGTATTGGGCTTGAAGGCGACGCCGAGAACGGCGACCTTGGCCTGACTGACGGACTCGAGTTCTTCCAGGATTCGGTCCGCAAGACGTCGTTTCCTGCTCTCATTGATGTCGATGACCGCCTCGATCAGACGCAGCCTTGAGCCGTGCTTGTGGCCCGTAGCGGCAAATGCTCTGGTGTCCTTCGGAAAGCAAGAGCCGCCAAAGCCCGGTCCGGCATGAAGGAATTTTGATCCGATACGGCCGTCCAGCCCAATGGCCCGTGCCACCTCCTGGACATTGCCATCAACAGCTTCGCACAAGTCGGCAACCTCGTTGATGAAGGTGACCTTCAAGGCAAGAAACGCGTTCGAGGCATATTTGATGATCTCGGCATTCTCCAAGGACGTCACGACCATCGGCGAATCGCGGAGATACAGAGGCCTGTAGGCGCGGCGCAATGCGACCTCGGCCCGCTTGTCATGGACGCCGATCACGACGCGGTCGGGCCTCATGAAATCTTCGATCGCAGAGCCTTCCCTCAGAAATTCCGGGTTGGAGGCGACTGAAAACTCCAGGTCGGGCCGCTCCGCTGCGATGATCTCTCTGACCTTTCGGCACGTGCCGACAACCACCGTCGATTTGATGACGACAACGGTGCCTGGTTTGATGGCGTGGGCAACCTCTTTTGCGGCAGCGAAGACATAGGTCAGATCCGCCTCACCATCGCCTCGGCGAGAGGGGGTGCCCACGGCGATAAACACCAGGTCTGCATCGGCAGCAGCAGTGGCGAGATCCGTCGAAAATGTGAGACGACCAGCCGAAACATTCTCAGCCATCAACTGGTCGAGTCCCGGCTCGTAAATGGGCAGTTCGCCGGTCTCTAGCCGAGCGATCTTGGCTTCATCCACGTCGACGCACACCACATCGAACCCGAAATCGGCGAAGCAGACGCCCGACACGAGTCCCACATATCCCGAACCCACCATAACCAGTTTCATAGTCTACCGCCCCGCCTTCAACGACTTGCAGATCTGCGCATGCTGCATCCGCGAAATCAACCTCGCAAACGGGTTTCATCGTCGCATGGAAATGAGGCAGCGCGAAGATCTCCGCCATTGACGAGCGAGGCTTTGAGAATAGTCTGCGGATCCCCTAGGCACGTTCAAGCAGGTTATTCCCTATGCGGTTTTTCATTACCGGGACGGCAGGTTTCATTGGGTTTCACTTGGCAAGGCGCCTGCTCGACGAAGGGCACTTCGTGGTCGGATTTGATGGGATGACCCCTTATTATGACGTTCGCCTCAAGGAAGCGAGGCACGCGATCCTGGCGCGATCGAACGGCTTCCAGGCGCGAATCGGAATGTTGGAAGACATGGCCGCCTTGGAACGTGCTGCGCGGGACGCGGAGCCCGAGATCATCATCCATTTGGCTGCTCAAGCGGGGGTGAGATACAGCCTGGAAAATCCCCGTGCCTATGCAGATTCAAATCTCATAGGCTCCTTCAACGTGCTCGAAGTGGCACGAATGTTGTCGCCGCGTCATCTTCTCTTGGCTTCGACCAGTTCCGCCTATGGTGCCAATGAGGAAATGCCCTTCATGGAGATCCACCGCACGGACCACCCTATCACGCTCTATGCCGCGACGAAGAAGGCGATGGAGGTCATGTCCCATTCTTATGCCCATCTATGGACTCTGCCGACCACGTGCTTTCGCTTTTTCACCGTGTATGGACCGTGGGGCCGCCCCGACATGGCTCTGTTCAAATTCGTTGACGCGATCATGAAGGACCTGCCCATTGATATCTATGGCCAGGGTGAGATGCGGCGTGACTTCACCTATGTCGATGATCTGGTGGAGGCGATCGTCCGTCTGGTCGCCTGCATTCCCGTTGCAGGCGCTCCGGTAAGTGGTGAGGGCGTGGAGGACAGCCTGTCTCCCGCCGCGCCCTGGCGCTTGGTGAACATAGCCGGCGGGCATACAACGGAATTGATGGAGTTCGTCGAGACGATAGAACGATGCCTGGGAAGGACGGCACGCCGCAACATGATGCCCATGCAGAAGGGGGATGTCCCCGCAACCTATGCCGACCACAGACTGTTGGAGCACCTGACTGGTTTCAGGCCGTCGACACCTGTCACCGAGGGCGTCGAGAAATTTGTCGCCTGGTATCGAAATGAGCGCCCCGGGGCGGGATCCAACCCTGAGGTTGAAAACTAAATTTACCGTTTCGGATTGATGCCGATTGCCTCATGATGGGGGAGGCAAATGTTGGAGCGGTCGCGAGCTATGATAATCAAACGGTTAGAGGATGTGATCGGAACGGATCGCCACGTGACGGGCAGCACTGGGACTGAGAGCCGTCGATTGCTTCTGGCGGCGGATGGCTTGGGATATTCGCTCCATCACACCATCGTTCCCGAAGGCACCGAACAGCATCTTCACTACAAGCATCATACGGAGTCGAATTACTGTATTGCGGGTGAAGGCGAAGTCTTAGATGTAGCCACGGGTGTCACGCATCCGATCAAGCCGGGGACTTTGTATACTCTGGATAAGCATGACGAGCATGTATTACGTGCAACAAATGGAAACATGCACCTGATTTGTATTTTCGTGCCGGCTCTGGTGGGCAACGAGAAGCATCAGTCTGACGGAAGCTATCCCCCTCCAGACTAAAGGGAGAGCAGAGGTCGAAGGCAGAAGTCAGAAACACTCAAGTTCTTTGACGTCTTAGCTTCGACTAATCAACGACGCGAACAGTGTTGTGCGATTGGGCTCCGCTTACGGTCTAAAATTCGGCCTGTAAATCTCGCGCAGGACCCGTTAACGGCATTCTCAGCTGGACGAAACCGGCCACGGGGCGGTCTCGTTGAACCTGTGTCTGTCGACAGCGGTCCGTGAAGCGGAACGCCTTTGATCCTGTGTCCAAGTTCTTGGATCATCAAAGCCGCTTTTCAGGTGAGGCGGCAATCCAACGCCATCAAAATTTTTTTCAGTCTGTCTATCCTGCTCTAGCGACAAGTTTGATCGCCGCTCTTCGCAATTTCTGAGGCGAGCTTGTTAAGCCGTGGCGCAGGACTTGCAATTCATTGAAGCAATAACTGTTGCAGTCCCAATTTGGGAAATGCAAAGGGCGGAAAATCTGAGCGGTTGCTGTTTGCGGCTTCTCCTACGAGGGAACGGTCAACATGAAACTGGAAACATTGGATCCGGTTCTATCTCCTGAAGTAGGCGGCGCGTTCTTAAGTTCGAGCTTGATCTCCGGCGCCACATTCCAGAAGATAAATACTCTCCAGGAAGAACTATCCGAGAAAAATTCTAAATTTATTCTCGTGGTCATTGATAGTTTGTCTGCAGGTCCTGAAAGCACTGGGAATAAAAAGGACCGGTACGAAAACGATTTCGAAATAGTAGTAATTTCGGGAAAAAATCAACTTGATGCTACTCTTCGACTGCTTGCGGAGGAGAAAAGCAACAACGATTCCAAATTTGAAGTGGTCTCACGCGAGGAGCTGCCCGCCAAGATCAAAACGCTTAGGGCCGCTCGGCTGGCTGATGAAAGGCTCCGCACCGTCAGATTGATCGACCGTGTCTGCCAGCAGGTGGCCAGGGATCGCGACTGGCTGATCTTGGCGAGTATTTATGGTCGTGATCCACAGGGTCTTTCACTGACGCGATTGTCGTCCGAAAGCGGGATCTCGCTGTCCACGTTGTGGCGCGGTCTTGAGAGACTTCGGGCCCGAAGGCTCGTTGTCATGAAGTCCACCCAAGACGATCGTCGCGTACGGGAAGTGGCGTTAACTGCATCCGGGCAAAAGGCTGTTGAGCGGGTCTTCTTCGCCGACCAACCCGCCTGACGATGACACTCACTCGGAGGCGGGCATTTCCCGTCGATGGGACCGCTGCTTGTTCAATCGATCGGTATGCCCATCGGAGGCACTGCGCACTGATCCTTGTCTCGGACATAAAGCGACAGAAATCACACAGAACGATCCAATTGCCAATGACGCCTCCCCATCATGACCTTTTTCCCTTATTCGATAGGTGATGCAGGGCGAAGGAGGAATGATGGCACAATCCAACGGCAAAATGGCGGCCAATGCGCCGGTCCCGGCCAGTCTGGACTTTTACAAGAAGGTCGCCATTCTCAGGCTCCCGCAGCACAGGGATCTTCAGCTCAGTGTTCGCAACAACTACCGCTTTGCCGCACGAACTGTGGCCGTTCCGATAACGGTATCGGAGATCTCCCACGCCGCCTCGACCTATCCGGTCGTCTTTGCCGACAGTGACAAGCCAGCACCTCTGGCAGTGCTCGGGGTCCGTGCGAATGAAAATCTCTTCGTCGAACCCGACGGTTCATGGCGTAAGGGCGCCTATGTTCCTGCTTTCATACGGCGCTACCCGTTTGGGCTCGTGCAGACCCCGGGAACCAGCACCCTGTCCTTGGCCATCGACGAGTCTTCGGACAGGTTGATGAAGGAGCCCAGTGGGGAAGGGGCGAGCGTTCCCCTGTTCACCGAGGAGGGGAAGCCGGCGCCCATGGCGCTTTCGGCACTCGAGCTGTGCAAGGCAATGAACCAAGACATCCGACGCACGGATCAGTTTATCTCTGACCTCTCCACACTGAATTTGCTTGTTGCCAAGCGCGCAGACGTGAAGCTTCCTGACAACAGCAAGTTGAAGCTGGATGGGTTTCGGATCATTGCCGAAAATCAGCTGAGGGATATGGCCGCTGAGAAGGTCGTGGAGTGGCATCGTAACGGCTGGCTCGGGGCTGCCAGTCTGCATTTGGCATCGCAACCCAACTGGAACCGCTTGGTTGAGATATACTTGAACCGGATTTCAAGCAGCTGAAGTGTGGGCTTTCGGCGAGCTGAAGGGATTTTACCAGTGCACCTTTCGCATCTGGCCAGAGGATCCTGACAGGAGCGGCGCAGGTGCGTGGAAATGCTCGCTCATCCAGGCATTGAGTGCTGAAATCTGAGCGCCTGTCATGTGGTACCCAAGTTTGGAGCGGCGCCAGACGATGTCTTCGGCGGTGCGCGCCCATTCTCTGGTCACGAGATACTGGACCTCCCGCTCTGAGAGATCAGCGCCAAACACCATACCCCAATCATCCTCCCTTTCCGTGCCCCGCGCGATGTCCAGCGCGAAGGTGCCGTAGGAGTGGACCAGCCTGGTCGCAAGTTGAAGACTGCAGGCGGGGGATAGGCGCAAAACATCGGCGACAAGAGCGTCGTGTCCGTCTACGGGAAACCGGCCTCCAGGCAAGGGGGCCAAGCGGGTCCACGCTTCGCCCATGCGAGGAAAATCGCGTTTTAGTTTTCTGAGAGCATCCTCTGCCAGTCGCCTGAACGTGATGATCGTTCCGCCATGAACAGTCAGAAGGGTTGCCGCATCCTGACGGGTGTCGAGGTCGAGAACATACTCCTGTTTGGCCGGTCGTCCGTCGGCCGGAGGATCATCATGAAGCGAATGAACGCTTGAGAAGGCTGACACGACACGCGATCGATCGATGGGGGTCTTGAGACACTCAGACGCTCGCGCGCAGAGGTAATCCACCTCAGACGGCTCGACTCGGACTTTCGAGGGGTCTCGTGTGACGTCGACCTTTGTGGCTCCTATGAGGGTGAAGTTCCGTTCATAAGGAAAGGCAAAAACGCCATGCTCGGCTCCCTGGTGGAACATGTAGGCATGATCGCCCGTCCATTGCCGGGGAACAATGATATGGCTGACTTTGACGAGACGGCGAGGTTTCTGATCAAGCTGCCCAAGGCAATGCTCAGAGACGTCTGACACCCAAGGGCCGGCGGCATTGACGAGAACCCTTGCCGCCAGCTCCTGCTCCCTCTGGCTGAGCTCATCGCGAAATTTGATAACCCAATGGTCGCGTTTTCGGTGAGTGGTAAGGACTTCGGTGCGCGTTCGAATGACCGCCCCTCTGGAAGCAGCGTCCAGGGCGGTGAGAATAACGAGCCGGGAATCGTCGACCTGATAGTCCCAATACTCGTATCCGCGAACGCATGTTGCATTCAGCGGCTGCCCTCCGGGCGCTCTTCGGAGATCTAGGCGTTTGGCAGAGGGCAGCGGAGATCGACCACCAAGATAATTGTGCAGGAGGAATCCCGATCGGACCCGCCAGGCGGCCCGAAACTCACTGGGGTAAGGGAGAATGAAGCGAAGGGGACGGATGATGTGGGGCGCTGCTCTTTGCAGCACCGCGCTCTCCGCCAGCGACGCTCGTGCCGAACGGAGATCGAGTGGTCTGAGATGATTTGACCCGCCCTGCAGCAGCTTCGTTGAGGCGGATGAGCTTCCTGACCCTAAGTCGCTCCTTTCAAAAAGGACGACCGATAACCCTCTGCCGATCGCATCTCGCGCTATCCCACACCCGTTGATGCCGCCGCCGATAATGGCAATGTCGGCAATGGCCTTCCGCACACGGTCCCTCCGCACACACTCGGCGCCCCACCTGTGAATAGATCGGGCGTCAAGGAGCAGCAAATGATTTCAGCGGCGGGATCATATCAGGCCGAGGTGAAGCTCAGCCATTGTCATCGTGCCAGCTTCGGTGGTCGCGCTCCATGAGCGCAATGGCGGCACTCGGTCCCCATGTTCCGCCGATATACCCTTGCAGGCTGTCGCTCGAGCGTTCCCAATGATCCCGAATGGGATCGACCCAGCGCCAGGCTGCGGCGACTTCATCTCTGCGCATGAACAGGCTTTGATTGCCGCGCACGACATCGAGCAAGAGCCGCTCATAGGCGTCGGGCTGACGCGTGCCGAATGTCTCTGCAAAGGACAGGTTGAGCGGGACCTGGCGCAGGCGCATTCCGCCGGGCCCGGGGTCTTTGATCATGAGGAACATTTTGACGGCTTCGTCCGGCTGCAGGCGCAAGACGAGGCGGTTGGACGCAATACGGCCGGCGGTGCTCTCGAACATCGAATGAGGGATGGAGCGGAATTGGATCACGATCTCGGACACGCGCTTTGCCATTCGCTTGCCCGTACGGAGGTAGAAGGGCACACCGGCCCAGCGCCAATTGGCGACCTCCGCCTTCAAGGCCACGAATGTCTCAGTCACCGAGGGGTGCCCCACCTCCTCGATATAGCCCGGGATGCTGAGAGTTCCGGCTTCGACGGCGCGATATTGTCCGCGCACGGTCCTCTCTCCTACGAGATCTTCCTGGATCGGCTTGAGCGCATGCAGCACCTTGAGTTTCTCGTCGCGTAAAGCATCCGCCGAAGAGGAGGAGGGGGGCTCTATGGCGACCAGGCACAGCAGCTGCAGCATGTGGTTTTGGATCATGTCGCGGAGTGCGCCGGATCCGTCATAATAAGGAGCTCTCTCCTCCACACCAATGGACTCGGCGACGGTGATCTGGACGTGGTCGACATGGGCGGAGTTCCACAGGGGCTCGAACAGTGCGTTGGCGAAGCGCAGTGCCATCAGATTTTGCACAGTCTCCTTGCCCAGGTAATGATCGATCCTGTAGATCTGGCCTTCGTTGAAAACAGTCCCGACGACGCCGTTAATGGCTTCTGCCGAAGCCAGATCATAGCCCAGCGGCTTCTCCAGGACCACGCGCGACTCAGGGGTCGCGAGGCCGGCCCGGCCCAGCCCCGTACAGATCGATCCATAAAGGTCTGGAGCAACCGCCAGGTAGAATACTCGCACCCGTTCTGACTTATGCGCGAGCTTTTTGCCGAGCTTCGTCCAATGATCAGTCTTGGTGACGTCATGGCTCAAATAGTCCAGACACGACAAGAAGCGGTTCACCGTTTCAGTGGGCCGCTCCTCGGCGCGCACGTGCTTCTTGATGGCGCGCTCCGCGATCTCTCGATACGCTTCGGAACTCATCTCGCGACGGCTGATGCCAACAATGCGAGAGGCCTCGTCGAATTGGCCATCGGCGAAGCGGTGGTAGAGGGCAGGCAGAAGCTTGCGCTGCGCGAGATCGCCGCTTCCGCCGAACACAACGAGATCGAAGGGAGAGACAGGGATGATCCTTATAGCCATCATGCGGAGGATTGTTCCCAGATCGGAGGTCTCGGAAAACCGGCGTGACCCCAAGAAGACTCAATTAAGCGACCCAATTTGAGCACACCGAGGTCATCGAACCGTCGGCCGACGATCTGCAGACCTGTAGGCAGTCCGTCAGAAGTGAATCCGCTCGGGACCGACAGAACAGGGCATTGACTGACTAAGTTGAAAGGCGATGTCATGGTTCCGCCGCGATACCTTCCGCGAGCATCGAAGCCACTTTCCGTGGAATCGTTATGACTGGCCAGCGACACGGGCCGGGAGAGGGTCGGGCAGAGCAAAGCATCATGATCTTGTAGAATTTTGGCCAGACGACGCCACATCTCCGTTCGGATCATCTCCGTCCGCTTGAGATCGACCGCATTGATCCTGAAGCCGTTCTCGATGAGCGTTGCGACTTCCGGGTCAAGATCATCACGATGGTCCCTCAGAAGATGACCGTAATGGGTGGCGAGATAGACCTCCCACAACATGTCCCAGGCCTGGACCGCATCGTGGGACCAGCCCAGTTCGACCTCTCTGACCGTCGCTCCCATGGCCTGTAGCCGCTCTGCCATCTGCCGGCTATTGCGCTCCACCTCAGGATCCACCGCATAGAACCCAAGATCGATGGAGATCGCCACCCGCAGCAGAGAAGGATCGCAGTCCAGTCCCCCATCGAAATCCAACGGTTGCGGATTGGACAGAATATCGCTGTCGCTGGGGCCTTGGGTGACCGACAGGAAAAGAGCGGCATCGTCGCAAGACCGGGCGAGGGGCCCGAAATGCGCAAGGCTTTCGAAGCTGCTGGGAAGAATGCTGAAGGGGATCCGACCAAGGCTGGGTTTGAGCCCGATGACGCCGCAGCAAGACGCAGGGATGCGCACAGAACCACCCATATCCGAACCCTCTGCCATCGCCACACATCCCGTGGCAACCGCGACCGCCGATCCACCGGAACTGCCTCCCGAGGTGCGCAGGGGGTTCCAGGGATTTCGCGTCGTGCCCCATAAGGGGCTGTAGGTGAATCCGGAATAGGCGAATTCTGGGGTTGTCGTCTTTCCGATAAGAATGGCGCCGGCCCGGAGCAGCGATGCGGCGATCTCGGCATCCTCCGAAGCCACGAAATCGCGGAACACCTTTGATCCCGATGTGGTTCTGTGTCCGGCCGTCGCTGTGAGGTCTTTGATGGCGATGGGAACCCCGTGCAAAGGGCCCAGGGCATCTCCTCGCATCACGGCAGCTTCTGCAGCCTTCGCCTTGCCTCGCGCCTCTTCATGAAGCACGAGGCAGAAGGCGTTGAGTTCAGGATTGATCCGATCGACCTGAGCCAGCGAGGCATCCACGACGTCGACGGGTGAAACCTTGCCCAAAGCCATGAGCTGCGCCAGTCTGGTGGCGGTTGCGCCGAGTAAATCATTCACGCAAGTGGTCCTGACATTGGGCGGTTACTGCTGCAGCTGCAAAACTGGGAGTTCAAGACAGTCCCCATGGATCGCGGCGCCGCTCGATCCTTCCTTCGATCCTTTCTGCGGCTGCCGCCAACGACTTTTGCGGAGGACGCTGGACACACTTCGCGCTTGATGATTCCAGTCTCAGATCACGCAGCGACACCGCGTCGAGCCCGTCCCACAGCCGCTTCGATCGATGCGGTCAAGGTGGTGATGATCTCCTCGAGCTCTCCCTCCGTGGCGTTATAGGCAGGCGAGACGATCACGGTATCGCCGGCAAAGCCATCGACGTTGCCGGTGCAGGGATACACGATCAGCCCCTTGTCAAACGCCGTATTGCCGATATCCGCGTGAATTTTAAGCTCCGCCGGGAAGGGGGTCTTCGTGGCTGGATCCGCCACGAGTTCGATGCCGATGAAGTAGCCTCGGCCTCGGACGTCGCCCACCTCGGGAATATGGCTCAATGCAGACCGGAGCTGGTCCTGGAAGGTGGCGCCACGGCTGCGCACATGATCGATCAAACCGTCCCGCTTGATCAGCCGTTGGACGGCTACGCCCGCAGCGCAGGCGGCTGTGTGGCCAGTGAAAGTATGGCCCGTCTGCGGCCCGCCATGGGCGGAGACGAGTACATCACGGATGGTCTGCGTATAGAGCGAGGCGCCCAGGGGGATGTAGCCCGCCGCTAGTCCCTTGGCCACGGACATGATGTCGGGCATGACTCCGTCATGCTCCAAGGCACGCCACGTGCCGACCCGTCCCGCACCGCACATGACTTCATCCGAGATCATGAGGACGTCATGTTTGCGGCACACCTCCTGAACCGCCTTGGCATAGCCTTTTGGCGCGGGGACGACGCCGCCGGCGGCGCCGACCACTGGCTCGAAGATGAAGGCGGCCACATTCTCCGCTCCAAGCTTCAGGATCTCATCTTCGAGCTCCTGTGCCAGATAGGCGGCGAGCGCCTCAGAGCTGACGCCTTCTGGTCGGCGGTAATCATTTGCCGGAGAGACGAAGTTCACATCCAGCAGGCTTCCTTCGAAGGCGGCGCGTCGCGCCCGAAAACCGGAGACGGAGAGCGCTCCCAGCGTGTTGCCATGCCAGGATCGGCGGCGCGCAATGAAGCGCCGCTTCGACATCTGGTCCTTGGCCGCCCAGTATTGCAGCGCGATCTTCAGGCAGGATTCAACGGCTTCCGACCCGCTGGACACGAAGACCATGTTGGCAAAGCCCGTGAGGTCCCTGACGATCTCCACGAGTTCATCCGAGGCATCGCTTGTAAACAGGTAGCGATAAGCATGCGCAACCTTGTCCAATTGCGATTTAATCGCTTCGTTCACTTCCTCATTGGAATGACCGATGCAATAGACGGCCGGTCCCCCAGATCCATCGAGATACCGTTTTCCATTCACGTCATAGAGATAGCTGCCGCGCGCATAGGCGATCCTGGGCAGATCTTCGATGCCGTAACTGCTGGCGGAGCGCGTAACGAGTTCTTCTCTCTTGGACATGGTCTTGCTCATCTCCTTGCAACGCTCATGTCATAGAGCATGTCAGGCACCTGCGACCAGTCCCGGTCGTCGTTTAAGGCTCTCCAGATAGGACTGAATCCGTTTGCAGCCTTCTTCGAGCTCTTTTTCGCCTACCGTGTAGGAAATTCTGAGATAGCCCTCGGCGCTCTTTCCGAAGGCTGTGGCATCCAGGACAGCGACGCCTGTCTCATTATAGAGGCCCCAGGCAAAGTCTCGGCTCGTCATGCCTGTGCCGCGCACGTCGACCATAAGGAACATTCCCGCTTGCGGTTTCAGACATTGCAACGGGGGCAGGGCGCTCAATCGCTCAAACAGGAAATCTCTGCGCCGCAGATAGATCTCGCGCATCCCGGCGACCTCTTGCAGCCCTTCGTTCAATGCTGTGGTCGCCGCACTTTGGATGAACCCGGGCAGTCCGTACAACATGCACAGAGCGAGCTTTTCCAAATGCTCGATCATCGGCTCCGGCGCAACGATCCAGCCGACGCGCCAGCCGGTCATGGCGTGCGACTTGGACAGGCTGCCGACGGTCACCGTGCGTTGAGCCATGTCGGGAAGGGAGCCGATGCCGATATGAGGGGCTTCGAATGTGAGGCTGGCATAGACCTCATCCGAGACGACCCACAGATCGTGCCGGCGGGCGATGTCCGCGATGGCCTCGAGCTCCTCTCGCGTCAGGACGACCCCTGTGGGATTGTTGGGATTGGCGAAAAAGATCACACGGGTGCGCTCGGAAACGGCGGCCTCGATGGCTGCGATATCCGGCCGAAAGCCACCGGATGCCGGTTGTGAAATCGGAACGAGAGTGGCTCCGGAGGCTCGGATGCTCGCCTCGTAAGTCACATACATGGGTTCCAGCGCGATGACCTCGTCACCAGGCTGAGTGAGGCACATGCTTGCGGAGAACAGGCCGTTTTGCGCGCCGGCCAATATGATGACGTTCTCAGCCTCCACGGGCTGCCCATTCGTCCGTCGATGATGGTGTGCAACCGCTTCCCGCAAGGAGTGACGGCCAAGGATCTCGGCATAATGGGTGTCGCCATCGTCCAGCGCTGTCTTGGCGGCAGTGTTGATGAGATCGGGCGTGGAGAAGTCCGGGTCGCCGATGCTGAGCATCACCACGTCCTCGCCCCGCCGGCGAGCGGCACTGGCTGCGCTATGAATGGCCCAGGCTTCTGACCCTTCACCCGAGATACGCTCAACAAATGAAGAAAACCGCATGCCGATGCAGCTCCGTTGTGTAACGGTGAACGGGAGAGATGAGTCATACCGAAAACTGAACACACGCTCAAGATGGCGAGGCTGGGCAAATTTGAGATCGCTGTGATGACAAGAGGTAAATTCGAGCGAAAACTTCCTGAGGATCGGCGGCGTTCACTGATCGCCGCGACGCTGAAATGCTTGGCTGAAGAGGGGCATGCCGGCCTTTCGGTTCGGAAAATCAGCTCCAGGGCCGGAATCTCCGTGGGATTGATCAACCACCATTATCCCAGCAAGGAAGCTTTGATCGCTCAGGCCTATGAGACGCTCGCAAGCGCGCTCCTTGAAGCGGTGCGTGAGGTGGTCGCCGAAGCTGGCCAAGACCCTCGAGGCCGCGTCACGGCTTTCTTCAGAGCGTCTTTTGCGAAGCCCGCTCTTGATCATGGGGTCTTGAGATGCTGGATCGTGTTTTGGGGCATGATCGACGAGTCCCCGCTATTGGCGCAGATTCACGATCGGACCTATGGCGACTACCGCGCGTTCATCGAACAGCTGCTGCAGGCTTTGGCAGTGGACTGGGCGGCGAGTGCATTTGATGTGAGATTGGCAGCCATCGGCCTTTCCGCATTGCTTGATGGACTGTGGCTCGAATGGTGTCTGAATCCCCGCACCTTCAGCACCGAGGAAGCCGTAATCCTGTGCGAGAATTGGGTCGACTCCCTGAGCCAACGACGAAGCTGAGGCGAAAAACCCAAGGAACAGGATTGACCGAGCGACGTTCTCCATACTCACAACGGGAGAATACTCGATGAAAATCACTGGTCTTACGGCAATCACCTTGGCAACATTTCTCGCTTCGACCCCCTTGGCCTGGGCTCAGACGGCGACAACGAGCACAGCCCCAGCAGGACAGGCCTTGGTCGAGATCGACAAGGACGATGTCATGGTGCAGCCTTACAACATGACGGTTGACGACGTCGAGGACATGGACATCGTGGACGCGAACGGGAAGGAAATCGCCGAAGTCGATGAGGTTCTCGGGACGGCCGATGGAACTCCGACAGCGGTCTCCGTGGACGTCGGCGGCTTCCTCGGAATCGGCTCCAAGGAAGTCATCATCGGCTTGGATCAGCTCACCCTTGCGGGCGATAAGTTGACGTTGGACATGACGAAGGAGCAGGTCGAAGCGCTCCCCGTACGCGACTGAGACGTAATCTGAGAGCTCAGAGGCCCCGTGAGAGCGGGGCCTTTTTTGTTGTCTCCGCCGACCAGTTTCACCTCTGCAGTTTCGTCACTGAAGTGGGTTCGCTCTTCACCGGGGCTTGCACAATCACGTCCTGGAAGATTAGCTCCGTATAATCCTCTTCACAAAGATAGGCACGTTCAATGCTTCGTCCCGAAATTGCAGCCTGTGAACGCGAGCTCGTTGCAATGCGCCGCCATTTGCATGAGCGCCCGGAACTGGCCTTCCAGGAATTTGAGACGGCGGAGTTCGTTGCCAATCGACTTCAAGAGTGGGGGTTCGAGGTTGCGCGCGGAATAGCGGAGACTGGGGTAGTCGGAACTCTTCGATGTGGAGAGGGCCCGCGCAAGATCGCACTTCGGGCGGATATGGATGCACTCCCCATGGTCGAGGAGACCGGCCTGTCCTATGCCAGTCACACGAAGGGAAGAATGCATGCCTGCGGCCATGATGGACACGTCACCATGCTCCTAGGCGCGGCGCGCGAACTTGCCCGCTCTCGCGACTTTTCCGGCACCGTGCACGTGATCTTTCAGCCGGCCGAAGAGGATATCTCTGGGGCCAAGCGTATGGTGGCGGAGGGCATTTTCGAGCGTTTTCCCTGTGATGCAGTTTTTGCCCTGCACAACATGCCGGGTGCGCCCTTGGGCAAATTCCTTGTCAGATCCGGACCGATCATGGCGGCCTCGGATGTGGCGACAATTACGTTGCGGGGCGCCGGGGGGCACGCTGCCATGCCTCACCTCACGAGAGATCCGGTGGTGGCGGGGGCGAGTTTGGTGATGGCGCTCCAATCCATCGTTTCGCGCAATCGGGATCCGCATGATCCGGCTGTGGTGACTGTAGGCACGTTTCAGGCTGGAACCGTGAGCAACGTCATTCCCGACACGGCGACGCTGACCGTAGATGTCCGCAGCTTCTCTGCCCCTCTGCGAGCCATGCTGGAGCAGCGCATTAGAGCAATAGCCGCTCACCAAGCCGACAGCTTCAATGTAACGGCAGAGATTAAATATGAGAACTTCTATCCCGTGACTGTAAACAGCGAGCGGGAGACCCGCTTCTTAAATGATGCAGCATTACGGTTTGCAGGACCGGAGAACGTGGAAGTATTGGCTCGCCCTTACCCGTATAGCGAGGATTTCTCCTATATGCTCCAGGTCAAGCCGGGCTCCTATTTCATTCTAGGGATGGGGGATGGACCGGGTCTGCACACAACCCAATACGACTTCAACGATGCGGCTTTGCCGATCGGTGCATCATTCTGGGTAAGCCTTGTGGAAGATTTCCTTCGCTTAGAGCACGCATAGCTGCGTTGAGCTAAACGCAAGCGGAAGCCATTGACCGCGCCCCCATTTCGGCGCTTTCTCGTCCTACTGACGACGCTCACAAGGCCATGAAAGGCCATTTTTTTGGCCGCCGAAGCTTGGCAAGGGCAACTGAGAGGACAGAGGCTTGAGCGTCGCGAGTTCCACCGGCGGCAGAGTTCAGCGTCATAACAGCGACGCCCGGGTCATTGGAACGGTTGCTTCGGCACACTTTGCGAGCCATCTCCTGCAACTGGCTTTGGCTCCCTTATTTCCGATGATGCGTGACGCCCTCAATGTGAGTTACGTCGAGCTTGGCCTGGTGTTGACCTGCTTCTACGCAGCCTCTGGTCTGGGCCAGATCGGTGCTGGTATTCTGGTCGATCGCTTCGGGGCTCATCGTCTGCTGATTGCCGGGATTACTCTGCAATCGGTTTCGGTCTTGTTGATGGGACTTGTGCCCAATTACTACATGCTGCTGCCCCTTGCGGTCTTCGCGGGTCTTGGTAACTGCGTTTACCATCCTGCAGACCTGTCGATCCTGAGCCATCGTGTTCGCCCGGAGCGACTGGGTCGAGCCTTCGCAGCGCACGTGATCGCTGGCAGCTTCGGATTTGGCATCTCGCCGCTCTTCGTCGGATTTGTGGGATATCAATGGGGATGGCGAGCCGGCTTGGTGGTTGTGGGCCTGGTCGGCGTGCTGATCAGTGCATGGGTTCTCCTTAATCGCCAAGCGATTGCGACCAAAGGTCGAACGGCGGGAAAGCCTGATGACGTCGGCAGCCATTCACGCGAACATGCCAACTTCCTCCAAATTATCATGATGCCAGTGGTGCTCTTGGCCTTCCTTTTCTTTTGCCTCAGTGCCTTCGCCGGTGCGGGAATTCAGAACTTCGCCATCAGCGCGCTCAACGAAGGCTATGCCATCACGCTTGCCATAGCGACCATTGCTGTCGCGGCTTATCAGGCGGGGACTGCTGCAGGTGTTTTGCTTGGTGGATATCTCGCCGATCGTACCAACCATCATCACCGCGTCGCGATGGTGGGCTTGATCTTCTCCGCCCTCTTCATTGGATTGGTGTTCGAAGAGGGGGTGGGGGAGGTGATGATTTTGGTGCTCATCACCGCATCGGGTTTTGCATCCGGTGTGACAATGCCGTCGCGTGACGTTTTGGTGCGGAGAGCTGCACCCGCCGGCGGGTACGGGAAAGTCTTTGGTATTGTCTATTCGGGCTTCGATATAGGCTCCCTGTTTGCGCCAATTCTTTTCGCGAGCCTCATAGACCATCATCTATCGCATTATGTTTTTCTGTTTTGCGGGATTGCCCTGTTCCTGGCGGTGCCGACGGTCATGGGGTTTCGAACCCCCAAATCCAGCTCTAGCCTGGCTAGTTCCGGGTGACGATACAGCTTCCCCCGATCGCCAGGAGCCTCCGACACAGGCGCTCTGCAGCGTCCCGGCTGTCTGCCGGAAGGCGAACGTGGAACATTGCACGCTTGCCTCGGCTGCGATTGAGCTCGCGCACGACCATGGGCTCTTGATCACTGAGGATGGCGGGAAAACGACGCTGCAGAGAAGTGAACTTCGTCAGGGCCACATTCTGGGAAAAATTGGCGGCGACCTGAACCCCCCAGGGAGCTTTCAGGGGAGAGAGCGCGACGACAGCACCGGGCGGTGGTGCAGGGGTTCTGCCGATGGTCGAGGCAATGTCCAGGCAACTCAGGGCGACCTTGGAATTTCTTTTCTGGAGCGCCATCGCCTTCACATCAAGGGAACCGTACTTGTCCGGAACGGCAAGTTCATTACGGTCTGCAATGGACCAGTCCTCCGCACTGAGCCCCGTAATGTTGATGACATAGTTTCGAGTTTCTGCCGGAAGATTGCCTGCGCCTTCTAGCCAATCGCCGACGCGACGAGGTCCGGCATTATACGCCGCTGCAGCCAGACCAAGATTCCCGAAGCGAGCTCTCAGGTCTCTCAAGAGGTGAGCTGAGGCAGGGATGGCCTGATGGACGTCATAGGGGTCAAGAAGACCGCGTTCTGCGGCCGTCCCGGGCATGAACTGCGCAATTCCCTGAGCACCCACTCGGCTGGTGACTTTGGGGCGAAAGCCACTCTCGTTCCAAATCAGCCGAGTAAAGAAATCCACGGGGAGGTCATGAACGTCAGCAGCACTTTCGATGAGCTCGCAAATGGTCTTCTGGGCAACCTTGCCGTCGTCTTTAGCTGCGCCTGGCATGTCGGTGCTCATGCCCTGCTCAGTCGCTAAAGCAGCTCCCCGCATGGGTTCGGCCACTGCGGAGATTGGCGCAGTGCTAGCAACGAAACAAAGACTCACGAAGGCGACAACGGTGCCTTTCAATGGGAGCATTCTTTCACCAGTGACGAGTTCTCGCACCATAGAATAACAATGCTTTGCGAGTCATTGAAGCACACGGTCAGGTGCCATGGTCCTGCTTCATCAAAATTGTATCTCCGTTACATCAGGCGATGACGGGTGACTTGCTTCTCTCGGTGGTGTGCTTGGTCGGAGCATCCCTCTTGGAGCGTTGCCTGGCGGGACCGTAAGCATTGGAAAGGTTGAAGGCGGTATTGACCAGCCCGACGTGAGAGAATGACTGCGGAAAATTGCCGACCAGCTGCTTTCTGATCGGGTCGTATTCCTCCGCCAACAGGCCCACATCGTTGCGCAGCGTCAGCGAACGTTCGAACAACTCCGTGGCCTCTTCCAGACGGCCTTGCATGACATAGGCATCGGCGAGCCAGAATGAGCAAGCCAGGAACGCCCCTTCACTGCCGCCCACTCCGTCATCAACGTGATCGGTCGAGTAGCGCTGTACAAATCCGTTTTGGAGCAGTTCCCTCTCAATGGCTGCGACGGTTCCGACGACTCGAGGGTCGTTCGGTTTTAGGAAGCCGACTTGCGGCACCAGGAGCAAGGAAGCATCCAGATGCTGACTGTCGAAACTTTGAACGAAACTGTTACGACGCGTATCAAAACCCCGCTCGAGGATTGTCTCCTTGATGAGTTCGCGCAGCACCCGCCACTTTTCGACGGGTCCTGAGAGCTTGAAGGTATCGGCGGTTTTGATGGCTCTGTCATAGGCAACCCAGCACATGAGTTGAGAGTGAGTAAAGCGCCGTGCTTCACCCCGGACCTCCCAGATTCCATAATCTGGCTCTTGCCACACCTTTTCCAGATGACTCAGCAGGAGCTTCTGCACCCTCCAAGAATCATCGATTGATGCAAGTTCAGCTTTGTGGGCTGCGTGAAGGACATCGATCAGTTCGCCGAAGACGTCCAACTGCACCTGATGGGATGCCGCATTGCCGATCCGCACCGGCCGGCTGTCTTGAAATCCTTTGAGCCAAGGCAGTTCGCTTTCGGGTAGCCAACGCCGCCCGTCGATCCCATACATGATGTGGAGCTGCTCGGGGTGACCAGCGGCGGCGCGGAGCAGCCATTGACGCCATGCCTCCGCCTCCTCGCGATATCCAGCATTGAGAAGGGCATAGAGCGTCAGGGTGGAATCTCGGATCCAGCAGTATCGATAGTCCCAGTTCCGGGCTCCCCCAATCAACTCTGGAAGGGATGTCGTAGGTGCGGCGACAATCCCTCCCGTTGGAGAATATGTGAGCAGCTTCAGAGTGATTAACGAGCGGAGAACCGCTTCTTTGAGCCTGTCCGGGACATGTTCCAGCTTGGCCCTGGCCGACCATTCTCGCCACCACTGAGTTGTGGCATCCAGACTCTCCTGCCGGTCGGGAACGAAGTGAGGAGTTTTGTGGGAGTGATGGTATGAAAGCGTGAAAGGAACCTTTTCCCCTTTCTTGACGGTGAAACGAGCCATGGTCCGCAGCTGTTGACCTTCCAGGGGGACTGGAGTGTGCAACGCGACGGCATCGGGTCCGGCGATGGCACTCATCCCGTAGTCACGCCGGCGGACCCAGGGCACCGCCTGGCCGTAATTGAACCGGAGGACGAGTTCCATCTCGACGTCGACAGTTCCGTGGAGGCCCTTCACCAGCCTGACCAGGTCCACGCGGTCTTCATCATCCGTCAACGGCATGAAATCGAAGATCGCAATCGTGCCGGTCGCGGTTTGGAAATGCGTCTCCAAGACCGCCGTGTCGGGGACATAATGGCGGGTCATGGTAAATTTCTCGGTTGGCCGGATGGACCAGTGCCCATTGTCCCGGGTGCCGAGGAGAGCGGCGAAGCAGGCGGGCGAGTCGAATCTCGGCAGACAGAGCCAATCTATAGACCCATTCTTGCTGACCAAAGCCGCGGAGATCATGTTTCCAATGATCGCGTAGTCTTCAATCAGCATTCTTGAATTCCCTTTGGATGGTGTTGAAAAAGATGCGGTTTAGGGGGTGCGAGGCTCGTCTGGCCGCTTAATCTTCACCAAGCCGATACGGCGTCCCCCGGCCATCTCGATGATCTCGAACTCATATCCCTTGGCGGCGATCTTCTCGCCTTGATGAGGAAGGTAGCCCACCTGCCACAGGAGAAATCCGGCCAGGGTAGAGTATCGGTCGGCATCGTCAGTCAGATCCAAATCCATCATCTGACTGAGCCGGTGGATATCAGTCTGTCCATCAACAAGCCATGATCCATCAGGATTCTGTTCGAACCTGAGACCTTCCTCGCCCTCTTCTGGAAAGCCGCCGGTGATCGCCTCGAAGACATCCGTCGGAGTGACAATCCCCTCCAATGAGCCATATTCGTCGTACACCACGGCAAGCTGAACCGACGAACCGCGAAGTTTCTCCATGACCTGTAGGACATTCATTCGGTCGTGGACAATCAGAGGTTCGTGCGTAGCGCGTTCCAGGTTTATCGTGCCATTCCCCACCAGATCGATCAGCAGGTCCTTGGTGAGTGCAATGCCGGTGATGTTGTCGATGTCGCCGCGAGCGATAGGAAAGCGGGATCGGCCGGACTCCAGGATCTTCTGCCGCAGATCGCTTTGCGAAGCGCTTGGGTCGAGCCACACAACTTCGGTCCGTGGTGTCATGATCGTCCGGACAGGTCGCTCGCCGAGGGTCATGACGCCCTGCACCATGGAACGTTCTTCAGGACCGAAGAGCTCTTCGACATTCTGGTTGGCGAGGGCTGCATCATCTCCCGCAACATCAGCAGACTGGCGCCCGCCACCCAGGAGACGAAGCACTGCCATCGCCGTTCGATCCCGGACATTTGAGGTCGTCATCAATTCCAATTTGTTGCGCCTGGCCAGCTGATTGAAAAATTCGATGAGGACCGAGAAGCCGATCGCCGCGTAGAGATAGCCTTTGGGAATATGGAAGCCCAACCCTTCCACGACGAGACTGAAACCGATCATCAGCAGGAAACCCAGGCAGAGGATGACGACGGTGGGGTGGGCGGAGACGAAATTCATCAGCGGGCGGCTCGCCAGCATCATGACTCCCATGGCGATCACCACGGCGATCATCATTACTGTGAGATGACTGACCATACCCACTGCGGTGATCACGGAATCCAGGGAGAACACCGCGTCGAGAACCACGATCTGCACAATCACCTGCCACATCACGGCATGAGTGGTAGATTTTCCTTCGCTCTCGTCTTCACCTTCCAGCCGTTCGTGAAGTTCCATGGTGGCCTTGAACAGGAGGAAAAGGCCGCCGATGATCAGGATGAGATCGCGCCCTGAAAGCCCATAGCCGAACACGGTGAAGAGGGGGGTCGTCAGGGTGACGAGCCAGGAGATGCTTGCCAGTAAGCCCAGCCGCATGAGCAAGGCGAGAGAGAGGCCGATCAACCTTGCCCGCTGCCGCTGCTCAGGCGGCAGCTTGTCCGCCAGAATCGCTATAAAAATGAGGTTGTCGATGCCAAGGACGATCTCAAGAATAATCAAGGTGCCGAGGCCTAGCCATGCGGTCGGATCACCTATCCAATCGAACTCCACGAGATAGCCCTTTCAGCAGCCTTCAGAAATATGAACGGAAGTAGTCTACAAACGCCGTAGCCGCGGCCAACAAGGCGGCTGATACCAGAGCCAATGCGGCGACACTCGCAAAAGCCGTAATCCACCCAAAGATGACGGCAACGCCGTCCCGCTCGACGAGGCCGAGAGCAAACAGAGAGACTGCCAGCCCAGGCAACATGTTGCCTAAAGGGATTGGGAGAAACAATACAACTGCCAGGACAAAACTTGCGGCCCCAATGGCGCGACCGGAAATATCTCCTACAAGCTGTGGGAGGCGGGGTTTGAGGATACGCTCAACCTTGTAAAGCCAGGGGAGCAGGCGAGATACGATGTTTCGGAACGCAACTTGCGTCAACGACCTCCGGGCGATCACGCCGGGCATCCAGAGGACTGAGCGCCCCATCATAAGCTGCGCGGTGATGAACAACAGCGGCAGGCCCAGGATTGCGGAACTTCCAGGAGGAAGGGGGATCATGTTTGGCGCAGCGAAAAACAGCATTAATGCGCCGAAGGCACGATCTCCAAACGCCTTCAGAATGTCATCCACATAGACACGATCCTGATCTCGTTCTCCGAGATCCTTTAGAATCTCCGAAAATCGCTTCCGACTGGGCGGAGCGTCGTCGCTCAAAAGAGGCGGCCGAGGGGGGGCAAAGGTTTTGTTCATTGCAAAATTGCAGATGGCCAGCACATGATCGAGGTCACGACCCAGATGCCGGAGGAAGTGCCAGTCCGCAAGGCGCTGGGTCCGAGCTATCATGAATGAGAATGGTCAAATTTAGTTTGCCTGCCATCTGGAAGTTGCAGGTAGACACCGAGGATGTTGCATCAAGGGGTGGGGAACGCAACACTTGCGACGATCGCGCAACGTCCGCCGACCTTTGTCGGCTGCGCCTCTTGTGTGCAAGAAACAGGGCTTGACGACCGCAGGTGCTTGAACGAAGCCATGGCTGAGTGGAGTTCCGGTCGTGCATCTCAATTTGATCCGGCATTATAACCTATCATAGTTCTCATTCTATATTTTTCTCGTAAGGTCATCCCCACGGCTTCCCTTGCGGCCTCTTCCGGCGCATTGAATGCCAATGCGCGGCGGGAAACTCCTTTACAGGGCCTGATCCAATGTGAGCGTCCCGCCCCGCCCGACGAATTGCCGCGGACCCGTGAATGGTGCTGGAGAGTGAACCAGAGGAGAGTGACATGAGTGCGAAAGCGGAAGAGAGAATGACGAAAGGTCTGGTTCTGCAGGAGGACGATGGTTCGTCCTTTTGGCAACCGGTTCCGGCGAATGGCTATGTGACCATCAAACTGACCCCGGAAAACTGGGACGGACCATTTTCCATGGGCTTTCAGATTGTTGCAGTCGGTTCGCATATTCGCAAACATGCCCACGACCGGAACCTCGAGGTTCTTTTTGTTTGGCAGGGAAAGGGAAGGGCGATCGTAGGCGAGAGCGAATACCCTATGCTTCCCGGCACGATCATCATGCTGCCTAAGAACGTCGAACACATGTTTATCAACGAAGGGGAAGAGGAGTTGAAGCTCGTCTGGACCATGTCTCCTCATGGCCTCGAAGACTTCTTCAGTCAGATCGGGCGGCCCCGCACCCCCCAGGATCCAGTTCCCGAGAACTTCCCTCGTCCAGCTGACGTGTTGGAGATCGAGCGCAGAACCGTGTTTAGTAAGCCTGTCGAGAGTTGATCATGAGCGGAACCTTACGCCTGCCTGAAGGCGGCAAGATCACTTACGACAGGAAGGGTGATGGCCCACCCTTGGTGCTGGTGAGCGGATTGGGGGGAAGGGCATCTTTTTGGGATCGCGTCATCCCTGAGCTCACGCGGCACTTCACCATAATTACCTATGATCATCTTGGCACCGGGAGGTCCAGCAGGTTTGATGGTCCGTACAGCATCCAGGGGATGGCCGATAACTTGGTCTTGCTGATGGCAGATATCGGAGTGAAGTCGGCAGTTCTTGTCGGTCATTCGACCGGGGGAGCAATCTGCCAGGAGATCGCGGTTAATCGACCAGAGCTGATCGACCGTTTGATCCTCTCGGCAACCTGGACCAAGGCCTGTCCGTATTTCACAAGGCTCTTCCAGTATAGATTGGAAAGTTTGGACCGTGGCGGTCTGAACCTGTATCGCAAACTTGGAGTGTTATTGCAGTATCCGCCGTTATGGATCTCCGAGAACGAAGTTCTCGTTGACGCGGAGTTGAATGCTCCCGATCCCACAGATGTTGATCGTGAAATCCGTATCACCAAAGCGAGAATCCAAGCCATCTTGGATCATGATCTCTCGGCAAAGATTGGGAGTATTGATATCCCGACTCTGATCGTGACGGCGGCGGATGACATGGTCGTGCCCGCCTATCACAGCGAGCAGCTCGAGCGTCTCATACCGGGCGCCCGACGCATCGTCCTTGCGAATGGCGGACATTTCGTACCGCGCACCCAAAAAGCGGCCTATGCGGCTGTCTTGCTAGATTTTTTGAGGAAGAAACTTCAATGACTTCACTGCAGAAGGTCGGTGTCGTTGGTTTGGGCCTGATCGGGGCGCGATGGGCGGCCACTTTTGCTCATGCAGGGATTGATGTCATAGCTCACGATCCGGACGAGCACAGATGGAACCAGTTTCAGTCTATTCTTCCGAATATAATGTCTGACCTGAACCAGATGGCTCCACCAAAAGACCACTTGGGAGAAATTAAATTTTCTGCCGTGATAGGAGATGAATTCAGGGATGTTGATTTTATTCAGGAGAACACTCCTGAAAACTTGGATTTGAAAAGAAAAATCATTCCCAAAATTGAGATGTGTATTCGAGATGATGTCGTCATAGCATCTTCATCTTCGGCGCTGTTGGTGTCCGATATGCAGGAAGCCTGCGCCAATCCTGAACGAATTGTCCTGGGGCATCCCTTTAATCCCTCGCATTTGATGCCTTTGGTGGAGATCGTCGGCGGTGACAGGACCGCCGGATGGGCGGTTGAAAGAGCGAGGGAGGTATACGAGCAGATTGGCAAGAAGCCGGTGGTGATGCAGAGGGAAATGACGGGCCATATCGCACTGCGCCTGATGGCGGCGATGTGGCGGGAAGCCTTTTTCCTGATCTCGTCGGGTGCCGCAACCGCCCGAGATATCGATCGGGCTTTTTGCTACGGACCCGGACCAAAATGGACGTTGCAAGGCTCTTTCATAAGCAATCACCTCGGCGCGGAGGGGATCGAGGAATTCCTGAAGAAATATGGGGGGACCTATGAAGCGATCTGGGACACGCTCGGATCGGCCGAACTGGATACGAATATCAAAGACAAGGTGATTTCACAGACGAAAGACATCGTAGCGGGACGAAGCAATCAGGACTTGGCGGAAGCTCGGGATCTCGGCCTGATTGAAATTCTAAAACTCCAATCAAGTCGAGAGTTGCTTTAGTCGTCAAAGGATCTGAAAGACTCTATAGACCGGTCCCTGGGGTGGGCGGGCTCCCTTTGCCACAGCGATGATGCTGTTCATCCAGTCGTAACGGGGATCGCCCGTCTCGAATGTGAATGCGACCCGAAAATAATAGGATGAAGGATCCACGGGCTCTCCGGCGGCCAGCTTCGCCAAGACGTCAGGCGGTCCATGGCGCCTTCCAAAGTATTCGATATAGATATACGCACCGTCGTGGGTCCGAAGCACACCGCGGACATCGATGCGCGACAGACCGTTCGGTTCAACGAAGATCGCATCGGACCCTCCGGGCATGATTTCGCCCCGCAGCTTCGGGCCCTCGAAGGTGCCGCCTGCGATGACCACCATGCGGCGCTCTCCGGCCTCGGTCTGTCCCATGGACACCGGCGCGTGCACGTCGATCTTTAACTCAAAGAGAAATTCTGACGAAAGCTCATCCATTCGGATCCTCGGCGGCTTGCGTTATTGGGGCGTCCATATGGTTCATAAAGCGACAGGAGAAGAAGGTCACGCTCTATAGATTGAACGCTATTCGAAAAATGTTTCACTTATGCCGACTACTAACTTGACGCTTTTGTGCGGCGCCCACATCGTACGATTTGAAGTTGCAACATCGAAACAGCTCCATGATCTCTTCCCGAACGAAACGGAGCACTCCGCGTCCGGCTGACAGTGCGGAACGTGCCTATAAATCCATCCGAGATCTGGCGATCGAGTTCCGTCTTAGGCCAGATGAGAGAATCAACGAGGTTCAGCTATCGAAGCAACTTCACGTCAGTCGAACCCCTATTCGAGAAGCACTTAATAGACTTGCCAGTGAGGGCTTCCTCGTATTCCAACCGAATAGGGGGTTCTTCTTCAGTGCTCCTGACATGAACGATTTGCTCAAACTGTTTGAGCTTCGTTCTGTTATCGAGACCGGGAGTTTCAACTTGTCTTGTGAACGGGCGACCGAGGCGGAGATTGCTGACTTGGAGATTTTTTGGCAGGGAGCGCTCGCTCGATATGATGATTACGACCCCGATGAAATCCTAAAGCTCGACGAAGAGTTTCACGTCCGCCTTGCGCGCCTTGCTGGCAATCATGAGATCAGCAGGGCCCTGGATGCCCTCAATGCGCGTATTCGGTTCGCTCGCCGGATTCAGATCGGACGACGCCGGCACATCACCCGGATGACGATGGAACACGGTCAGATGATCGAGGCTCTGAAGGACCGTAACTCGACTGGGGGAAATGAAGCGCTCCGTTCTCATATCTCGCTGACCATCGAGGATGCATCCGATGTCATAAAGGAGGCGGTGTTCAGGCTATACATGCGGCAGAACACGTTCCCTGGCTCTCATGATGAAGAGACCTCGGTCACTTGAGCCAGAGGTCGACTTTGCTGCTCAAGAACGTATGTGGCTATGGGGCGAAGCCTATCAGCCAATGACCAGGACCGGATCACCCAGTGCCTCCATAATAGGCTCAATGCCGAGGCCTGGACGGTCCGAAGCCTTCATCTTGCCGTCGATGCGACGGGGTGAACCTGTGGCGATATCCGTTGTCACATAGCTGTTGAAGTCAGTGGCAGAAAACAGGAACTCCTTGGGCGTCGACTGGGCAAGATGAGCGATGGCGGAGGTGACGATGTCGCCGCCCCAGCTGTCCTCAATGGTCATGGCAATCCCCTGCGTCACACACAGATCACGAATTTGCCGAGCCTTGGTGAGTCCTCCGACCTTGGAGATCTTCAAGTTGATGATGTCCATGGCATGGTCATTAAGTCCCCTGAGCAACATCGGAATTCCATCGATGACCTCGTCGAGCACGAAGGGGAGGGGCGTGCGACGCCTGATGCTCAGGCACTCCTCGTAAGAGGCGCAGGGTTGCTCGATATAGACATCGATGTCTGCGACGCCGATCACGACGCGCGCCGCTTCATGCATTGTCCATCCCGTATTGGCGTCGGCCACCAGGATGTCGCCGGCGATCAACTCGGCGGCGCATGAGCGAATTCGGGCGATATCCTCGTCAGCATCGTCTCCACCGACTTTGAGCTGAAATTTCGTATAGCCCTCCGAGCGATAGGTTTTCACCTTCTCGGCCATGTCAGTCGGCGATTGCTGGGAGATGGCCCTGTAAAGTGCGACATCCTCCTGTGCACCGCCGCCGAGCAGCACCTGCAGCGGCATGCCTGCGGACTTGCCGAGGATATCCCAACAAGCCATGTCGATGGGAGACTTCACATAGGGATGTCCTCTGAGGACAGAATCCATGTGGCGGTTCAGCTGTCCGAGACATGTGGGGTCCTGGCCCAAGAGGTGAGGGCCAATCTGAGCTAAACCTGCGCGAACCCCTGCCGCATAGGCTGGAAGATAGGAAGGTCCCAAGGGGCAAATTTCGCCGTATCCTGTGATGCCGGCATCGGTCTCGATCGCGACGACCGTCGAGTCAAAGACGTCGATGAAATTTCCATTCGACCACGAGTACCGGCCTTCCTTCAGCGGTAAATCCACTTGGAATGCGAGTATCTTGCTGATTTTCATTAGGCGATCCCCCTCATTCTCGGGAGCCTCGCCGATCTGTGAGTTTTGGGCAAGGGCGCAATAATGCAGCCTAACGATCTGTGGCTAAGTCCCGCCTAATCTTGGCTTCGAGAAAGGCGAGCACGACCGCCTCCTCGGGTTTCAGCTGTTCCAACTCGTCTTTCAGTTCGCTCTGAACCGCCTGCTGAAGTTGCTCAAGAAGTGAGCCATCCAAATATGATGTCATCACCTCGGGGTGGATATAGCATTTTCGGCATATTGTGACGGTGTTTCCCAGTCGCGAGGCAACACGCTCTATGGCTGCTCGGAGATTTTTCTTGGCAGCGGCCTGGCTATCGAAGGACTCGAGTTCACGAAGGGCGGTCATGGCAAGCAACGTCCCTGCCCATGTTCGGAAATCCTTCGCGGTAAAATCCTTCCCCGTAATATCACGCAAGTAATCATTGACGTCAGAGGAGAGCACCTGACGTTGGTTTCCATCCTCATCATAATACTGGAAAAGGCGTTGGCCGGGGATATCCTGGCAGGACTTAACGATCTTCGCGATGCGCCGGTCATTGACATTCAGCTGCCAACTTTTCCCGCTTTTTCCCTTGAACTTGAAGCGAAGAGTCGTGCTCCCAATTTTTACATGACCGTCCTTGAGAGTCGTCAAACCATAGCTTCTGTTCTGCTTCGCATAGGTATCGTTGCCGACCCGCATGAAGGTGGTTTCGAGGAGATGGACGACAGTCGCAAGCACGCGTTCCCGAGGCAGCCCTCGACGTCCCAGGTCGAGATTGACCCGGTCTCTGATCTGCGGCAGGGCACGGGCGAACTCGAGCATCCGGTCATATTTCGCGCTGTCGCGAACCTCTGTCCATCTCGCATGGTATCGGTACTGTTTACGCCCTCGCGCATCTCTTCCTGTGGCCTGGATATGCCCCCGTTCATCGGGACATATCCAGACATCGGTGTAAGCGGGCGGAATGGCGAGTTTCTTGATTCTTTGGATGGTGCTGGGATCCTTGACGACCTCCCCCGAGGGAAGGCGAAAGCTGAACCCCTTGCCGGAACGTCTTCGGGTAATTCCCGGGGTCTCGTCAGTCACATAGACAAGATCGGCCTGCGCAGCAGCTTCGTGCGGAAGGATGACGGCCACTTCGTCAATCTCTGTTTCCTGCTCTCGCGGTTTGCTGATGGATTTTGACACGACGACCTCGCTACACACGTGGTGACTGTAACAGTGCAAGGCATCGTCCAGTTCCTCTCCGATCCTCCCGACAGTCTTTGCCCATCTGGAACCGATGGCGTTCGATGGTCGTTCTTGCGCTGCGTTCGCCCCTTCACCTGGAGTTCATATGGCCGCAATCCTGCGCGAACATGATCCGCGGAGTATTCTGGTCACGTCTGAGGCCACTCCTGAGCTTTGGGAGTATACGTCGGATCTGGTGACAGGGTTCGCGTCGAGGGGAATCGACGTGACCCTGGCTTTACTGGGCGCTCCCCCGTCTCCGAGCCAGTTGAGGATCTTGGAAATACTTCCAAATGTTCGCATCGAGGTCACACGGCTGCCGTCCGTAGTCTCAGCAGAGAGCGCAACTGACCTCAGTCAAGCGACAAGCACATTGCTTGCAGCGGCGAATGAATTCGCTGTCGACCTCGTCCATCTGCATTCGCCCATGCTTGCGGGAACAAAGCGGTGGACGATGCCTGTGGTCGCTTCCAACTTCTCTTGTTCAGGAACTTGGTGGTCCACAAAGTCCACGGGTCAAATGCCGGCAGACTTGATGTGGCGGACGCGTGCGACGGCAATAGGAATGTCGATCCTGGATTGCGTGATCGCGCCGACTTGGGCTCATGCCTGTGCCGTGACCGATTTCTACGGCGCCGGCCTCTCACTGGTCTCTGTTCCCATCGGCCGTAGACCGTCCCTAAAGATCAACCCAAGCGCAGAAAAGTTCGTGTTTTCTGCTGGCGACATCTGGCATGAGGGCTGGAACGCCAGCACCATGGATAAGATCGCAGGATCTTTGACTGTTCCGATGTATTGCAGCGGAGAGCCGCGCTCACTGAGCGGATCGACGGTTCAGCTGAAGAATCTGCGCTGCTTGGGGCAGATCGATTCCCAGAATAAGGACGTTGTTCTGGGACAAGCGTCCGTTTTTATTTCTGCCGCCACCTATGATCCGGTTGGGATCCACGTGTTGGACGCGGCACGGGCTGGAGCAGCACTGGTGCTGTCTGACCTGCCTGGATATCGGGAGTTTTGGGAGGGAGCTGCAGTTTTTGTAAATCCAAGAAATGCAGATGACTTCGTCGGCGCAGCTGAAAGCCTGCTAGGCAACTCTCAGTGGCGAGCGGAGATGGCGCTCAATGCCTTGGACCGCTCGAGGGAATATGGCACCGAGCGAATGCTGCAAGGACTGCTGCATGTCTATGCAGCAGTCCTTGCCAAGCGGGCGATAGCGCTCACAGCATGAAATGTGAGCAACCGGACGGATTAGGATCCGTAAGTTCGTGCCGGGGACATAGGCCGTCCACCCTGGCCGGATTGAGCTCGCACGGATCTATTCTGAGGCCGCGGGGCTCCCCCAGAGTGATTGTTTCCGGGCTTATGCGACCCGAATGCCTGAGGTCGAGTGCGCTGCACCTTCCCCCTTGTTGCGGGCCGGCTTGCAGGAATGGAGCTTTGCTCTTGGTCCGCCGATGGATCCCGGCGGGCCGGGATCGTCAAACGGGTCACCTTCTCAATTGCCCGGAGGAGCGGCTGCTCGTCCGAAGCACAAAAGGCAACCGCTTGCCCACTGGCGCCAGCCCGACCGGTTCGTCCAATACGATGGACATAGGTTTCTGGGACCTCTGGAAGATCATACTGAACGACCAAGTCGATCCCGTCGACATCGATGCCTCTTGCGGCAATATCCGTAGCCACCAAAATTGAGGTCTCGCCGGATTTGAATCCTGCAAGGGCCCGCTGCCTCTGGGGTTGACTCTTGTTTCCGTGAATAGCGGCGGAGTTGAGCCCGGCTTTGTCGAGACTGAGCACCACACGATCGGCACCGCGTTTGGTTCTCGTGAACACCAGGACACGGTCCTGGAGTCGGCTCTGGAGGATATCGGTGAGGATCTTGGTCTTTTGCGCTGTCGCGACGTGGATGATCTCTTGATCGATCCGTTCAGCCGGCGTGGACTCAGGAGTAACCGAGACACGTTCGGGCTGGTCGAGCAATTCCGCCGCCAGACCTGCAATCTCCTTCGGCATCGTCGCTGAGAAGAACAGGCTCTGACGCTGCTTCGGAAGGTTGCGGATGATCTTCCTGACTGCAGGCAGGAAGCCGAGATCGAGCATGTGGTCGGCTTCGTCGAGAACAAAAAACCGACAAGCATCAAGGCGGAGTGTGCCTTGCTCGGCATGATCAAGAAGGCGGCCGGGAGTGGCGACGAGAACATCGACCCCTCGCTGCAGCAAAGTCGCCTGCTGGCGGAAAGATGCGCCACCCACAACCACGGCAACCTTAACGCGCAGGCTTTCTCCGTAGACCTTGAAGCTATCGGCGATCTGTTGAGCCAATTCTCGGGTGGGGCTCAAGACGAGCACCTGAGCTGAGCGGTTCGCAAGCGGTCGCTTCTCGGCGTTGAGCTTTGCAAGAATGGGGAGAGCGAAGGCCGCGGTCTTACCCGTGCCTGTCGCGGCTATGCCGAGAAGATCACGTCCGGCCATCAAAAAGGGAATGGCTTGCGCCTGGATGGGGGTGGGATTGGTGTAGCCCTGCTGCTCCAGAGTCTTAAGGATGGAGTCGGGGAGGCCAAGTTCTGAAAACGTCATCAAGTCAAAAATCTTTCGAATTCCCGGCCACAGAGGTCATCTGGGAAGACCGCGGTGTCGGTACCTTAGGAGCGCCCCGCGTGATCCGGGCGGTCAGGAGAATTTATGAAAGGTACCGAGGCAGGACGATTGGCCGCCTAATGCGGAGAGTCGTTCACGCGGCCAAAGCACCGAGATCGCATTATCGCGATGACGTGATAAGTGGACATTGCACTGCACAAGTCAAGTCCTGTTGCCAGGAGCAGGCTGCAGTGAACTGATCAACGCGCCGAGCACAAGGACAGCCGCGGAAATCCAAAGACCCATGGTGAGACCGCCAGAAGCATCGGACATGTACCCGATCGCCACGGGTCCAATGACTTGGCCGAGGCTGAAGCAGACGGTCATGCTCGCAATCCCCGATGCCCAAGCATCGGCTGGATAATATTTGCGAATGAAGATGGTGGTGGCCGAGACGACGGAGAAAAAGGATGTGCCGAATAAGAGAGCGGAGACCAACAGACCGACATAGCCGGGTATAACAAGGGGCAGTGCGGCACCTATGGAGGTCAAACCAATCATGGCGCCCACGCCCCTCCCGCCGGTCATTTGCGCGACGAGGGATGACCAAAACGAAGTCGATATGATTGCCGAGATCGCGATCGCAGACCAAAACGCTGTCTGCTCCGCCGCGCCCCCGCCGGATTGCTGAACCCACGCGATCATGAAGGTCATGTAGGCGATGTAGCCGGTGCCGAAGAAGAGATATCCCACCAGAATGGGAATCATCGGGATCAGCGGGGCATGACGCTGTTTGATGACGCCGACCCGCTGCTGATCTTGAGGTCCGGCGAGGATAAGGATGGCGATCAGCAAGCCGCTCGCGGCAGCCATCACCAGCCATGCCACCCGCCAGGAACCGGCACCCAGGGTTTCCAATATGGAAGGTATGGCCAATCCAGACAGCAGAATGCCGACGCTGGGGCCGATGTAGAACAGCCCCAGCATCCGGGCCGGATTGCTGGCGTGGCCCGAGAACTGAGAGGCGAGTGTTCCTCCAGCGACGAAGGAGAGTGCCCCTCCGAGCCCGGCGACCAGGCGAGCGGTACTGAGAAGGGTGAAGTCACCGCTCAAACCGGAGACTGCGAGAGCTGCTGTGACCATCACGGCACCGAGGATCGTGGTTCTGCGCATGCCCAGAAATCGCGAAACCAAGGACGAGATCAATGCCCCCGCCAAATACCCGAGCGCATTGACTGTGTTCATCCACCCCGCCTGAGCATAGGTCCAGTCGAGATTTTCTCTCATGTTTGGAAGAACCAACGCGTAACCGAAACGCGCGAGTCCGAGGCCAATGGCCGGAGCAGTGGCAAGCGCAAGGATCCCGAGGACAACGTGGCTTAAGGGGAGCGGTGACCTTGGCGGGACGGGTGTCACTTGAGGTCCAATGGATAGGCTCGTCTGACATTGTGCACGATCAGCGAGCTGAGTACGGCCTTGATGAGATCGCCGGGCACGAAGGCAACCATCCCGATGAGGGCCTTTTGGAGCCCTATTCCCGTCATGAGAACAAGCCAGGCGACGCCGCAAAGATAGACGATGACGATGCCGCCGAGCACGCAGGCAAGGAAGATGACTGCGATCTCGCCCCATGGCTTGGGGACTCGTTGTCCCCATGCCTTGAACGCCCAACCTGCTACGAAGGCACCGATGGGCCAGCCATAGATGAATCCCGCAGTTGGCCCCGCAAAGCTCCCGAGCCCGCCCTGGCCTCCCGCAAGAACCGGGAGACCCATGGCGATCAGCAACAGGAAGAGGAGCATGGCAAGCGCCCCGCGTATGGGACCGATCATCGTACCCGCCAGCATCACGCCGAGTGTTTGCAAGGTGATCGGCACGGGCAAGAATGTTAAGGGAATTCGGGGAGATAATCCTAGAACCACCATGATTGCGGCGAACAGTGCAACTAGAACCACGTCACGTGTCGTCATGATGGGCCATCTCCTGGCGGGTAGCATCGAGCGTCTACGGCGGCTGCGATATCGTCGGCGGATTTCAGGGCATGAACTATCAGGGGCACGACAAGCGCGATAGTGCTTCGTTCCAGCCCTCGAGCGGCCTGCGCCTCTCTGATTTCCCTGGCTTGTGCAAGTAAAACGGGGATGAAGCGAATGACCAGTGAAACGGCCAGTGCCACGTGAGCGGCTTTCGCGAGATGCAGCCGCTCGAGAGGCATCATGAGCACCTCCACGAGATCGAGAATTTCTGCCGTTGAGGTCGTGGCGGTCACCACATAGGCGGCGAGGATCAGGGTGCCAAGTCTCAGGGCCATCGGGATGGCGACAGAAACGCTGTCCAATGCGGCCGTGGCGACAAACAGAAAGGCCAGGATCATCGCTGGCCCGAACATCTGTCGCTTGATCCTGTCCCAACGAAGCTGAGCCACCCCGAGAAGGACGATGGACAATCCAAGGCTAGCGAGAAGCCAGAGCGGGGACTTGAGTGTGAACAGCAAAATTCCACTGACGCATAATGCACCCATCTTCCAGCCGGCTGGGAGCCGGTGGAGCACCGTGTTGCCAGGAACGTGCAGCGAGGTGATCATCCACAATGGGCCGTATAGAACTGAATTGCTTCTTTGGCAGGGGCATCCATGATGATGCATCCGTCCGCCATGACAAGTACGCGGTCAGCTTGGTCCAGCAGCATTAAATCGTGGCTGACAATGACGGCTTGTTCCGCCAGCGCTCCCAAGGTTCTGCAAACGTGATTCCGATTACGGAGATCCAGTCCCGCTGTTGGCTCGTCGAACAGGATAGTGTGAGGCTCCATCACCATCACGGCGGCGAGTGCGACGAGTTGCTTCTCTCCCCCACTGAGGAGGTGGCTTTGTCTCTCGCTCAGGTGCGAAATCTGCAATCTCGTGAGGGCAGCTGCAATGCGCCCGGGGATTTCGCTCTTGGGAATTCCGATGTTTTTCAGGCCGAACCCCAGATCCTCCGAGACGATGGGGTAGACGATCTGATTGTCGGGGTTCTGGAAGATGAAGCCGACTGTCTTGCGGATCCGTCTTCCGTCGACTTTGGTGTTCAGGCCGTCGACACAGACGTCGCCGCTGGTCGGGGCGACGAGGCCGTTCATAAGGCGCAGGAGGGTGCTCTTGCCTGACCCGTTCAGCCCGACGATACCAACCCGTTGTTCAGCGATGACCAGTCGGGGAACATCGAGGACAAGGCGCCCCTCACGCTCGACCCGCACCTGTTCGAAGACGAATTGGCTCATGTGACGGCTTATACATCGTCCGGCACGGAACGCTAGCTGATGCCTACTGGATAGACCGGCGAGGGGACTTGCTCCGTCAGGCTGCTTTACGAACTCTTCGGCATGCTATACGGCAGGGCCTCACGCCGACTGGCTGGCAACAGAGGTTCAGGGCTTTGCCCGTCGAAACACCCTCGCGATACGAAATCGCTTCCTTGATCCTGAGCGGACTTGCGCTATTCGCCACCTTGGGTCTTCACCTTTTGACGGCGTTGCTTGCTGGTCTCCTCGTCTACACGATCGTCCATGCTGTGGCCCCTCACTTGAAGGCCATAGGGTTGAGCCACGAGCCAGGGAAGGTCGTGGTTCTTATTCTGGTCTTCGTGATCACCATAATCATGGTGGGACTAGCCATTTTCGGGCTTACGCACCTTCTTGTCGGCGGGTCCGACAGCCTGCCGGCATTGATGCAGAAGATGGCGGACATCTTAAGCACCGCGCGCATCCGTCTTCCGAGTTGGGCAAGCCAGTATTTGCCGGAGAACGGCCAACAGATAGAGAGCACGGCTGCGAACTGGTTGCGGGAGAATGCCGGCCTAGTTCAGAAGTGGGGTGAAGATTTCGGTCGTGTCCTGCTCAGGATTCTGTTCGGAATGATCATTGGTGGGTTTGTTGCCGTGAGTGAGGTGACATTCCGGCCCGATCCTCGACCCTTGACCGAGGCGGTGACCGCAAGGATCGCTTTGTTTGCGCGTGCTTTCAGGCGGGTTGTCTTCGCCCAGGTTCGCATATCAGCCATCAATACGGTTTTGACGGCGATTTATCTCGGAGTTGTGCTGCCGTCGTTCGGGGTGCACTTGCCCCTGCTCAAGACAGTCATCATCGTGACCTTCTTGGTCGGTTTGCTTCCGGTCTTGGGCAACCTGATATCCAACACGGTCATCGTCATCGTTTCACTGAGTGTTTCGCCGTATGTCGCCGTCGCCTCGCTGGCCTATTTGGTCATCATCCACAAGCTTGAATATTTTTTGAACGCCAAGATTATTGGTGGTCATATTCAAGCGAGAATTTGGGAAGTGCTCCTGGCGATGCTGGTGATGGAAGCGGCCTTTGGTGTCGCAGGGCTCGTCGCTGCACCCATATATTACGCGTATGTCAAAGACGAACTGGCGTTGCGTGGTTTGATTTAAACGGGCTGGTCTGAGAAACTGGTCCTACGCGTCGCGACAAAAGCGCAGGCCGCATGAGCTCTTGCCTCTGAGCTGATGAAGATCTGGGTGCGAGTTATTCTTTGAACTTCTTGTCACGTTCGGCTCGTTGATGGTCTGAGGCAATGCCAGATGCGCCGTCGGCATGATGAGAAGGACCAGAATTGAGATGGTGAGGATCACTGCGATCGTTGCCGCATCCTGTCGCCGGTTCATAGGATTCTCTTCCCCCTTTTTTGTGAGAAGAGAACAGCATTCTGCCAGTTAATAAAACGAGACTAGAGCGTTAGCGAGTTCTCGGAATGGTAAAGCTTTTCTGTATAAGTAACGACTGGTTTATCTAAGTCATTCTTGCAGAAATACTCGGACATTGTCGGTCCGCCCCTGAGAATCAATCACGGTGATGGTCGAGAAGCCGACCCCGTCAATATCCAAGTTTGTCTGCCTTCGTCGGTCTCCCAGAGTCGCCGGGCGCCCGTTCATCAACCATCGGAAAGGTGGCGTGCCGTTTTGGATTTTGACGGCCAAGAGCTTGCCGTCCGAACGCGCGCTCGGTGCAATATCGATCTTTGCGTCCCGGGGCGGAAAGATGATGACGGGCGGGGTCTCGACGCTCGCTCCTGCAGTGCTCGAGAACATGCCTTCAGTGAAATGTTGCAAGGGCTTCGCCAGATCTTCGTTGGAAGCGATATAAGCACCGTCGGGCTGTGCTTTGAAGGGCCTCTCACTGCCGCCGACGCGTGAGAACGCCTCGAACAAGAGAGGCGCAGCGCTTGTTCTCCCTGAGAGGCCAGGAATCGGTGTTCCGTCGGCGCGCCCGACCCAGAGTCCAATGACGAATTCTCCATTATAGCCAACCGACCACGCGTCGCGATAACCGTAGGACGTGCCTGTTTTGAAAGCGATTGAGCCGCGCAAAACACCTTCGGGTGGCGGGGTGCCTCGCAAGATGTCTGTAACATACCAAGCTGCGGCCTCACTCAAAACCTGCGGAGCTGCGTCCTGAGCGGCTTCATGGTTTGTGGTTTCGAACAGCTGAACGGGGCGACCACCCCGGGCCAGACTTGCATATAGGCTCACCAAGTCTTCGAGAGTGAGACCGACACCACCTAATCCGATTGCGAGCCCCGGAGAAGACAAGTCCGGCATGACCGGAGTGGTCCCAGCCCGCTTCATGCGGGTCATGAGACGCAAAGGTCCCGCATTCGCAAGAACGGACACCGCGGGGATGTTCAGTGACATCTGCAAGGCTTGCCGAATGGTGACTGTACCCTGATAGGAGCTATCAAAATTCACTGGCCGGTAGGAACCGAAGATGGAGGGACGATCCTCGATCAAGGTGCTGGGATGAATGAGCCCGTCCTCGAAGCCCAGCCCGTAGATAAAGGGCTTGAGGGTGGATCCTGGCGACCTGATCGCCCGGCTCATGTCCACATAACCTCGCCGCGCCTGGGACGCGAATTCAGGGGAGCCGACCCTCGCAAGAATTGCTCCCGACTGATGGTCCGCCAAAATGATGGCGACCGATATCTGCGAGCCAAGTTTTTCAGCGGCATGGCGCGCGAGCGCCTCCAAGGCCATCTGCTTGTTTCGGTCGATGGAGAGCCTGTAGAGGCCGGCCTTCGGATCGCGAGCGCGCATCAAGGCCGCGGAATGGGCGGCGAGGTTGGGCATGGAGTGACGCGCCGATGGCAATTTCTCCTGTTTGGCCGAAGCAACCTCGTCGGCAGCGAGACCGACGGCTCCGCCGATACGCTCTAGAACCCGATTTCGGGCTTTTACAGCGTTCGCGCGATGAACATCCGGCCTGCGGGTTTCGGGAAGCTGGGGCAGGGCAATGAGCATCCCTGCCTCACCGGGCGTGAGGCGCTTGGGTTCCTTTGCGAAATAGGCGAGGCTGGCAGCGCGGATACCCTCTAAATTCCCGCCATAGGGTGCGAGAGTAAGATAGGCTTCCAAGATCTCTCGTTTGTCTAAGCGTCTTTCGATCTGGACGGCTCGCAGGGCCTGCCTGACCTTCGCCGCCAAGGATCGTTGCCGTCGCGGCTCCAGCAGGCGGGCGAGCTGCATGGTGATTGTCGAACCACCTGAGATAATTCTCCCATGCCAAACGAGTTGGAGTCCCGCTCGCAGGAGTGCGCGAAGATCAATGCCGCTATGGCGATAAAAGCGCTTGTCCTCATAGGCCAGGAGCATCTCTGTAAATCGAGGATCGACATCCGCGAGAGAGACGGGAAAACGCCAGAGACCGTCATTGACGGTGAAGGCTCCTAACAAGTCACCATTGCGATCAAGTACGGATGCCGAAACAGGCAAATCCGCCGGTAGGGGAGGGGGAAATACTCTATCCGCCCAGATGGCCGTAAAATAGCCCAGCGCCGCGAGCAGCACTGTGCTCGCTGCAACAACCTGCAGGCGGATTTTTTTTGATCGAGGCCGGTCATGCATGGCGAAGCGGCCGTCAGTTCGGCTTCGGTGCGGTGACCTCGACGGTGCCTTCATCTGTCCAAGCCGACAGGTCAGGCCGATACATATCCTCTACAGTCGCCGCGGGGTGAACATATTGCCCCGGCGTTACGGCCCGAACGACATAGGCGATGACGATGCTCCGCTCGCTATTTTCAGTTCGATCGAAGGCCGCGACGAACCGATCGTCCCGGAACTCAGTCCGTGCCGCATTGATGTTGTCGGGCAACCATTGGAAGGCAGCGAGATCCGCGCTCTTGACGATATGCGGATTGTCGATCTCGAACCCCGCTGGCAAGCGATCGACGACCAGGACTCGAGAGGGCAGTTCGTTCTCCTCGCTGACCGTCAAAACGACGACGAAGCGTTCATTCTGGGCGACGCTGCTGGGCGAAACCTCCTTCCCATCAAGGTCGAAATATTGCCGAGTGATCTTGAAACCATCGCCTCCCGCAGCGGGCGCCTGCAGGGGGAAGCCTTTGATGGTGATCACGGCATCAACGGGTTGATCTGAAAGATTGGCGATCTGAATCGGCTGAGCGGCCAGAACGTCCTGGTCAAAGGTCCTGAACAGGGCATCTTTCACGGGAACGCCCGCCAGCTCCAGTTCGACCGTTTTGAAGCGTTCCATCAGTCCGTGGGCCGCAAGGAGCAGCCAGGCCTCTTCTTGCGTGCTCGTGTTTCGGGCCTGCGCTCTCAGATCACTGACTCGCCGAATGAGTGTTTCGCTCATGGGCAGAGGCGGTTCCACCTCAGAGAGCAATGCGAGCGTTGCTGCTGCATCCCTGAGCTGGGATCCGTAATCCGTTCTCGTTGAGATCTCGTCCGGCTGAAGCGCATGGTCTGGACCCAGGGCATCGAAAGCCTTCGCGAAAGCAACCTCCGACCGGTTCCGCTCGCCATAAAGAGCAAGCGCTGCCCCAAGCTGTGCTTTGGCCAAACCCGACCCGAGCTTGTCGAGCTTTGCATCCGCATAGTAGCGAAGATCTCCGATGGCGGCTCTTTTGTTCCGGGCCAGCACATAGAGCGCATATGCGATTGGCTCGTTCCCGCTGTCGCTATCGGAGGCATAGGCAAGTTGATTTTGGAGATTGTCGAGAGCCTGCATGAAGGCCACGTCAGGAACCTGGTAACCGGCTTCGCGGGCTCGCGTGAGGAAATCCGTCACGTAGGAATCCAACCAAAGATCGCCAGATGCTGGACTCCATAAGCCGAAACTTCCCGTGGAAGATTGCTTGGCCAGAACGTCCGTGATCGTGGTTTGAATTCGCTTTGTCGCTCCGCTGTCCCGAGCAATCCCGATCACCGACGCCAGGTCATTGAAGTAAAGAAGGGGAAGGGCTCTACTGGTAAGCTGTTCTGCGCAACCATAGGGATAGCGATCGAGGGAAAGCAGGAGCGAGGGCACATCGATAGCTCCTCTGCTCATGATGCTGACATCGAGCGTCGCGCCTTTGGAGCTATGGCCCGCGAACAGCTCCGACCCGAGGGAAAGCGTCCCGGTCTTTGGCGGGATGGATTTGACGAGCCTTTGGCTCGCGAGCGCTTCAGAAGGCCTCACCGGAACGATCAGTTCCTGCGCCAGCTCAAGACCGCCACCTGAGAGTGCAACGGTGACGATGCCCAGGCCGTTTTCTTTTGCGACCAGGTTCGTCGTGAGGACCTTGCGCTCGCCGGCGGCGAGAGTGACGATCTGCTCATCTCCGTCTTGATCCACCTCAATTTCACCCGAGGAGGTGACCTGGACTGTGTAGTCGCCCGGAGAACCATCCGAGTTCGTCATCTCCAAGGTGACGCGTGCTTCATCCCCCGGCGCCATAAACCGGGGGACGCTGGCGGAAACAACGATCGGATCACGCACGATGACATCGCGACTGGCCTGGCCGACGGAGTCGGCGCTCCAGGCAACAGCCATGAGGCGTACGCTGCCGTTAAACTGCGGTATGGAAAAGGAAACCGCCACTTTGCCTTCAGGGTCGACCTTAACAATGCCTGAAAAGGCGGCCACCAATGGCTGTGTCGGAGGGTTTCCTGATATTTGCAAGCTGGCTTCACCACCTCCTGAACGGATGACGCCGGGAGCTGCAGACATGCCGTCGATCAACCGCCCGTAAAGATCTCGCAAATCCATCCCCAGACGCCGCTGGCCAAAATACCAGTTTCCAGGTGATGGGGACTGATAGCGAGTGACATTGAGAATTCCGACATCTACGGCGGCCAAGGTCAGATAGACATCCTCGCCGGGGCTGCCGCCCGATACGGCAGCCGTGACATCCAATGTGGTGTTCGGACGGATGATCTCCGGTGCATCAAGTGCGACGTCAAGCGTGCGTGTGGAAACATCGGTCCCCAGCCAGGCCAGGCCCAGCGCCCGGGCAGGCATGCGCGACGTTGCTGCATCTGCAGCGCGATACAGGCTGGCAGTCACATAGGCACCGGGCAGCCAAGACTGCTCCACCGTGAATTCGACTTCGGTTCCTTCGAGGGGCACTTCCACGGTTTTCATAGCAATCAGTCGATCGCTCATTACCGTGAGCATCGCGATGCCCTGGAAGCGCGGCGTGATTTTTACTCTTGCCGTCTCCCCAGGCTGGTACTTTTCCTTGTCCAAGGAGATTTCGAGGACATCTGGAGTGTCCGCCGTCGCCGCCTCCACATACCAACCCGCATCAAACTCCACGCTGGAGGCCGCGAATTCGCCCTCAGAGGCGCTAACCTCCAGACGATACCGTCCCCATTCTACCGGCGACTGGACCACAGCAGGTGCATCGGCGCCGAGATCCACGGATCCATCTGCAATCTTCCGCGTAAAGCTGACGGGCTCGTAATTCCACTGGCCGTTAGTCATGTACCACTGATAGTTCTTTTCGATCTTGTAGAGGGACCAGCGGGCGCCTGAAATATTCGTGCGCTGTTGAGACCGATCGAGGGCGATGACGTCGAACTGTGCAACTTCACCTTGCCCGATGCTGCCTTCGAATCGCGGCTTGATGCCGATCATCGGGCCATTGGGGTTGATCGGTCTCGTGAGGGTCTGCTCCACCGCGCGGCCGCCAGTCTCTCGGAGACGGACCGTGATTTTGGCTTCTAGGGGCCTGGTGGAAACAAGGGTGTCCCCAACCACAACATCGATGTGGGCTTTTCCTTCGGCATCCAGTGACGGGACATCAAGAATCGGCTTGCGTTGCGGTTGGATCTCTTCGTCCGAAAGACCGAACGTGTACCCGGTGAAACCGTCCAGGCTTGCGGCAGGTGCAATGAGGATTTCGCCCTCGAGGGCCAAATTGGCCGCCGGTGTTCCGTATAGATACCTTCCACTAACGTCGACAGGAAATGACTTGTCGCGATCAATGCTCCTGACGGTGCTCTCGAGCTCGAGCTCGAGCCGATCTGGTATGAAGTCTTCAACGAGAATGGAGGTCTGTGCCAGGGCGGGGGCCTTTGGATCGATAAAGGCTTTGACCTGCCAACCACCCCGCATCGCGTCATTGGGCAGGAGCAGCTCTAACTCATGTCCGCCGAGCCCCTTGTCTTCGACGGTGCTTCGGGAGAACTCGACGCCATCGGGACGTTCGGTGACGATAGTGAGGGGAAGTCCCGTCGAGGCGAACCCTTTGGCGTCGCGGAGGAGCGCAGATATGTAGACGGTCTCCCCAGGGCGATAGATGCCCCGTTCGGTATAGAGGAAACTATCGATGGCGCCCGGGGCTTGGCGGCCGGCGACGCCGCGGTCTGACAAATCAAAGGCTGGCTTCGTTAGGTCAATGAACCCGGAATCGCTCTCCGCGGTTGCAATCACAAGGGCTGGCGCCGCACCACCAATGCCCCGGACCATTCCCGGTGCGAAATGGGCATAACCGTCAGGATCTGATCGTGTGACGGCGAGCACGTCGTTGTTCCTGGCGACCAGCCGCAACTCGACTCCCGCCAACGGCTTCGCGCTGGAGAGGGACCGCGTGAAGACATGGAGCCCGTCTGTTCCGGAGACGCTCGCCAGACCGATGTCCGAGATGACGAACCACTGTGTCGCCTGTGCCTGCCAGCTTTGATTTGCTGCGCTGATCGGGCGGCCGCGCAGGATGTAGACACCCGGCCTGCGGTCTTTGAGGACGTCCGTGACGGGAAATCCTGTCGTGACTTCCCTGTTCAGCTCTGTCTTTACCTCAAGCGTCCCCTTCCAAAGCTCTTCACCCTGTTGGTCTGCTATCTGCTCAGCTTGATAATCATCAAGCTGGGATAAAAATGTTTGATTGTTGATGACGCCAGTCAGTGCGCGATCACCCAACCTGAACAGGCTGAGCTCCACTTGGGACGTGTTGATGGAGACGAGGGGGATCGTTTGCGCTCCCAGGGGTGGCAGAACGAAGTTGCGCCCTGAGAAACGCACGGATGACGTTCTGTCCCTTACATAGATGTCGAGAGCAGCCGGCCGCTCTAGATTCTCATCAACGGCGGAGGGTAGCCCCGCCCGGATCCCGATGCGGTAACGCTCGCCGTGCTGGGCGCCGTCGATGCAGAGTTGTCGATCTTCAACCTCGACGTCGCCGGGGGTCTTCTCATTGACCAGGACAAATTTTGCCAACCCATCGGGCAGGCGTTGCAGCGGTTCCGAGAAACTGATGCATATCCTCGGCGACGCAGCATCCGAGTCGACATTGTAGTCGATAATGCGAAAGCCTCGTTCCCGGCGGAGCGTATCATATGCCTCCTGTACGGCAGGCGTCGATGTGATTGCCAGGCTCGCCTTATAGGCCTCAATCGCGGCCCGGTAGAACTCCCGCCTTTCGAGAGCCCTGGCGAGTATGCTCAAGGCTTCTGCGCGTTCCTGAGCGGAAAGGGCGCTGTTGAAACCATTCAATGCGGCCGAACTTGCCTCCTGCGGCAAGCGGTAGCGTTCGTCATAATTGTCCGTTTCGATCTCCAGAAGTGCCCGGGATAGGGCGAGCCAGACGGAAGAGCGACTGTCATCAAGCTTGAGCGCTTCCTGGAAATGTTGAGCGGCTCCGCGGAAATTCCTTTGGAGATATGCGCTGTTGCCATCTTGAAAAGCGGATTCGGCGCTCCCTTGGGTGGCAGGTGTTGCACTGGCGATCGACCTTTGAAAACGCTTCGCCTCGTCGGGCAGGCCATTCGGTAGAAATTGCAGCAGTGCGGCCTTCTGCTCGGCGGTCAGCGCCGGGGCAGCCGCTGTATGAGCTGCAATCTCGGGCGCCACCAGACGTCCAGCCGTGGCGCCTTTCGCAGGCTTCAGATCACCGGCCATGGTCTTGAGAAAGCAGCGCTGTGCCTGTTTGTTGTAGGTCAACGCCTTGCACTGAGTGTCCGCAAGACAAGAGGTCTTGCAGAGGTCGAACGTGACGTCGAGGAGTTGCCTCAGATCATGACCGAAGTAATCTGCATCTTCGGTCGTTTCGATGCGGGGCTCCTGCGCCCGCACGGAATCACCGTTGCCCAGAATGCCGAGAAAGGAAAAGGCTAGAAATATAGCCATTGTGCTGCGAGTAAAAATGCGGCCCCGAAACATAATGCAACTCTTGGTGTGTTGTCAGGATGCCGCAGTGTCCTCTGTTCGTGCCAGGGAGTCCAGTGAATCGCAGCTCTCGGCAATTATGCAGCAGCGGATTTAGGCCGGTCGCTGCGGCTCACAATATAGATGCCGCTGCAGATCAGCGTCACGGTTCCCAACAACAACGGGCTGATCTCTTCGTTCAGGAGGACTGCTCCACCCAGAAAGCCGAGCACCGGCACAAGGAAGCTGAAGGATGCGAGGTGCGAGGCGGGATAGCGGACGACGAGCCAGAGCCAGCCGATATAGCTAGCAAAGACGATGACAATGATCTGATAGGCGACGCAGGCCCAGACGAGCATCGACGGCGAGAAAATTCCCCGCTCCGAGACGAAGAGCAGAGCCAGGGGCATGAGAAGTGCCGAGACGCCAAGTTCGTAGAGAAGTGTCTTTTCCGGAGCGATTGCTGAGAGTCGCCCGGCCTTGAACAGGACGGTCTGAATTCCCCACAGCACGGCGGCAAAGAAGATCATGCCATCGCCGATCAGCTCCCGATAGGTGGGGAACGTCAGACCCTCGTAGACGGCAAGGCCGAGCCCGGTGAAGGCAAGGCATAGCCCGACCAATTTCCGTTGGGTCAGGCGCTCGCCGCGAATGAAAAAATGCGCGCCGATCGCGACCGCGAAAGGAGACATGTAGAAGAACAAGACGCCCCGTGAGACGGTTGTGAAGGTCATGCCCCAGTAGAAAAGGATGAACTCGACAGCGAAGATGAAGCCCATCAACAGGCCAACGCCCAGGCTTCCATCGCGACTGAAAATGGGAATGTTCCTCCACAGCATCCATGTCACCATGAGCACTGTGCCGCCGGCTGAGCGGAGGGTCGCAAGCCAAATCGGCGAGATCCCATCTCCGGCAATCTTCACCGCAACCTGATTGAGGCCCCAGCTTGCGCAGATCAGGATCATGAGACCGAGTGCCAAGCCATCGAGGTGATCGTGACGGGCAGGAAGCGTCGACGATTGTGACATGAAAACTCGAGGCAAGGACTGAGGGCCAGCTATCCTAGCAGGCTCGGGGTAGCTCGGCCACGCTCCAATTCACAGGGGTCGTTTAGTCCAGCTCGCCAAGACGCCGACAATACCCTTGCGAAACAGCAGGACGCAGATCACGAAGATCACGCCTTGGATCACGGTGACCCAGGCGCCCATTGAGGCCAGATAGTTCTGCATGGTCACGAGGACGGTTGCCCCGACCATCGGCCCGAAGACTGTGCCCATGCCACCGAGCAAGGACATCAGAACGACCTCACCCGACATGGCCCAATGAACGTCCGTAAGGGAAGCAAGGCGAAAGACGATGGCTTTGGTCGCGCCCGCAAGTCCTGAAAATGCCGCCGAGAGCACGAAGACGGTCAACTTGTACTGATTGACGCGATAGCCGAGCGATATGGCTCGGGGTTCGTTATCGCGGATCGCCTTCAGCACCTGTCCGAACGGCGAGTGAATGATGCGGTAAATGGCAAGAATGCCAGCAAGAAAGATGACGGCGACAACGAAATACAGAACCATGTCGTCGCCGAGATCGAAAACCCCGAACAACCAGCCGCGAGGGACCGCTTGAATGCCGTCCTCTCCCCCTGTGAACTGAGCTTGCAGGCAAAAGAAGTAGACCATTTGCGCAAACGCAAGGGTCACCATGGCGAAATAGATTCCCGATCGCCGGATCGCCAGCGCACCGATGACGAGGCCAAGGCAGGCGGCCACGATGGTTCCAGATAATATCGCAAGCTCGGGCGTCAGGCCCCAGACCTTGGCCGCATGGGCGCTGACATAGCTCGCCATTCCGAAGAAGGCGGCATGCCCGAAGGACAAGAGCCCTCCATAGCCGAGGAGCAGGTTGAAGGCCGAGGCAAAGAGCGCAAAGCACAAGACCTTCATGGCGAAGACGGGATACACGACGAGCGGCAGGACGCAGAGCAATGCGATGAGAGCGACAAAGATCCATCGGTGATGAACGGGCATCCCGCTCGCGCCTGTGGTGATGACGGTGCGACCCTCAGTATGACTGGAGACGGCCATGGCTATGCGGTCCTCCCAAATAAACCTGCCGGCTTAATCAGGAGCACGATTGCCATGATGATGAAGATGACGGTGGCGGATGCCTCCGGATAGAAGACCCGTGTCAGGCCTTGAACAACCCCGAGGCCGAAGCCGGTGAGGATCGATCCCATGATCGACCCCATGCCGCCGATGACGACGACAGCAAAGACCACGATGATGATCTCCGCACCCATATTGGGGTTGACCGAATAAATCGGGGCTGCGAGCACGCCGGCAAATCCTGCCAGCGCAACGCCGAAGCCGTAGGTCAGCGTCACCATGAGAGGCACGTTTATGCCGAAGGCTTGCACGAGAGTCGGGTTTTCGGTGGCCGCCCGCAAATAGGCGCCAAGGCGTGTTTTTTCGATGATGAACCATGTGGCCAAACAGACCACCAGCGATGCGATGACGACCCAGCCTCGGTAAGCCGGAAGAAACATGAAACCGAGATTGTAGCCGCCTGCCAGTTGCGGCGGAATGGCATAGGGGAGACCCGAAATGCCATACTGATTGCGGAACAGACCTTCAATGATCAGAGCGATCCCGAAGGTCAGCAGCAAGCCATAAAGATGATCGAGATCCTGCAGCTGCTTGATCAGCGTCCGCTCAAGAATAATGCCGAAGAGCCCGACGGTGATCGGTGCTAGAACCAGCGCCCACCAATAGCCGAGTCCGAGATAACTCAGCAGCATCCAGGCCACAAAGGCTCCCATCATATATTGGGCGCCATGGCTGAAGTTGATGATGTTCAGGAGGCCAAAGATGACGGCCAGGCCCAAGCTCAAAATAGCGTAAAATGCGCCGTTAATGATTCCGAGCAGCAATTGGCCAAACAGGGCCGCCGTCGGAATCCCGAAAATCTCGGGCATGAAACTTCCCCATGACGCGAAGGCTGCGCGTCCCCGGGCGCAGCCTTCGGTTACTCCATTACGAAATTACATCTTGCAGCCGCCGTCTTCGATCGGCCGGAATGCCTTGTCCGCAGGGATCGTGGAAACGAGATTGTAAAAGTCCCAGGGCCCCTTGGATTCTGAAGGCTTTTTGACTTGGAACAGGTACATGTCGTGGATGGCCCGCCCATCCGGACGCACAGTGACGGTGCCGAAGAGGCTGTCCTGGATCGGCGCTTCCTTAAGCTTGGCAACGACCGCTTTTGCATCCTTGCTGCCTACAGCCTTAATGGCCTCCAAGTAATGCAAGACCGAGGAATAGACGCCTGCCTGAACCATGCCAGGCTTCTTGCCCCCGATTTTTTCGTACCGGTCCGAAAAGGCTCGAGAATTGTCGTTCAGGTCCCAGTAGAAGGCTTCGGTCAGGTTCAGCCCCTGCGCCGCCTCAAGCCCCAGCGCGTTGATGTCGGTGATGAACACCAGCAAGCCGGCCATGTTCTGCCCGCCGGCTACGATGCCGAATTCAGACGCCTGCTTCATTGAATTGATGAAGTCGCCACCGGCATTGGCAAGGGCCACGACTTGCGCGCCGGAGGATTGAGCCTGCAGCAGGTAGGAGGAGAAATCCTGCCCGGGGAACGGGTATTTCACCGATCCGAGGACTTCACCGCCAGCGGCTTTGACCAGCTGTGAGGTGTCCCTTTCAAGTGCATGTCCGAAGGCGTAATCCGCCGTGATGAAGAACCACTTTTTGAGGTCCTTTTGCACGAGAGCGCTGGCGGTCCCATTGCCTAGGGACCAAGTATCGTATGTCCAGTGAATCGTATTGGGCGAACAATTTTTACCCGTTAGATCCGAGGTGCCACCTCCGGACACGATGATGACCTTGTTTTTTTCACGCGTAACCTCGGAGACGGCCAAAGCGGTCGAAGAGGTCGGCAGGTCGAAAATCGCGTCGACGCCGTCTTGATCATACCATTGGCGAGCAATGTTTGAAGCGATGTCAGGTTTGTTTTGATGATCGGCGGACACGACCTCCACTTTGATGTCGGGATTCTTCGCATTGAAATCCTCGACGGCCATGCGTGCCGCGACGACGGAACCTTCCCCTGTAATATCGGCGTAAATTCCAGACCTGTCGTTGAGCACGCCGATCTTAACGCTGAGATCCTGTGCAAAGCTGCTGCCTGCAAACAATGCAAGTCCAGCAACGGCACCAAGCATGGTTTTAATCATCATTTCCCTCATCCTTCCCTACAACCTCCGGCGGATCTTGTTATCTCCGGTCTTGCTTCGACGTCGACTATTGCACCAATATCAGACGCCCAGATATCGATGGAGTTTCTCTTCACTCTTCTTGATGTCACTGTTCAGAATCATGTCGACCACACGGCCCTGTTCAACGACATAATGTCTGTCGGCCACGGTGGAGGCGAAATGAAAGTTCTGTTCCACCAAGACGATCGTGAAGCCCCTTTGCTTCAGCTTGTTGATGGTCACCCCGATCTGCTGGACGATGACGGGCGCGAGGCCTTCCGTCGGTTCGTCCAGCAAAAGGAGCTTCGCGCCGGTCCGGAGGATGCGGCCGATGGCGAGCATCTGCTGCTCGCCTCCGGAGAGCTTGGTCCCCTGGCTGTTCAGGCGCTCCTTCAGATTGGGAAAGAGCTGGAAGATTTCGTCTCGTGAAAGCCCACCGTCGCTGATGATCGGGGGCAGCATCAAATTCTCTTCGACACTCAGACTGGCAAAGATCCCGCGTTCTTCAGGGCAGAAACCGATGCCGGACCGCGCGATGACCCTCGACGGCTGGTTGATCAGTTCCTTGTCGTCGAATTTGACCGATCCGCGCCGCTTTTTCACGATTCCCATAATCGACTTGAGGGTCGTTGTTTTACCAGCCCCGTTGCGGCCGAGCAGGGTTACGACTTCTCCCGCACTCACGTCGAAATCGACCCCGTGAAGCACGTGTGATTCATCATACCATGCCTCCAGCTGACGAACCGTCAGCAGCAAGTCCGTCTTGGCCTCCCCGGGCCGTTCAGCAACTTCAAGCATGTCCCGCTCCGATATAGGCTTCGATCACATCCGGGTTCTTAGACACCGTGGCATAGTCTCCCTGGGCGATGATTTTACCCCTCGCCAGGACGGTGATCGCATCCGACAGGGTGGAGACCACTGAAAGATTGTGCTCGACCATCAAGATCGTCCGATTGGTCGACACCCTCTTGATGAGGGCGGAGATGCGTTCGATATCTTCCTGGCTCATGCCGGCCATCGGCTCGTCCAACAGCATCATCTCGGGGTCAAGCGCGAGCGTCGTAGCGATTTCGAGCGCCCGCTTACGGCCATAGGAGAGCTCTGCAGCCGTTGCTCCAGCCCAGGATTCGAGACCGACGGCGCGAACCAACTCCAAGGCATCCGCGTCGAGCGAGGCCAGAATTTTTTGCGAACGCCAGAAATCGAACGATGAACCGCGCTTGCGCTGAAGTGCGACGCGCACATTCTCCACTACCGTGAGGTGAGGGAACACGGCTGAGATCTGGAACGACCTAACCATTCCCAGATGCGGGATTTCCGCTGGCGCAAGTCCAGTGATATCTCGACCATTATATGTAATCGTGCCGCTGGAAGGCTTGATGAACTTGGTCAGCAGGTTGAAGCAAGTAGTCTTGCCTGCACCGTTCGGCCCGATCAACGCATGAATGCTGCCGCGGCGGACGTTCAGGTCCACCTCATTGACGGCGACGAAACCAGCGAACTCCTTTGTGAGTCCACGTGTACTCAGAATGATGTCTGACATTAAGCCCGCTGACCCTTGGATTGGAGGGTTCGGTGTTCTTATGAATCTTGCTCCCTTTGAACCAATACTGCGTTGGTCGCAAAAGCCATGTCAACCTAGCCTTTGGCACAGTATCCATCCTTGAGCCCGTGTCCGGACCTGGGTTCAGGTTCATCGAAATTGGGAATGGCCCGAGGCTGCCGCGTTGAAACTCGATGAGACGCACTTTATATGGTTGCCTTATTAAGGAGGGTTCGACCTCCGGAAGGCGAGTTCTTTCATGCTCAAGGAACGTATTGACACTGATCAGGGCCCTCCCGGCGGCTTGGCTCCGGTCGAAGGGCGAGGTGCAGAAGCTGCTAAGGAGGAAGCAGAACCGACACCGTCGTCGCCTGCTGTTCCCGCGAAAGAGGAGGTCGCCCCTCCCAAGCGCCGGCTGCGCGCTTTTTTGTTGATCCTAGGGCCGTTGGTAGTGGTGATCGGTGGGCTGTATTTCTTTCTCACCGGCGGTCGGTATGTCAGCACCGATAACGCCTATCTGAAAGCGGACAAGGTGATGATCGCCCCGGAAGTGTCAGGCCGGGTCGCCGCGGTTTATGTTCACGAGAACGAAGACGTGACGACGGGGAAGGTATTGTTTCACGTCGATGATCTTCCCTATCGCATCGCCTTGAACAAGGCGGAGGCACAGCTGCGGATCACCCGAACCGAAATTGAGGCATTGAAGGCGAGCTACGGTCAGAAGCAGCAGCAGCTGAAGGCTGCGCAGGAAGAGGTGATCTTTGCCCAGCATGATTATGACCGCCAGAGCGAGCTGACGAAGTCGCGTGTGGTCTCACAAGCCACGCTCGAACAATCCGAGCGCAACCTGCGCGTCGCCCAGGACAATGTCTTGGCGATCAAGAAGGACCTCGACCAAGTCGAGGCCCAGCTCGGTGGGGACGTGAATTTGCCGGTAGAGAAGCAGCCTCGCTATTTGTTGGCGGTGGCGGAGCGCGATGCGGCGGCCCTCGATCTCAAGCGCACCGATGTCGTCGCGCCCTTCAACGGCATTATCGGCCAGAAGCCTGAAATCGGCGACTTTGCCTCTGCTGGTGAGGCCGTCACGAGCATCGTGGCTGATGAGGAGCTGTGGATCGAGGCAAACTTCAAGGAGACCGATCTCACCAATGTGAGGCCGGGACAGAAGGTGGAGATCGACGTCGACACATACCCCGACACGGCCTGGACGGGTACTGTGCTGAGCATCGCCCAAGCCAGCGGGGCGGAGTTCTCGGTCATTCCACCACAGAACGCCACCGGGAACTGGGTCAAGGTGGTGCAGCGGATCCCTGTGCGGATCAAAGTCGAGGCGGCTGCGAACGATCCGCAGCTGCGCGCTGGAATGAGCGCCAGTGTCGAGATTGATACAAAGGTCAGCCGCTCCTTGTCTGATCTGATGAAGCCGGTCCTCGCCTGGTTCGGCGACCCCACATCGACGACGGCGCATGCGGAGCCCTCAAAGTGACCGCTGTCGCCAGCAATAGACCCGCTGAGGCCAGTCGGCTCTGGATCACGGGGTCGATAATGCTTGCGACGGTCATGCAGGCGCTGGACACGACCATCGCCAACGTGGCGCTGCCCCATATGCAAGGATCGATGGCGGCCACTCAGGATCAGATCTCATGGGTTCTGACCTCCTACATTGTGGCGGCTGCGATCATGACGCCGCCCACCGGTTATCTGGCGCAGCGTTTCGGCCGTAAACGCGTCTTCGCCATCTGCGTGACTGGCTTCACAATTGCCTCCATGCTCTGCGGCGCGGCCACGTCCTTGCCGGAGATCGTGCTGTTTCGCCTCCTGCAGGGCGCTTTTGGCGCTGGCCTCGTGCCATTGTCGCAATCGGTGCTCCTGGACACCTACCCCAAGGAGCAGCACGGCCAGGCCATGGCGATATGGGGAGTGGGTGTGATGGTCGGCCCCATCCTTGGGCCCACGCTCGGGGGCTGGCTCACGGAATATTACAACTGGCGCTGGGTTTTTTACATCAACCTGCCGTTTGGCATTTTGGCGCTGACCGGTATCCTGACCTTTGTGCACGAGACCTCGAAGAACACGGCGCGGCCGTTCGACTTCTTCGGCTTCGCCATGCTCAGCCTGGCCATCGGCTCCCTGCAGATGATGCTCGATCGCGGCCAGTCACAGGAATGGTTCTCCTCGACGGAGATCATCATCGAGACCGTGTTGTCGGCGCTCTGCCTTTACATGTTCCTCGTGCACATGTTCACGGCGCGTCATCCGTTCCTGGAACCGCAATTGTTCAGGGACAGGAATCTCCTCATCGGGCTCTTCTTCATCTTCATCGTCGGCATCATCCTGCTCGCTACCCTTGCGCTGTTGCCACCCTTTTTGCAGGGTCTGATGGATTATCCGGTGATCACCACGGGATTGGTCCTGGCACCGCGCGGGCTTGGGACCATGACGGCAATGATCATCACCGGGAGGTTGATCGGCAGGGTGGACACGCGCCTCATTCTGCTGACCGGATTTTGCCTGCTCGCCTTCACTTTGTGGGAGATGGCAGGCTTCACCACCGACGTCGATAACTGGACGCTCGTCCGCACTGGCATCCTGCAGGGAATGGGATTGGGCTTTGTCTTTGTTCCCCTCTCGACCATCACATTTGCGACCCTTGACGCCAAATTTCGGACCGAAGGTGCTTCCATGTACAGCCTGATGCGGAACATCGGCTCCAGCATCGGCATCTCGATTGTCACCACCTTGCTCGCCCAGAATACTCAAGTCGTGCATGAATCTCTGGCCAGCACCATGAGCCCGCTCAACCCCGTCTTGCAGTCTCCGATCCTGCCGGAGATCTGGAATTTGGGCACGACCGCCGGCATTGTTGCATTGAACCAGGAGATTACCCGCCAGGCAGCGACCATCGCCTATCTTGACGACTTCCGGTTGATGATGTGGGTGGTCCTGCTGTCGATCCCCTGTCTCCTATTGCTGCGGGCTCCGCCCAAGCGGGAAAGGGATCCCGAGGAGATGGCTGCAGCCATGGAATAGCTCACCGGATGACGACGAGGTCGGTGGGATCGCTGACACCGTCGACACGGCATTCGGAAATGATTTCTCCCGCCGGCAGGTGGGGATCCTGGGTGCGAGCCAAGGCCATCAGCTCGGCAGTGAACGACACCCGCGCCTTGACCGCTTTGTTGTTTTTCTCGAGCTTGGCGGCGAGGTTTACCGCGTCTCCGATTACCGTGTATTCAAGCCTTTCATCATTGCCGACGGCGCCATGCAGCACCGGGCCCATGGCAACTCCGATGCCAACGGAGAGAGGCTGTTGTCCGGCCGCCGTCCGTTCCTGGTTCCAGTCATCGAAGGATTGCAGGATGGCGAGACTCGCCCTTACGGCATCCGCGGCATAGATCTTGTCTTCGGCACTGAGGCCGAATGTGGCGAGGATCCCGTCGCCCAGAAACTTGTCGACGCTGCCTTTGTGTCGATGCAGGAGGCGCACCACTCGTGCCTGATAGTCCGTGAGCAGCTTCAGCGTATCGGCTGGATCGGCAGATCGGGCGAAGGTGGTGAAGCCGCGCAGATCGATGAACATGATCGCAGCCTCCTTGACGCTGCCTTCTCCAGGTCTCAGCGCATGATCGGCCTGCGTGATCGCATCGGCCGCCGACGGTGCCAGGAATCGGGTGAGTCGCTGCACCGGCCGGATCACGCCGCGCGCCAGCGCAAGTGAACTCAAGCCGCCGCCCGCCAAGGTAATGAGAATGAGGATACCGGTCAGCGCCAGGTAACGATAGGTGACGGCTTCGGCTTCTTCTGCCGACTGCACCAGGATCACGGCGCCGCGGCCCGTGGTGTGCGGGCCCGACCGGTGCTTCGTGATATGAGTGCCGTCAGCGTTGACATTGGCAAGCACCGGCAGAATCGGTGCGATCACCTTGATCACGGGGCCGTCGATCTGGCTGAAGATCTTTCGGGTGGCAACGACCCTCCGGACCAGATCGGGATTGGTCTGCGCAAGAACCGATTCAGGATCGATCCCCTCGATCGAGGACAGTGCAATCGTCGACAGGTCTTGATTGACCACCTGCACTGCATGCAGCTTGCCGCCCTCCACCAGTTCGCCGATATATCGCTTAAGGCTGAAGGCCTCCGTCAGAGCGGAGATTGTGTGCGCATTGATGCCGACCTGCACGATGCGGGGCTTATCGATGCCGGCCACTCCCGCATATTTGAACATCTCGCCATCAAGGCTTCGCCTCTCGATCTCCTGCATGATTTTCGTCTTCGTGCCATCGATCAGCGGCCAGAAGGCAGACGCCTGGGGCTGATTGGGGTCGTCCTTGTGGAACTGGAAAGTGACATCCGGTTCCGAATGCAGATAGGCCAAGCCCAGGGGATCGGTGATCCAGATCTCGTCGATCCTGGAATGATCGGTGATGTTCTTGAGCCGCTGATTGATGTCGTCGGGAGCCATCCCGGCCTGTTCGGCGACGGCAACGAAATGCGCCAGAGTGAGCCCCTGCGCCAGCATCGTCTTGCCAATTTCCAGTTCCACGTGATCGGGCAACTCCTCGGCGAAATGCGCGCTGCGTGCGAGCACCGCTGCAAGGAGTTCGGCATCGCCGAGAGCCTGACTCACGATTGCTTGCCGCGCGAGCAACAGGAGCGGCAGGGTGGTGATCAGAATGACGCCGGTGATGACCAGGACGATGGTGAGCCGGATCTTGGCTTCGACGCGCATGATGGGCGATCCCCTGACGGCCGGAGCGATGATGCTTCCGTCTTGTCATGCTTCTTACCCGATCAGCAAGCCTCTGCGCACTCTGCCGTTGCGATTGGTGCAGGTTTTCAATGGCCAGGAAAGCGTCGCTACGACCCCATGGGTCTTCATAGAGAAGGAAAGAGACCGACCGGCGCGTCCTGCGCGGCGGGGCGCAGCGTAACCGATGTCGACACTTGAACGTCCGAGCGCGGATCAATGATCGTGCGGACGACTCGACCCCGAGACGCATAAGCACGTGCAATCCAAGTGAAAAACATAAATCTGGTCAGCAAATGGTGAATGCGATATGACGGCTGCCTCGACTTTACGACCTTGGCGTGGAGAGACGTGTGACCGTACGGAACCCTGAAGCGGCGGCAACCGGAACCGTGGCGGCGAATGGCAAGGCCAGACAGCCTGCCCGCGCTGCGGCTGAGCCTGGCAAGCAGTGGGTATCGGTTCAGGCGGCTCTGAAGAACGCGGTCAGTCTGTATTCGGCCGGCAAGCTTTCCGAGGCAGAGAATCTGATCCGACAGATCGTCACGGCGCGTCCGAAACTGGCTGATGCGCATAATGTCCTGGGTGTGGTCCTGCACCGCCAGGGCAAGACCGAGGAGGGCATAAAGGCGCTGAAGCAGGCGATCGCCCTCAATGGGAGCGCGGCGAATTATTTCTCCAACTTGGGTGAGATGGAGCGGCAGAAGGGCTATCTGGATGCGGCCCAGATCACTCTGCAGCGGGCGATCACGCTCGACGCCGGCGCTTATCAGGCCTGGAACAATCTGGGGATCGTTTATTTCGATAAGCGTGATTTCGCCAAGGCCGAGGAAAGCTACCGCAAGGCCATCGCGGCCAAACCCGATTATGCCGAGGCCTACAACAACCTGGGCAATGCGTTACGGGCCCGTGGCAAGGCTGATCAGGCGATTGAACAATACGAGCGTGCCATCGAGTTGAAGGGAAACTACCCTGAAGCTTACAACAACATGGGCACAGTTCTTCGAGACACGATGAAGTTCGAGGAGGCGGAGTTCTCCTATCGGAGGGCCGTGTCCTTGAGGCCCGAATATCTCGATGCCCACAACAATCTGGCGACCCTTCTGGTGGCGCTGGACCGTAGTGAGGAGGCGTTGCGCGCCCTTGGGGATATCCTCAAGAAGAGCCCGGGGCATGTACCGGCATTGGTGAGCACTGCTCGTGCTCAGCTGCGCCGTGGGAATGTGACCTTGGCGGAAGCGGCGGTGAAGCGCGCGCTGAAGCTGGAGCCGAAGAATTCCGACGCCCTTTGTGTCTATGGCCAAGTTTGCCATGACGCAGACCGCTATGAGGAAGCGGTGAAGGTTCTGGAAGCCTCGATCGCCAGCCGGCCCGATAATGTCGAGGCGTTGAACCTTCTGGGGATCGCTCTGAAATCTGTGGGTCAGATGGAGAAGGCCAAGGAGGCCTTCGTGAAGGCTCTGGAGCTTCAGCCCCTGGCGATTGGAGCCTATTCGAACCTGGTGGATCTGGAGAAGTTCACGCCCGACCATCCGATGTTCGTGGCGATGACCGGGCTGATGGCCAAGGTGAAGAACCCCGAGGATGAGCGCTTCATGGCGTTGCACTTCTCTCTCGGCAAGGCCTATGACGATGTGGGCGATCCCGAGAAGTCTTTTTATCATTATGAACTCGGCACGAGGCTTCGGCGCCAGAAGCTGGACTACAAAGAAGCCGAGGTGATGAAGTTCTTCGATCAGATCCGCGAAGTTTTCAGCGAGGAATTCTTCGCCAACCGCCCTTATGCGGGCGATGCATCCCCGATGCCGGTATTCATCATCGGCATGCCGCGATCCGGCAGCACTCTGACCGAGCAGATCCTTGCGAGCCATCCCAAGGTGCATGGCGCGGGCGAGATCAAAACCCTGACTCAGAGTTTAGGTTTGCTGCGCCAGAAGTTCCCCAACCTGCCTCGCTACCCCGAGATGGGGAAGCGCATGAAATCCACCCAATATGGTCTGGTGGCCGATCATTATCTGGGGACGCTGAAGCGCATTGCTGGCGATGCCGAGCGGGTGACCGACAAGCTCCTGACCAATTACTATTTTGCGGGTCTTGCCCACACGCTGTTTCCGAACGCGAAGATCATCCACACGATGCGCGACCCGGTGGATACGTGCTTGTCGACATTCACCAAGCTCTTCAAGGACGACATGCCCCATTCCTATAATCTAGGCGAGCTTGGCCGCTATTACCGCAAATATGAAGAACTCATGGAGCATTGGCGCAAGGTCTTGCCGGCCGGCACCATGATGGATGTGAAATATGAAGACGTGGTCGACGATGTCGAAAATCACGCCCGTCGCATCGTCGACTTCGTGGGTCTCGAATGGGACGATCAATGTCTGGCGTTCCATGAATCGAATCGGCCTGTGAAGACGGCAAGTGTGTCTCAGGTGCGCAAGCCGATCTATTCCACTTCGGTGGAACGCTGGCGCCGGTACGAGGGCCATCTGGACCCGTTATTCGAGGCGCTGGGGTATGACGCAGAAGGTGTAAGGAGGCCGCCCGCATAAGGATGCGGGTTCGGGGGGGCTGACCGCCGCCAATACGTCCTCAACAAATAGGAGTCTTTCAGTGGTTTCCATCAGCGGTTTTCGTTCGCGACTCGCGCGCACCGGCATGAATGGTCTGGGCATCGTGACCGCCGCGGCTGCAGTGGTCCTGTATGCGGCGCAGCCCGCGCCCGTCCTGGCCCAGGCGGCCCAGCAGCCCGCTCAGGGTGGGGCCACCAAGGTGGAGAAGGCCTTCGATGGCTGGCTCGTCACGTGTGTGGAAAATGCCAAGGCCAAGCGCTGCTCCATGCGTCAGACCCGAGTGGTGCCGAAGTCCAAGCAAGTCCTGTTCGCTTGGAGCATCGTCTCCGGTGCCGACAAGAAGCTAGTGAACGTCCTGACCACGCCCACCGGCGTCTCGCTGGCCGACGGCATAAGGCTGTCTCTTGGCCAGTCTCAGCCGGTGCAGATCGCCTACAGCGTCTGTGGCCCGCGCTCCTGTCAGGCCACCATGCCCCTGGACAGCGCTTTGCTGGACCGTATGAACGGCAGTCCCAAGATCGCTGTGAACTTTGTCCTGGCGAACAAGCGGCTGGTGCAGACCGAACTCGATCTGAAGGGCTTCAGCAACGCCTACAATTATCTGAGCGAGCAGATCAACTAATCCATGATCTTCGGGGGGCACGAAGCATGGAGCTTGGTCACTTGACCCGGATCCTCTTCATCGATCTGTTGGATTTGAACGGATGAACAAGATTGGGCGGGGCGAAGACCCACGCTGGGATTGGGACGATTCTGTGGACGAACCGCGTAAACTCGATCCGCTTCGGGACCCGTTTCAGACGGGCCCCAAGCCACCACGCCCAGCGGCACCGCCGCACAAGCGGCCGGCCAATCAGGCACCGGCTGCCAAGGGCATTAATCCGAGACTTCTGATCCTGGCGGGAGCAGCCCTCCTGGTGGTGATTCTGTTGGGTCTCGGAGCCTATTTCCTCTTCGGCGGCCGCGGCACCCTCAACACTGGAGGCGGCGACGCGCCGCGCTCGATCGTGTTGGCCCCGACGGAGAAGGTGATCTTCGGCGGCGAGCTCCAGGCCATAAAGGCGGCTGCCGAATCGACTGTGCAGCAGGGCTCGTCATCCTCTGACAATCCGACCGTGGTCATCCGCTCCACCAACCCCAATGCCCGTCCGGTGAACACCACCGAGGGCGCTTACGTGACGCTGCCGCTCACCACCATGACCGAGCTAGCCGGCAAGCGTGTGCGGATCACGGCCTGGGCGCGCGCGGCAGATCAGCGCCCGAGCGGGCGATTCGCCATCGCCTTCGCCTCCGGCCCGTCAATATCGAGCGGCTGGCTGGTCTTCACCCCGACCACCAGCTTTCAGCCCTTCAGCTTCGACGTGATGTTCCCGAAGGATCCGAAGCAGGATGGCTATGTGGGGTTGTGGTCGGACATCTCCGGGCAGGGGGGAGGGATCGAGCTGCGTCTCCTGACTGAGCGGATAGTGCAGTAGATCTCAGCACACGGATCATTTCATCGACTGAAACAAGGGCGCCTCGGCGCCCTTTGCTTTTTGGCGGATCGCAAAGGCCTGGAGAGAATCGCTTTTCGCTCCGTCCGCGAGAATCACTCCAGATCCTGCGTCTTTATGAATCACGTGATACACGAGTCGATAACTACAACCAAAAGTAGATTATTAGTATTAATGCACGCTTAACGTCTTTACAAAGGTTTAGCGAATTTAAATCAATGTAGTTTTGACAGTGGCGTCGAAGCGAACGGAATCAAAGCGTTCGGTCGAGAAGTCAATTGTGGCGCCCTATGCTGGCATTGTGGCGCCTCTTGGTTTTTAGGCAGCAGGCAGATGGTTGAATTTGTTGTAATCAGGCAACGCTTCCACCGCATCTGCCTCATTTCCGGCTTCGTTACGCCATTTCAGTTGATGGGTCTTGGCCGTTTGGTTAGCTTCACGGTCGAGTAGTTAGGACGTCACCAGGCTCAGTAGGCCGTGGGGGGAGAACAAATGAATTCGAAGCTTGTACGGGGATTGCTCGCAGGAGCCTCACTGGCCGGAATGGTGGTCGGGGCCGCCGCGGTCGCGCAGGCAGCCGGCGTCACAGTCAATGGGCCGCAGGGTGGTGTCTTCAATCCAGCCGCGGGAACTCTGGACTTTATCGAGGTGACGCCAACCGGGGTAATCACCGAGCCAGGCGCTGGCATTGAGAATGCGGGGCTCGTCCTCGGCGACATCAGCAACGCGGGTGACATCAATGCCAACTATACTGCCCTGGGTGGCAGCACGGTCGGCGCCGCGGGGATCCTGAGCTATGGCACGGTCGATGGCGACATCGTCAACACCAACGACATCATCGTCGGTGGCCTGGCGGGTGGCCCTGGTGAGACCAATGTCCTGGCGGCTGGCATCATCTCCTTCGAGACTGGCGACACCGGACAGGCGGTCATCAATGACGGCCTGATTGACGTCAATGCCATCGGCACCGCCGACAACAACTTCGCTGGAGCCCTGGGCGTCGCCGTGATCGGCACTTCAGCCGCTGGCTATGACGCTCTTCTCGACAACAACGGCGACCTCTTTGTCGACGCCGTGGCTGTCGACGATACGAACTCAAATGCAGTTGCCGCGATCGCCGTTGGTGGTGTGGCTGGCGCCTTCGCAGATGGCCCGGCAAGCGCCGTGGTCGACAATTCCGGCACGATGGACGTCAACGCGCTGGCGACCAACGAGCCCCTGAGCGACAATGTTGCGACGCCTTTCGCTCTGGCTCTCGGACAGGCCTCCTTCGCAGTCAGCACAAGCGACGACGCAAATGCCGACTTCCTGAACTCGGGTGACCTGTTTGTTAATGCAACCGCGACCGGCAATGAGTTCGCGATCGCAGGTGCGATCGGCATGGTCAATGTTGCCGACGCTGGTGGTAACGGCAGCTCGCTCGTCGATAATGACGGCACCGTCGACGTCGCAGCCAATGCTTTCGCATCTGAAGTGGGTGGCGGTGCAAACGCTACGGCTCTCGCCTTCGCATTGGGTGGTCTTCAGTCGGCGAGTGGTTCAGAGAACGCCACTTCACAGTTCGACAATGATGGCAGCCTTCTTGTAAGCGCCAATGCCGAGGCTTTCGGTGTGGACGAGCCTCTCGCCATTGCGGCAGGCATCGGCTACATCCAGTCGGCTCAGGCAAGCGACACCGCCTTGGCCGTCATCAACAACACTTCGCTGACCAGCTTTGACGTTGATGTAAACGCGATCGCAGGTGGTAGCACGGCCCTCGGTGCCCCGACGGCAGTCAGCGCCACGGCAATCGGCCTCGGCCTTGGCTCGCTGCAGATCGCGGGTGGTAACAACGCCACTGCGCTCTTCAACAACCCAGGCGCGGCCAATGTCGACGTCCTCGCCGACGCGCAGGGCACGGAAAATGCCTTCGCCCTCGGTGCGGGCCTCGGTGCCATCCAGATTGTCAACGCCACGCACATCGCCAATGCGTCGATCGTCAATGGCGGCACCTTCAACGTGGATGTCACCGCGGATGCCTTCGCCTCCGGCGGAGCCTTCCCGGATGCGACCGCGATCGGTGTCGGCATCGGTGGGATCCAGAGCGCCAATGGCGAGACGGCCAACTCGCTGCTCGACAATGACGGCTCCTTCACCGTCGACACCATCGCCGTGGCGGAAGCTGTCGGTCCTGATAGTGACGCACAGGCCTTTGCTCTGAGCGCCGGCCTGGCACAGATCGCCAGCGGCGAAGAAGCCGGTGCGGTCATCGACAACGGCACAGCCGGCATCTACGCCGTCGGCGCCTTTGCCGACGCAACGGCCGAAGAATCAGCAAACGCTGCAGCGGTCGGTCTGGGCTATCTCCAGGTCGCCACGGCAGAGAACCTGGCGACGGCAGACTTCGTCAACAATGGCGACTTCGACGTCATCGGTGATGCCTTCGCCTCCTCCACGGGTGTTGGCGGCGAGGCTTTCGCCCTGAGCGGTGCCATTGGTGGCGCCCAGGTCGCGATCTCGACCGACGAGACGGCTGAAGCCCTCTTCTCCAACTTCAGCACCTACGATGTAACCTCCATCGCAGTGGCCAATGCCACGAACACCTTCGGTGACGCCTCGGCGATCGCCTTCGGTGCCGGCAACATCCAGGCCGCCATCGGCGACAGCGCGCTCGCTTCCATGGTCAATGGCCAAGGCGGCGTCTACAATGTCGACGTCGACGCAGCGGCAGTCGCCGATGATGACGCCTTCGCTCTCGGCATCGGCGTGGGCTTCGCCCAGGTCGCCGCGGCCACGGGAACTGGCGACAACGCTACTGTCGATCTCTTCAACGACGGCACCATGAACACCGACGTCAATGCGACGGCGGCCGGTGGTGACGACGTGACGGCGATCGGGGCCGCGATCGGTGGCCTGCAGGTTGGCATCTCTCCTGACGATGTAGCCGATGTCGGCTTCTCCAACAGCGCCGAATACACGGTGTCTGGTGGTGCAGCGGCCAGTGCCACGGGTACAGGTAACGCGATTGCAGTCGGCGCAGGGATCGGTCTGGCTCAGATCGGTGCCGGTGAGACGGCCATCATGAACTTCGCCAATGGTGCGACGGACAACACGGCAGCGAACTTCGTCGTGAACGCCAGCGCCGCGGCCGTCGCTGCCAGCGGAACAGCCGGCGCCATTGCCTTCGGCATGGGTGTCGCGCAGATCGGCATTGGTGGCGATGATGCCTTCGCCGACCTGGCCAATGACGGTACCTACGACGTCAACGCCATCGCTTCGGCTTCGGCGTCGAGTGCAGCTGGTGCGGGCGCCGTAGCAATCGGTGCTCTGCAGGTCGCAGCTGGGGTTGATGGCATCGGTGATGCTGCCTTCGTCAACAACGGCGACTACTCGGCCAACGCCACGGCCTTCGCCACCTCATCCGGTACGGCCGTTGCCGGCGCGGTGGTGGTCGGTCTCGGCCAGGTGGCAGCGGGCGGTGATGTCGCAATCGCCGACTTCGACAACACCGGCACCTTCACCTTCGGCGCGGATGCCGAAGCCAACGGTGCAGGGGCTGCGGCGATTGCCGGCGGCATCGGCATCGGTCAGGCAGCGATCTCGGAAGACGACGCCGACGCGATCATGACCAACTCGAACGCGATCATCGGTGACTTCGTCGCAACCGCCTCCGCGTCAAGCGGCTCGGCAGTGGCGGTGGGCGCTGGTGCGCTCCAGCTGGCCATCTCTGAGGACAACAGCTTCGTCAGCTTCGCCAATGACGGCCTGGTGGATGTGGGCGCCGCAGCCTTCGCCACGGGTGCGACGGTTGGTGCCTCGGCCTTTCTTCTGGGTCATGCCCAGATCGGTGTGGCCGATCTCACCAGCGGGACCGCCGCGGTCGAACTGATCAACGGCGTCGACAGCACGATGCTCTACACGGCCGAAGCCGATGCGATCGCAGTCACTGGTGCCAGCGCCACGGCGGCCGTGATCGGTGTGGCCCAGCTGGCTCTGGCTCAAAACGCTTCCGCCTCTCTGACGAATTCGGGCCTGATCGAAGTGGCGGCGGATGCTTTCGCCTCCGGCACCTCGGCGGGAGCCGGAGCTCTGGCGATCGGTGGAATTCAGGCAGCTCTCTCTCCGGTGGCTGTCGACGGCAACGCCGATGTCAGCTTCTTGAACTCAGGCATCTACGACGTCTCGGCAAACGCCGAGTCGCAGGGTACGGGTCTGGGCTTCTCCACGGCGTCGGCGACGGCGGTTGGTCTGGTTCAGATCGCAGTCGGCTCCACGGCGACCTTCGAGAACACCGCCGACTACATTGTCGAGGCAAACGCCACGGCCGGTGGATCGGGTGTCAACAACTTCGCCGGAGCGGGCGCAGTGGGCACGGTGATGATCGGCGCCGATGGGGCAGGGGATGATGGCTTCAATGTCGACTTCCTGAACACCGACGACTACACGGTCACCGCCACGGCGGTTGCCGGCGAGCGGTCGAGCGAAATCGGCTCGGCAGTCGCAACGGCGGTAGGCTTGCTGGTTGCCGGCACGGAAGTGCACGGGATCGTCGAGAACACCGGCATCTTCACTGTACAGGCCGAGGCTGTCGGAACGACCTCCTCAGCCGGCGCCCTGGGCATCGGCATCATCGCCGGATCCTTCGACGGCACGGTGCTGAACTCCGGTGTCCTGGAAGTGACGGCGATCGCCGAGAACGCAGCGGCAACCGGGATCGCGGTCGCCACGGCGACGGGCACGGCAGGCGGCTTCGTGGTCAACGACGGTGGCACGATCATCGCTCGCACGGTCTCCAGTGTGAAAGCCTTCGAATCGAGCGAAGACTTCTTCCACCGCGGCACGGCGATCAACGTCGTGAACACCAACGCGGCCTTCTCGGTGGATCTGCTCGGTGGCGACAACTTCGGTGCGATCTTCGGCAATATCCTCATCGGGGATAATGACGAGGTGAACGTGGCCGAGGGCACGACCTTCCTGAATGGTGTGGTGGCCGGACCTGGCGACTTGAACATCCTGACGGGCGGCGAGCTCATCCTGGTGGACGATCTCTACAACGGTCCCTCTGGCGCCGTGGTCGAGAACTTCACCCAGGAAGACGGCAGCCTCTTGGGCTTGAACATCCGGCCCGACTCGGCACCCTTCATCGTGGCGGACAATGTCAGCCTCGACGGAACGGTTCTGATCCTGCCGGAAGCCGGGCTCTACGCCGACGTGACCGTCTACGAGGACGTGATCGACAGCGCGAACCCGATCGTCGGCGAGTGGGACAATGTGGCATCGATCTCGCCGCTTCTGGACCCGGTCTTCGTTGATGATGGCGCCAACAACCTGGATCTGGTGGTTGAGCGGGTGGCCTTCGGCAATGTCGCTGGCCTGAGCAAGAACCAGGAAAATGTCGGCGACGGCATCGAGAATGTCTACGACGACCTGTTCCTGCCTGGTGCAAGCCCGGCCTTCGTGAACCTGGTGAGCAATCTCTTCACCCTGACCCCCGGTCAGTACAACGACGCCCTGAACCAGCTTGGCGGTGCGGAATACGCCCAGCAGCTTCAGTCCGCCCTCTGGTCCTTCCGTCTGCTGAACAACGCAGTGGGCGAGCGGCTCCGGATGGTCGGCCCGAACGACAACTGCGCCGTGACCGACGTGCCCCAGCAGTACTCTTCTGCTGATGTGCCCGGCGGCACCATCACCCCGACCGCGGACCTCTACGTCCCGGCTCCGGCTCCGGCCATCGTCTGCGCCCCCAACAAGGCACAGGTCTGGGTGAAGGCGACGGGTCAGTGGTCGAGCGATGACGGCGACTCGAATGGTCCGAAGTACAACCAGGACACCTACGCCATCTACGGTGGTGTGGATTGGGGGATCGACCCGGTCTGGAAGGTTGGTCTGACCGGCGGCTACCTGAACTCCAAGATGGATTTCAAGAACGCCAACGGCAACAAGATCGACTATGACGGTCTGCAGATCGCCGGTTACGGCGCCTGGGACAACGGTGTGAACTACGCACACGGTATCCTCGGCTACGGTCACTACTGGAACGAATCACACCGCAACATCGGCTTCGGCGGTGGCTCGGTGAACCCGTTCCCGCAGAAAGACGACATCGTGGTCGGCGTGAACGACGACCTGAAGGGCAAGTGGCAGACCGACGTTCTGTCGATCTACGGCGAGACGGGTTACCGCTACTGGATGACCCCGACGGCCAGCCTGACGCCCTTCCTGTCACTCAACTACGTGAAGGCCTGGAACGACAGCTTCAAGGAGAGCTCGAACGGTTCGGGTGCGGCTTTGAAGGTGAAGTCCAACGACGGCGACTCGTTCAACACTCAGCTGGGTGCTCGTGTGGCGACCCAGATGGATATGGGCGGTGCGACGGTCGCTCCGGAACTTCGTGTGGCTTGGCAGCATGAGTGGCTTGATCGCTACCAGACGGTCGATGCGAGCTTCGCGGCGGCACCTGGATCGGGCTTCTCGGTCATCGGCACCAAAGAATCGCGGGACTTCGCAGTGGTCGGCGCCGGCGCCACGTTCGGGCTCACCGAATTCCTCGACTTCATGGTCGATTACGACGGACGCTTCAGCTCCGACCACGAGGATCACTCGGTTGTCGGTCGCGTGACCTACAAGTTCTGATCTCCGGATCAGTAAAGAACGCAAGAGGGGTGGGGAGCGGCATTGCCGCTCCCCTTTTTCGTGTTTAAACAACCCCGAGGATTAAGGATCAGGGAGATGCGTCGTGGCGACAGCAGGTAAACAGTCGGTGGCGGAGTTGCTCAGCCTGGGTGCTGAGGCGGATATAGCCATCGGCGCGCCTGACCGGCAGCGTTTGACCTATGGCGGGCTGCGCGGCCTGGTATCCAGTGTCGGAGCCGATCTGGCGGGCCTCGGCCTCAAGGCCGGCGACCGGGTTGCCATGGTCATTCCCAACGGCCCCATGGCGGCCACAAGCTTTGTCGCTGTCGCGGCCTATGCTTGCGCGGCACCTCTCAACCCCGCCTATCGCGAAGAAGAGTTCGAATTCTACATCAACGATCTCCGGGCGAAGATTCTCTTGGTCCCAGAGGGCTTTTCTACCCCCGCCCGCGCGGTGGCGGATCGGTTGGGCGTCCCTATCGTGGAGCTCCTGGAAGACCGCGACGGTCCCGCAGGTGCCTTTGCCATTAGGCATGATGGAGCCAAAGGCAAGGCAACAGCGGCCTCAGCGGGCGACGAGGCCCTTGTCCTGCATACGTCAGGCACAACGTCGCGGCCCAAGATCGTGCCCTTGACGGGTGCCAATCTGACCGCCTCCGCCGCCCACATCGCGGAGACGCTGACACTGACCCCCGCCGATCGTTGCCTCAACATCATGCCGCTGTTCCACATCCATGGGCTGATCGCGGCGGTGCTCAGTTCCTTGCGGGCCGGTGCGTCGGTCTACTGCACGCCTGGCTTCGATGCCCTGAAGATCTTCCGCTGGTTCGCCGACATCGAGCCCACCTGGTATACTGCGGTGCCGACCATGCATCAGGCGATCCTGTCGCGCGCGCCCCGCAACCGCGACGTCATCGAAGGCTTGCAGCTGCGCTTCATCCGATCCTCGTCCTCCTCCCTTCCGCCGACGGTCATGACGGAACTGGAGGACGTCTTCGGGTGTCCGGTCATCGAGGCCTATGGCATGACCGAGGCCGCCCATCAAATGGCGTCGAATCCCTTGCCGCCCCGTCTGCGTCATCCGGGTTGCGTCGGGATCGCAGCGGGCCCCGAACTGGCGATCCTCGGCGCTGGGGGCGCTTTGCTTGGAGCGGGCCAGGAAGGGGAGATCGTAATTCGCGGGCCAAACGTCACCGCCGGCTACGAAAACAATCCGAAAGCCAATGCTGAGGGCTTCGCCGATGTCGGCGACGGCGGCGACCGCTGGTTTCGAACTGGCGATCAGGGCATCCTGGATGACGCCGGCTATCTGCGCATAACCGGCCGCATCAAGGAAATCATCAACCGCGGAGGTGAGAAGATTGCTCCCCGAGAAGTGGACGAGGTGATTATGGACCATCCGGCAGTCGCTCAGGCGGTCACCTTCGCCGTGCCGCACGCCAAGCTGGGCGAGGAGGTGGGAGCGGCCGTTGTGCTGCGCGAAGGCTTGACCGCGACGCCGCAGGAGATACGAGACTTCGTGTCCAAGCGCTTGGCTGACTTCAAGGTTCCACGTCAGGTGCTGGTGGTACCCGAGATCCCAAAGGGTGCGACCGGCAAACTGCAGCGGATCGGCCTGGCCGAGAAACTCGGACTCTGCTGATGCGGATCTGCATCTACGGGGCCGGCGCCATTGGGGGCTATCTTGCTTTCGCACTGGCCGAAGCTGGGGCCGATGTTTCCATCGTCGCGCGTGGAGAGCATCTGGCGGCGGTCCGGCGCCACGGCCTGTGCCTGCGGACAGCCGAGTGGGAGCGCCGGGTCGAGGTCGAGGCTTCTGATCAGCCGGAGGATCTTGGGCCGCAGGACTATGTGATCATTGCCCTCAAGGCCCATTCGGTGCCGCCCTTGGCAAGCCGCATCACGACCCTTTTCCATGACCAGACAGCTGTGGTCACCGCGGTCAATGGCTTGCCCTGGTGGTATTTCTATAGGCATGGCGGACCCTTGGAGAACCGCACGGTCGAAAGCGTCGACCCGGGGGGACTGCAGTGGCGGCTCTTTGGCCCTGAGCGGGCTATCGGCTGCGTCGTCTATCCCGCCTGCGAGGTGGAAGCTCCCGGTGTCGTTCGCCTGATCGACGGCGATCGCTTCGTTTTGGGAGAGCCCTCGGGCGAGACCTCGGAGCGTGTTTTGAAGCTCGCTGAGATGTTGAAGGCAGGTGGCTTGAAGGCGCCGATCAGGCCTCGGATCCGAGACGACATCTGGATCAAGCTTTGGGGCAATTTGAGCTTCAATCCGGTGAGTGCGCTGACCGGTGGGACCTTGGAGCAGATTTGCCGTTTCCCGGAGACCCGTGCGGTCATCCGCCAGATGATGATCGAGGCACAGGCGGTTGGCGAGGCTCTTGGCGTCCGCTTTGCCATAGGGGTCGACAAACGCATCGCCGGGGGCGAGGCGGTGGGCGCGCATAAGACCTCCATGTTGCAGGATCTCGAGCGTGGACGGCCGCTCGAGATCGACGCGCTGGTCTCTTCGGTCCAGGAAATTGCCCGCCACCTGCAGCTGCCGACGCCGACCATCGACGTCGTTCTTGGCTTGGTGAAGCTGCGGGCAGTCACGGCCACGAGTCAGTGATCGGCGACTGATTCTAAGCGTTCCTTGAACAGACGAGTGGCGGCGCAGGTCGGAGCCCAATTCGTGGGAGCGTGTGCTCACGAATGCACCCTTCCGACAGCCGCAGTGACGCGGCTACAGCAATACTCCGGGTCCGTCATATAGATGAAAAAATCGGTGTGCTGAACAACTATCCAGAATCATCAATATGATTCGGTTGTCTGATTGAAAAACCTCAGGAAAAAGTCAACAAATTAAATATTGACAGTAAAAATTAGTTAGATAACCTTTTAAATACGCTGCAAATGCGGCGTTAACACAGCAAAAGCTCTTGCCAAAAAAGCTTTTGAGGGACCATTCGCGTCGCCGGTCGCGGGGGCGAGGCATTTCGATGCCAAGCCGGCGACGCGAGTGGATAAGAATTCTCAAGCCTCAAACGAGGGCGGATTAGAAATTCCGTTGGGGAGAATCATGCCGACCACACCGCGTTACCGGCCATTCTTGCACCGAAAACGTGCCGGAAGCAGCAAGGGCGAAGGAAATGGCTTGGATATGACGCCCCGCACCGCATTGCCGGCAGTCATCGGTCCGCGTTGGTATGTGGCCAGCGTGGCTGTCGGCCGCGAAGCCTTTGCGGGGAACAACCTCACCCGTCAGGGGATGCTCAGCTTCTGTCCCTGGCGCCTGCGCAGCATTCGTCATGCGCGCCAGTTGCGGACGGAAAGGGCCGCCCTGTTTCCGGGCTATGTCTTCGTCCATCTGAACTTGGCGCAAGACCCCTGGCGCATGGTGAATGCCACACCCGGGATCAGGCAGTTGATAGCGGTGGGGGATGTGCCTACCCCGATAAGATCCGGCGTCGTGGAAACGCTCATTGCTTCCTGCGATAGTGACGGAATAGTGCACTTCATCTCTGATTTCGCTCTGGGCGGCAGAGTGCGGATGCTCGCCGGCCCCTTCGCCGATCAGCTCGGAGTTCTCGAGCGCTCGGACAAGAATGCCAGTATCCGGCTCTTGCTGAGCATGATGAACCGCCAGGTATCCCTCGAGATTGGACTTCCCGCTGCCGCGAAAATACCCGCTCCGCTGCCAAGGTTGCAGTTTGGAAGCGATCGCCGCCAGCTCGACTGATGGGTCGCCGGCATTTGCGGAAGCCGGCCAGAGTCTATGTGTTCGCGTGCTGCGCTGCTGAGACCCGAAGCCGACTATTGCGGGTCGCGGCGGAAGGATTGCTCCGGGTGACGCACGTCACCCGGATGGCGGCAGCATTTTCTTGAAAACTTCATCGGAAAGGTGTTCAGCATGGGGATAATCGGTTAGGCATGCGATACGATGGCGCGATCGGGGCGACTCTTTTTGGCTACGGCACCGTGCTGGGCCCGCCGCCGGTCGAAGGTGCCAAAAGAGGCAAGATGAACGAAGGTATAGTGTCTCCGATTTTACTCGCCGGTGGCTCAGGCACGCGGCTGTGGCCTTTGTCACGCCGGGACTATCCGAAGCAGTTTGTCACTTTGGTGGGGGAGACCAGCCTATTTCAGCAGACCTGTGATCGGATACAGGGGGAGCCCTTTCGGCCGGCCTTCATTCTTGGCCAAGCCGACCACCGCTTTCTGATCGCCGAGCAAGCTCTGGAATCTGGGTTGAAGCAAGCCACGGTGGTGTTGGAGCCCATGGGCCGTGACACCGCTCCTGCGGCGTGTATGGCAGCTCTGCTTGCTGCGCGAGAGGACCCCGATCGCTTGGTACTTCTGATGCCCTGTGATCACCTGATTGCCGACAATGCCCAGTTTCGAGCCTCGATCAGCAATGGCATTGCAGCAGCTCAAGCTGGTCAGATTGTTGTCTTCGGGGTGGTTCCGAACCGGCCGGAGACCGGATATGGCTATATCGAGCTCGATCCGGACAGCCCGGCCACTGGCGGTCTGCCGCGTGCGGTGAAGCGCTTCGTGGAGAAGCCGAGCCTCGAAGTGGCGCAGGATTATCTGGCAAGCGGCAGCTTTCTCTGGAATGCCGGCCTTTTCCTGTTTCGCGCCGAAACGCTTCTGCAGCATTTCGAATCGCTGCAGCCAGAGATTCTCGAATGGTGCACGGATGCCCTGGCCAATGCCTCCGTCGATCTCGACTTCGTGCGCCTTGAACCATCCGCCTATGAGAAGGCTCCGCGTATCTCGCTCGACTATGCCATCATGGAGAAGGTCACTAATATCGCTTGCGTGGCGCTCGAGACCGGCTGGAGTGACTGTGGTTCCTGGACATCGATACAAGAAATCGCTGTGAAGGACGCCGACGGCAACGCTACGCGCGGTGATGTTATCCTGGAGGATACGAAGAACTGCCTCGTCTATGCCGAAGATGCCTGTGTGGCGATGATCGGTTTGGAGGACGTCGTGACGATCGCCACTCAGGACGCGGTACTTGTGACCTCCCGCGCGCGGGCCGGCGATTTGAAAGGATTGGTGGAGAAGCTGCATGCCCAAGGCCGACCCGAGGCTGTGCATCATCCGCGGGTTCACCGTCCATGGGGATGGTACCAGGGATTGAGCCTGGACAGTCGGTACCAGGTCAAATCCATCATGGTGAAGCCCGGTGCCAAGCTGTCTCTGCAGAGCCATATGCACCGCGCCGAGCACTGGATCGTGGTCTCCGGCACCGTCGAGGTGGTTCGCGGCGATGAGGCGTTCCTGCTGACCGAAAACGAGTCGACCTATATCCCGACGGGTGCACGCCACCGGCTTTCCAATCCTGGCCGAATTCCGGCCCTGTTGATCGAAGTCCAGTCGGGGCCCTATCTCGGTGAGGACGATATCATTCGATACGACGACGTTTACGGACGCTCGCCTGAGACGACATCTGCCGCCTGAGTGGCTGCAATCGCTGGATTGCCTGCCGGCAACAATGCCGGCAGCTCCCAAGCGACCATTTGAACCCCCGCGCCCATTCTTCCTGGGGCACTCGGTCTCCCGAAACTGCGCTCCTGCGCCGTGGTCCGACCGATGCTGCCGTTTTCTCGGAGAACGCGCTTCATGTCTGCAAATCTGCGTGCTCTGCTATCCACAGAGCTGAACCGACCCGTGGCCTGGGCTGTGCTGTTGCGCGGAATTGGCATGGTGATGGGCTATGGATTGATTCTTCTACTTGGCCTGTCCATGTCGCCCACCGAGATCGGTTGGATTGGTCTTGGATTGGCTCTGATTGGTCTCTTCACGTCCATCGCCGGATGTGGTCAGCCTCTGGCAGTGTTGCGGTTCATGGGTGACGCCCCGGGCCTTACTCTGATGGGCGGTTCGCATGCGGCGGAGCGGTCGCGTCTCCTAGTGGTTCGAGGTGCGGTCGTTGCCGCGCTGGTGACCGCAGCAGGGGGCGAGATTGCGACCCTTCTGGGGCTCGGAACGGCTCCCGCCGGCTTCTATGCTTTCGTGGCTGCAGCCGGTGCAGCCTCCACCATCCTGGAATGGCGGTCGGCGGTGCTCCGGGCGAGCCGACGCCTCGTCGCGGCGCTCGTCTCGCGCGACATTCTTTGGCGCTTGATCATGCTCGCAATCCTTTTCGTCGCCCTGGGATCCGGGTTCGGTCTCAGCGTCTCCTTGGTGCTGGTGACCATGGCGACGGCCTTAGGACTTTCCGCCTGGACGATGCGGCTTCCTGTTGGCTTCGCCCCCGACGGAGCACGAAACGCCGCAGGGGAAGCCGATTTCTGGCCCCTTTCCCGCAGCGTGTGGATCTCGACTGTCGCTGCCGCCTTCGGCGCCCAGGCTGGCATCCTGGTCATTGGCATGGTGCTGACAGTTGAGAAAGCTGGGCTGTTCCTGCTCATCGATCGGACGGCGATGCTTTTGACCCTGATCCTCGCTGCGATCACTGCTGCGGCAACCCCCCGTATGGCCACGTTGTGGGCGCGGCGCGATCATGCCCGTCTGCGGGCGGCCTTCGCGACCAGCTGCCTCTATGGCGGCGCGGCGGCAGGTGCGGGTTTTATTCTGTTGGCGGCCTTTGGCGAACATCTCCTGGCCGCCATTTCCCAAGACTTCGCACAGGGCTATGCACCGCTGCTGGTGCTCGCCTTCGCCCAGCTCGTCAATGCAGCGACAGGCCCCGCCGGTGCCCTGTTGATGGTAACGGGTCACGAACATCTGGCCATGCGGCTCTCGCTTCTGTTCAATGTTTCAGCATTGATCCTCGCCGCCGCCGCCGGCTTCACCTTCGGCATCATGGGGCTCGCCCTCGCCCAGGCTTGCATCATCACCTTGCGGTGTCTCGTGACCTTTGCCTGTTGTCTGCACTGCTGGAACTGACGCGACCACTGTTCCCGAGTCCGGTCTCATGAGCAACCGCATCCCAAATTTCTTTCTGATTGGGGCCATGAAGGCGGGCACGACCAGCCTTTATGAGGGGCTGAGGCGTCATCCGGACATTTTCTTTTCCTCAGAAAAGGAGCCGTTCTACTTCGTCTGGTCCGATGGCGAGGCAGCATCGCACTTCCGCGTGCCGCGCGGGAGCAAGATGACGGGTGCCGACCACTGGATGGTGATCCGCAGCGAAGCGCAGTATCGCGCTCTTTTTGCGGGGGCGAGAGGCCAATGCATTCTCGGTGATGCGAGCACGTTCTATCTGCCCCATCCCCGGGCGGCAGAGAGGATCCGGCAGGCATCAGCCGATGCCCGGATTGTTGCCGTGTTGCGGGACCCTGCCGAGCGGGCCTATTCCGCTTTTACTTTCCAGCGATCCCTGGGTCTCGAGCCGAGGGAGAGTTTCCGTCAAGCTCTGCAAGACGAGAGAGCAGGGCTTCGCGACGACTGGCTCTATGGCTGGCGCTATCTCTATTGCGGACGCTTCGGCGAGCAGCTCGAACACTATGTGAAGGAATTCGGAGAGGACCGGGTCATGGTTCTGGAGTTCGGAGAGCTGAAGCGGGACTTGGCGGGAGCGCTGCGCCGCATCTTCATCTTTCTCGGCCTCGATCCCCACGAAGCTCCGCCCTGGACCACGACGTCAAACCGAACGCTGCTGCCCCAGTCTCCGGTCTTGCGTCAGGCCAAGTTTCTGCTTTCACGGCCAAATCTGCTGAAGGACGGAGTGAAGACATTGCTGCCGCTCCGGGCTCGGCGCCGGCTCAAGCAGCAGCTCTTTGCGGCTATTGACCGGCATTCACAGCCGCCAAGGCCCATGGATCCGGAGGACCGCGCCTTTCTGATCGACCACTTTCGTGCCGACAGAGAGCTTCTCGCTTCACGCCTCGGCTGGGACCTTTCCGGATGGGCGCAGGTCTGATTCCGATCGCCGCGGGGAGCTGCCAATAGCGTGGCCGACGCAAGCCAGGGACGCTCGCGGCCTCGTGGCCTCCGTTTGTCCCGGCAGGGTCTGACCGGACTGCCGCCGCGCGCCGCCTTGGCACTGCTGGCTGTGACGTTAAGCGGTACGTTTGCTGCCGAACTCGTGCCTTTCGGCGAGCCGCGCCTGTTGAACTACATGACCCTGGCGGGGGCGAGCACACTTTCTTGCCTTGCCCGTCTGTGGCGCAGACCGAGTCGGGAGACCAGCCTCACTCCGATTGCGACCGGATGGCTAGTGGCGTTCAACGCCTATCTTCTCATCTCGAACTGCGGTGCGGATGGGGAGGTTCTGGCCAAGCTGGCCATGTTCGAGCTGACGGTGCTGAATGCTTGGCTCCTCGCGCGCCTGCTCGCGATCACGGAAATTATCGACACGTTGTTCTGGGTCTGCCTTTCGCTGGTCCTCGTGTCGTCGGTCGTTGCCCTGGCGGCACCTGACATCGGCACCATGCGCTTTCAGAGGGGTGAGGCTTGGTCGGGACTCTACGAGCAGAAGAATGCGTTCGGCCGTCTCGCCGCTCTGACCGGCCTGCTGAGTGTCTTGAGGCGGCGGAACGGGGCAGGGCGGCCCGCTTGCTGGCTGGGTCTTGGGCTGGCGATCGCAGCGTTGGTCATGTCCATGTCTCGAACCGCCATGATGCTCTTTCTCCTGGGGACACCCCTGGTCCTCCTGGCGACCACCACCATGCACCGCCGCTGGGCATTCCTGACCTTGGGATTGATCGCCGCTGTGGGCCTCGCTCAGTCTTTGGTGATTGTCGGCTACGACCGCCTCGAGCTCTCCGCGAGCGGCATCATGTTGGGCGACGAGTTCGTTGATTTGACCGGCCGTCTGCCGATTTGGGAGTTCTGCTGGTGGCTTTATCTCAAAGAGCCGGTCTGGGGAGCGGGTTTCGACGCCATCTGGTCTTATCACGGCGGCAGCGCCCTGTATGAGAGCCTGGGCTGGCAAATCACCGATAGCCACAATGGCTATCTCGACACTTTGGTGCAGACCGGCGCCGCCGGGGTCGGCCTCTATGGCGCTCTCATGATTCTGATGGCGACGCGCGCCCTGAAGGCGGTCCTGGCGGACGAAGAGCGCGGTCCAGGTTCGGCCTTCGGAGCCACGATCGTGCTTCTGTATCTGATCATCAACATCACCTCCTGCCATACTCTCGAGGGTCTCAGTGTCTGGAACTTCCTCTTTCTTCTCGTCTGCTTCAGGTCCGACAGGCATGCCGGAGGACGGCGATCGCCACGCGCCGCGCTTCAGTGTCATTATTCCCTGCCGCAACCGTCACGCTCTCTTGTGTCGCGCCATAGCATCCGTGCAGTGCCAATCCTGGACAGAGTATGAACTGATCATCGTCGATGATCATTCCGAACCCCCTTTGGCGGAAACTGCGGATCGCGTCCTGGCGGGCGCCGGTCGGATCATCCGCGCCACTGGGTATGGCGCTGCGGCCGCGCGCAATGACGGGATCAGGGCGGCCAGCGGTGACTATATCGCCTTCCTTGATTCCGATGATGTCTTTTTACCGTGCAAGCTCGAACGAGCAGCCGAGCATCTGGAGGAGACGCCGGGAGCGGTGATCTATTCCAGGGTCTGGATGGATTTCGGCGATGGCGTCGGAGAGGTGCGGCCGGCGCGCGCCATGACGGCTGGGGAAGCCCTTCCCGATTATCTCTTCGCCTCGGGGGCTCTGATCGCCACGCCCTCCTTGGTCGTCCCCAGACGATTGGCGGTGGCCGTGGGTTGGAATGAGACTCTGGGTTACGGCGATGACAGCGATTTTGTGATCCGCCTTTGGCTGCAGGGTGCGACCTTCCGCTTTGTGCCGGAAGTCCTGGTGCACTGCGACGCCCATCATCGGGGGCCTCGCTTGTCCACCTGCGGAAGCGTCCAGGAACTGGAGCGGTGGCTCACTGCCATGACGCCGCATATGGGCCGCCGAGCGGTTCTCAACTATCGGGCCACCCATTTGGTGGCTCTACGCGGTCTTCCCGGTCTCGGCCGCAGCATTGCTGACATCATCCTGGCCGGATTGGTCGGAGGTCTCAAGCCAAGCGCTGCCGCAAGGAGCCTGGCCAGGGGCATCATTCCGGGCAAGATCTTTCGCCACCTGCGCCGTTGGGCATGCCGTCTGCGCCATGCAGGAGGGCGGCAAAAGCCGAAGCTAATTCAAACACCCTGATGAAGGAGCAAGAACATGGTGCTTCCGCAAGTCACCGTCGGCATGCTGCCGCTCGTCCCGTTCGACCGTCGGCAATGGGTGGATCATCTCGTCCATCAGGCTCACCGTCCGCGCCTGGCCGGAAGCTTTCCTCAGCTTTTCAGTTCGGCCAATGGCAACGTCTTGTCGAGGGCCGCCGTCGATCCTGTCTTTCGGTCCGCGATGCTGTCGATGGACGGGATTGATGCCGATGGCATGCCCTTGGTTCTAGCCTCCCAGGCGCTGTCGGCCAGGGCTCTCCCGGAACGCTGCGCGACAACCGACCTGTTTCACGACATCGCCGCCCGCGCCGAGCGTGAGGCTCTCTCGTTCTATTGTCTTGGCGCGGACGAGCAAACCAGTCTTCGGGCCGCCCAAGCAATTACCAAGGCCTATCCGGAGCTGCGTCTTGCCGGACGTCATCACGGTTACTTCGCCGCTGACGCGGAACCCGCGATCGTCGACGCCATCAATGCGGCAGCCCCTGACATTCTCTGGGTCGGCCTGGGCGTGCCGCGCGAGCAAGATTTCGTCCTGCGCCATCGACGGGCTTTCGACCGAGTCGGCGTGATCAAGACCTGCGGTGGCCTCTTTGATTTCCTGAGTGGCAGCAGAAGCCGGGCACCCGAGCTGATGCAGAGGATGGGCTGCGAGTGGCTTTATCGGCTGGGATTGGAGCCCCGTCGACTGTTCCGACGCTACGCCGTCACCAATCTCCACGCCAGTTGGCTGCTTCTCACCGGAACATTGAGCCCGTTGGAGACAGGCTCTCCGATGAGCGAAGGACAATTCTCCTGGCTTGACGGGGCGCCTCTATCCCTTTAGGTGCTGCGCCCATGGGGCATTCGATCGCGTGCGAGATCTGACGCCGGCGGCTGCCAGAGTGATGCCAGCCCTGGCCATGGGAAAAAATGACAGCGCTTCCCCAACATTTGAAGCTTCTCGAAGCAGAGTCGATCCAGATCATCCGTGAAGTCGCCGCGGCCTTTGAGCGCCCCGTGATGCTCTATTCGATCGGCAAGGATTCCTCCGTGCTGCTGCAACTGGCAAGGAAGGCATTCTTTCCGGCGAAGATCCCGTTCCCGCTGCTCCACGTGGACACGACGTGGAAGTTCCGGGACATGATCACGTTTCGCGATGCGGCGGCCGAACGGTACGGCTTCAACCTCATCGTCCATACGAATGTGGAAGCGGTGGAGGCAGGGGTCACGCCCTTCACCCACTCGTCGGTAATCTATAACGACTTAATGAAGACCAAGGCCTTGCGTGATGCGCTCGCGGCGGGCCGCTTCGATGCAGCCATCGGCGGCGCGCGCCGCGACGAGGAGAAGAGCCGCGCCAAGGAACGCATCTTCTCCCTTCGCTCCTCCGCCCAGCGCTGGGACCCGAAGAACCAGCGGCCGGAGCTTTGGCGCCAATACAATACCCGCGTATCGCCAGGCGAGAGCATGCGCGTCTTCCCCTTGTCGAACTGGACTGAGCGCGACGTCTGGCAATATGTCTACCGCGAAGAGATCCCGATCGTGCCGCTCTACTTGGCGAAGCCAAGGCCGGTGGTGCGCCGCCAGGGGGCTTGGATCATGGTCGACGATCATCGCCTGCCCATGGAACGTGACGAAAAGCCGGAAATGCGCTGGATTCGCTTCCGCTCGCTCGGTTGCTATCCATTGTCCGGCGCCGTGGAATCGAAGGCCACCACCTTGCCCGAGATCCTCGTCGAGATGCATACGAGCCGTGTGTCAGAGCGCCAGGGTCGGCTGATCGATACCGATCAGGTCGGCTCAATGGAAAAGAAGAAGCAAGAGGGCTATTTCTGATGGCCGATACGGCATCGCTGGACGCCCACGAGCTGCTGGATCGCATCCTGGCTGCGGAGGACCGCAAGGGCCTGCTGCGCTTCATCACCTGTGGCAGCGTGGACGATGGCAAGTCGACGCTGATAGGACGCCTCCTCTATGATGCGGAGCTGGTCCTTGAAGATCATCTGGCTGCACTGGCGAACGAAAGCGTAAACCGTGCCGTGACACAGGACGGCTTCGACTTCTCTCTGCTGGTTGACGGCCTACAGGCCGAGCGCGAGCAGGGGATTACCATCGACGTCGCCTACCGCTTCTTTGCAACCGCCAAGCGCAAGTTCATCGTCGCCGATACGCCGGGCCATGAGCAATATACGCGCAACATGGTGACCGGCGCGTCTAATGCCGATCTCGCGGTGATCTTGATCGATGCCCGCAAAGGCGTGCTCACCCAAACCCGTCGCCATTCCTATATCTGTGCCCTCCTCGGGATCCGCGATGTGGTGGTGGCCGTCAACAAGATGGATCTTGTCGACTATTCCGAGGCTGCCTTCCGCGACATCGAGGAGGAATTCGAGGCCTTCGCCGCCGAGATCGGCCTCCCCAATGTGCAATTGATTCCCGTCTCCGCCCTGATGGGCGACAACATCGCCAGTTCCTCCAGCCGGATGGCTTGGTATGACGGACCTGCGCTTCTGGATTTTCTCGAAACCGTAATCGTCGATGATGAGCGCGAACGCGCCGCCGTCCAGCCCTTGCGCTTTCCGGTGCAGTGGGTGAACAGGCCTGATCTCGATTTCCGGGGCTTTTCGGGGACCATCGCCGCCGGGACCGTGACTGTCGGCGACACGCTGATGGTCACCCGGTCGCGAACCGCGAGCCGCGTCCGCCGGATTGCGACCTTTGATGGCGATCTCCATCGCGCGCAGGCGGGCGATGCGGTGACCATCGAGCTCGCTGATGAGATCGATGTTTCCCGTGGCGACATGCTCGCTCATGAGACGGCGCTTCCGGCCCTGGCCGACCAGCTGCAGGCTCATCTCGTTTGGATGGCCGAGGATGAAATGATCCCTGGTCGCTCATATATCTTAGAGATCGGCCACGATCGGGTGCCGGCATCCGTGACGGAGCTCAAGCATCGTGTTGACGTGAACACGCTGGAGCGTGCCGCCGCCAAAACTTTGGCCCTGAACGGCGTCGGCGTCGTGAACATCGCTACCGACCGGCCAATCGCATTCGACCCTTACGCCGAGAACCGGACCACCGGTTCTTTCATCCTTGTCGACCGAATCAGCAATGCGACGGTCGGCGCGGGCATGATCGACTTCGCCCTTCGGCGGGCGACGAACATCGCATGGCAGTCCTTCGATATCGACCGCGCTGCTCGAGCTGGGCAAAAACGACAGTCACCGGCGATATTGTGGTTTACCGGCCTGTCCGGCTCTGGGAAGTCTACCATCGCCAATTTGGTGGAAAAGCGGCTCTATGCCGAGGGCAAGCACCTCTATGTGCTCGACGGCGACAATGTCCGCCACGGGCTGAACCGCGACCTCGGATTCACCGATGCCGACCGCGTGGAGAATATCCGCCGGGTGGCGGAGGTGGCGCGTCTCATGGCCGAAGCCGGTCTGATCGTGCTTGTATCCTTCATCTCTCCGTTCCGGCGCGAGCGCCGTATGGCCCGCGAGATCGCTGGCGACGTGCCCTTTCTCGAGGTCTATGTCGACACACCCATCGAAATCTGCGAGCAGCGCGATCCCAAGGGCCTTTACGCCAAGGCCCGGGCTGGCGCGATCGCCAATTTCACCGGAATTGATTCGCCCTACGAGGCGCCTGAGAAGGCCGAGATTATCATCCATGGCGGCATCGGGGATCCAGAGGATCATGCAGCGGCCGTCATTGAGGCCATAGACCGGTCCTTCCGCGCCGGCACCGGCACGAATCGCTACTGAGGGCAGGGGAGAGGGCGCACAAGCCCTGAACTCTGCGGCTACAGGAAGCGAACCGAATCACCTTCGAGCACGACGCAGGTCAAGCGGCCCGTGAGATAGGCTCCGGTATCGACATTGATTCGGTTCTTTCGATATTCCGGCTGCTCCACAGGCGTATGGCCATGGACGATGATCTTGCCGAAATCGGCCTCGCTTTGAAGAAACGCGTCGCGGATCCACAGCATTTCCTGCTGCCGCTGGCGATCTAAAGGCACTCCCGGCTTAACGCCTGCATGTACGAAGAAATACTGCCCAATACTGACGTAAACTGGGAGGTCACGGAGAAACTCTAAGTGATGGGGCGGGAGTTTGCTGGAGAAGTCCGCTGCGATTGCCTCTGCCTGAGCGGGATCGCGGGAGCGGGTGACGTCGACGGCATAGGATGCCAGCGTCTCCAAGGCCCCTGCGCTCCGCCAAAGTTCGAGGCTGGCAGGATTTTCAATGAAGCCGAGCATGAGCTCTTCGTGATTGCCGCGCAGGCACACCCGCTCCCAACCTTCCGGCGCGGGTTTACAGAGTGATTCGATGACGCCGTTGGACGATGGGCCGCGATCGACATAGTCCCCGAGATAGATCTCAACCAGCTCGGGCGCAGGCCGGGCTTCCGCATCCGCGCGCATCCGTAGCCACAGATCTTCGAGTAAGTGATAACATCCATGGATGTCCCCAACCGCGTAGATCCGCAGTCCTTCAGGTAAAATCTCGACGGACTTCTTCTTTGATCGGCCAAGAAGGCCGTTCCAGAAACCTGTATCCAGCGTCGAAATCATAACCAGCCCTTCACTGCCTGTTCCCTAGCGCAAATGTGGCTCCAGAGAAAGGAATTCAACGGTTCTGAAGCCACGGATTGAGCACGGAAATGCCATGCATTCACAAACGCGGCAGGCCATCCCAGGCAATGTGGTAATCCCGCCACACCAGTCGAAAACCGAGCTTGGATCTCCCATTGGCGTGTTTGTTCTCTTGTGTAGGAGGCGATGCTTCGCAATAGTGCAGCAAGTTACTTACGAGAGAGATAGGGGAACGCTTATGAACTTTCACTGGCTCAGCCGTGCGCTTCTCGGGGGAGTAGCGCTCACAGTAATGAGCGCTGGTGCACAGGCCGACGAATTGAGTGCTCTGAAGGCCCAGCTTGAGGCGCTTCAGTCGCAGGTCAATCAACTGGAAGCACGTCCGGCGGCTCCGGCCATGCCGGAAGGCGCAAGCTGGATCACATTCCAGCGCGGAACCGAGGCTACGGCCGACTGGAATACCAACCGTGCGGGCGACGAGATGCCGACGGCGGGGGGATTCACCGTCGCGATCACTCCGACGGCCGATATGCCAGCTCCTGTTCATGAAGTCACCATCGCCGGTTACGTTAAGGGCGACGTGATCTATGATTTCGACCAGGATCTGGGCGACTTCTTCAGCTACACGGCGATCGATGGCCAGAAGGACCAGGATCACGTTCGCCTGCATGCCCGTCAGTCGCGCTTCAACATCAAGTCGAAGTCTGACACGGCGGTTGGCCAGGTTCGTACCTTGATCGAAGGTGACTTCTTCTCGGGTGGCTCCTTCGGTGGTACCGATTTCCGTCTCCGTCATGCTTGGGGCGAGTGGGATGTCACCCCGAACTGGACGTTCGGCGCCGGTCAAACCTGGCGTAACTACATGTCGGTCTTCACCGGCATCACGACGGTGGACTTCAACGGTGACGTCGGTCTGATTGGTACATCTCGTGCGGCACAGGTTCGCCTGCAGTGGCATGACGGTCCGATGCAGTTCGGCGTCGCAGCCGAAGCTCCTCAGGAAGGCCAGCTGCTGAACGCCTTTGGTCAGAGCTCGGCCAATATCCCGGACTTCACGGCGCGCTTCCAGTATGACGCTCCCGGCGGCCACAAGTTCTTGGTCTCTGGTGGTCTGCGTACGTATCACCTGGATGGCGATGTGGGAGCGGGAAGCCCCGTCGTCGGGCCGTTCAACTCCGATACGAAGCTCGGCTGGGCGATCCAGGGTGCAGCCAACATCAACCTGGCTGATATCGCGACCCTTACCACCTCGGTCCAGTATGGCGATGGTATCGGTAACTATGCCTTCGGTGCCAACGGTGGTGCCTATGTCGACGCGACCGGCGACATCCATACCATCCAGGCGCTGGGTATCTTCGCCGGCCTGATCTTCAACGTCACGGACACCACCTCCCTGAACTTCGGTTGGGGCTGGACGGATCAGAAGCGCTCGGACTTCATCAATGCAGCTGAGGACGCCGAGTTCCTGGGCGGCAACGGAGCGAACCGCAACGGCGACGTGATGTCGGCTCACGCCAACATCATCTGGCAGCCGGTCCAGCAGCTTCGCCTGGGTTGGGAAGTGATGTGGGGCCAGCGTCAGCGGACGGTTGACCAGTCATCACTGGCGGCTCCCTTCAAGGTTGGCACCAAGACGGACGACGCTGTGCGCGCTCAGTTCGGTGCCTGGTTCTTCTTCTAAGAAGATCGACGCAGAAAAGCTTAAAGGGCCGGTCATCGTGACCGGCCCTTTTTCTTTGATTGAGCCGCGCCAAGCCACGGGCGCCACGGACTTGTGCAAGAGAAATCAGGACCCCTCAGGTCTGGATGGGACAAAGACTCTCGAAGAGGCTAAAGAAAAAGCCCCGCGGCGGGCCTGCGGGGCTTGAAACTTTGCGTTCGGTCGGCGTGCTCGCTAGTCGACCACTTCCACATAGACCCGGCCAACCCCGGCGCGGATAAGGCCGAGCGCTTCAGCGGCGCCGCGCGAGACGTCGATCACGCGCCGCTTAGAGAAGGGCCCCCGATCGTTGATGCGGACGATGACAGAACGGCCGGTCTTTTTGTGAGTGACGCGCACCTTAGTGCCGAACGGCAGGGAACGGTGGGCGGCCGTAAGGCCCCTTGGATTGAACCGCTCGCCATTTGCCGTGTACTTGCCATGGGCATAGTAGGAAGCGACCCCTTCGAGCCGGGTCGAGGCTTGGGCAAAATCTTTTGGTGCCAGGAGAAACGTGCAACAGACGGCACCCGTCAAGACGGTGAGGGCTGCTTTCCTCAAACCATGATCCTTTGATTGTTGGGCTTTCGCCCCGTGTGAATCCCCGAAAATCCGCAGTCCGAGACGAGCTCCCCGCCCGACGGCGCTTTCGTCTTCCTGTGAACAGGGGGGATGCGGCGACAATGAGGCGGCGGGCAAATCGGGGGGGCGGCACCCCGATCTGTTGCCGATTGGCCATAGATGGCCCTTGGTCATTGAACCGGCTATCATCCAGGGCTATTTTGGGCCGGCAGGGAAATTGACGCTCCTGTGCGCGGGTCGCTCTCGATCAATCAGCATTTGAATTAGATGCCGGTGTTCGGCAGCCTATTTGAGGCAATGATGAATTTCCACGAGACACGACCATCAGAGGCAAAGTTGAAGGAGGCGCTCCTCGCCCGTTTGGTGTTGGGCCTCGGCGTCGCTCCTGAGACGGCAACCCAGCGGGACTGGTTTCAGGCGACCGCCGTTACCCTCCGCGAGATCCTTGTGGAGCGCTGGCACGAGACCAACAGGCGCGTGCATGAAGAGGGGTTGAAGCAGGTCTCCTATCTGTCAATGGAGTTCCTGCTGGCGCGCGATCTTGAGAACGCACTGATGTCGACGGGTCTTCTCGGGGAATGCCGGCAGGCCCTGGCCGAATGCGGTGTGGATCTCAATGATCTTTTGGGTCTTGAGGCGACGCCGGCTCTGGGCAATGGCGGCCTGGGCCGACTAGCCGCCTGCTTCATGGACTCCATGGCGTGTCTCGGGCTTCCGGCCATCGGCTACGGCATCCGTTATGAATTTGGGATGTTTCGTCAGGAGATCGCGGATGGTTGGCAGGTTGAGCGGCCGGATGACTGGCTCTCGGACTCGAATCCGTGGGAAATGTTGCGCCCGGAACGGCAGTATCTGATCCGTTTGGGAGGTCGTGTCGAGCATCACGGTGAACGGGCCAGTTGGATCGATACCGAGAACCTGTTCGCAATCGCCTATGACACTCTGGTCCCGGGCCATGGTCACAGCGCCGTTGACACCCTTCGCCTATGGAGCGCCAAGCCGGTCCAAGCAATGGACTTGGCAGCCTTCAATCGGGGCGACTATGCACAGGCCTTGGCGCCCCGCGTTCGTGCCAAGACGGTCGTCCGCGTCCTGTATCCCGACGACAGCACCCTGGAGGGCCGTGAGCTGCGTCTCCGCCAGGAGCATTTCTTTGTCTCAGCCTCCATACAGGATATTATCCGTCGCTTTCGCGAGGATTATGATGACTGGGCGCTGCTGCCGCAAAAAGCAGCCATCCATCTTAACGACACGCACCCCGCCTTGGCACCGGCAGAATTCATGCGGCAGCTGGTGGACGAGCACGAGGTCGAATGGAACGCCGCCTGGGATCTGGCGACGGCGATCTTCTCCTATACCAATCACACTTTGATGCCCGAGGCCCTAGAGGTCTGGCCGAGCGAAATGATGGCCCGACTCCTGCCGCGCCATCTGCAGATCATCGAAGAGATCAATCAGCGCTTTCTGAGCGGGTTGCGTGAGCTCCACGGCGAGAATCAGGACCGCGACGGCGAGGTCTCCCTGATCACCGGGGGAGATCACCCGCAGATCAATATGGGCCGCATGTCGGTGCTGGCGAGCCGGAAGGTGAACGGGGTGTCCAAGCTCCACAGCCGCCTCGTCCGTGAGCAGCTGTTTCCCCAATTCGCGTCGATCTATCCGGACCGCTTCGATAACGTGACCAACGGGATCACTCCAAGGCGATGGCTCGCCCAGGCTAATCATGCGCTGTCGGCCTTGATCGACGAGAAGATCGGTTCCACCTGGCGAAGCGATCTGGCGAGGCTCTCACAGCTGGAAGCCTTTTCGACTGATGTGGATTTTTGTGCGCGCCTACGGGATATCAAGCAGGCCAACAAACTTGCCCTGGCAAATTTGATCCACGATCGCCTGGGCGTGCACGTTGATCCTGCCTCCATGTTCGATGTGCAGGTCAAGCGGATCCACGAATACAAGCGCCAGCTGCTCAACTTGATTGGTGTGGTGGCGCGATGGAATGCAATTCGGGCGGAACCGGAGAAGGACTGGGTGCCGCGCACCGTCGTCATGGCAGGGAAGGCAGCCTCCGCCTATCACATGGCCAAGTTGATCATCAAGCTCGCCCATGACATCGGCAGGCGCATCAACGCCGATCCGCTGACGTCCGACCGATTGAAGCTGGTCTTCCTGCCCGACTACAATGTCTCTCTTGCCGAGCGCATCATTCCGGCCGCGGATCTGTCGGAGCAGATCTCTTTGGCAGGCACCGAGGCGTCGGGCACCGGCAACATGAAGCTTGCGCTGAACGGAGCCGTGACCATTGGGACCGCCGACGGCGCCAATGTCGAAATCGCTGAAGCGGTCGGCCCAGACGACATCTTCATCTTCGGCATGACGGTAGAGGAGGTTGCGGCCCTCAGGGCGAGCGGTACCTATTCCTCGCGCGAGATCTATAGGACGAACCACCGCCTGCAGGAAGCAATCGATCAGATTGGAGCAGGTGAATTCAACTCCGATCCGGCCTGCTTTTGGCCCATCGTCGACAGTCTCCTCGATGGCAATGACCATTTTCTCCTACTGGCCGATTTCGACTCCTATTGGACGGCGCAGGCCCGCGTCGATCATGCCTGGCGCGACCCATCAGCCTGGTCAACCAAAGCCGCGAGAAATATCTCCGGATCCGGCATTTTCTCGAGCGATCGGTCGATCCGGGACTATGTCGAACGAATTTGGCAGGCGGAGCTGCTAAGCCCTTGATCAAGTCCTGTGGGTAACGCCCGATCGAAGCCCTGGTTCAAGACAAGAGCTGCCCTGATCGTCTTGACATTCGCCGCTGCAACAATGGGCGGCGCTGGCTTCTACATTATCGGACTTCCATCCCCCTGGCTGGGGGGCTCTATGCTGGCAACGATGGTGCTGTGCCTAGCAGGCATCCGCGCCTATGTACCCAAGGCTGCCGGCACTGCAGTGTTTATCATACTGGGCCTTTCGATCGGATCCAGCGTGGACTGGCATACCCTGTCCCTGATGAAGACCTGGCCGGCGAGTCTCGCAATCCTTACCGTGACCATGTGTGCTGTGACCCTGGTGCTGCAATTCTATTATCGCTGGGCCTATGGCTGGGATCGTCGGACCTGTTTCTTCGCATCGGTGCCCGGCGCCCTCAGCACGGTCGTTATCTTTGCCGTCGAATACAAGGCTGATGTTCTCAAGGTCACCATCGTTCAATGCGTACGTCTCGCCTTTCTGGTTGCACTTCTCCCTGTTGCAGTGACTGCATTGGGCCTGCAATCCTCCGGCGGTGCGAAAATGCCCGCACCGGTCCACTCTGTGCGCGACCTCGTCATAGTCTTTGCTGTGGGCGCCGCTGGAGGTTTTCTTTTTCAGAAGTTGCGAGTTCCCGCGGGCATGCTCCTTGGCGCAGCGGCGAGTAATATTGCGTTGCACCTCGGAGGGGTGGTCGAAGGGAGCCTGCCATCTTGGATCATGATCCCGACTTACGTCCTCCTCGGTGCCTATATTGGCGCCCGTTTCTCCGGGATCCATCCGAAGATGCTGGTCGAGTCCGCAGGTGCCGGCATCAAAGGATGTCTTCTGGCCTCGGGGATAGCCGTGGCAGGAGCGGTGACGGTATCTTGGATGGCGGATTTACCCTATCCCGATACGCTTCTCGCCTTCGCACCCGGCGGGCTGGACGCCATGACGATCATGGCCTTTGCATTGGGCGCTGACCCTGCCTATGTGGGCGTCCACCAGATATTCCGATTCCTGATGATGAGCCTCGCTATGCCGCTGGTGTCCATATGGCTCAAGAAACCCGCTCCTCACGCAAAGCTAACGGACTGACGGGCCCCCTAGGGAGTCGTGGTGGCGGTTTCCAGCGCGCGGCGTGCGGTAGCGCGATTGCGACCGATGATTCGAACCTCTCCCGCCTCATAGACGATGCTCAACTGTCCGCGCTTGATGCCGAGGGCGACATTTCCGAACAGGTCTCGACGCCAGCCGTGCAGGGCGGGGACATCGGCGTCGTCATTGGCTGCGATGGCATCAAGGTCGCTGCTGGACGCGATCAGCTTTGGAGCGACGCCCTCCGATTGCGAGATGACCTTTAGCGCCAAGCGCAGGATATCGCCCAGAGCACCGCCATTCTCGCGGAAAGGCACATCCTCGAGTCGGGGCATAAGCGAGAGGTCGGCCTTCAGCCCTCGGGCGACGGCTGACACCACCTCGGCGCCCATCTTGCTATCCGAGAAACCGCGCGGCACGGCGCGCAGCATCTTAAGGTCCTCGCTGCTTTTCGGAGCATGGACGGCGATCTCCGCCAAGACGTCGTCTTTGAGGATACGGCTGCGGGGCACGTTTCGCTCCTGTGCCTCGCGTTCGCGCCACGCTGCAACCTCGATAAAGACCGCCAGGGATTTCTTGTCACGTGCGCGGAATTTCAGGCGGCGCCAGGCTTCCTTCGGATCTGTTCTATAAGTATCCGGCGAAGTGAGAGTCGCCATTTCCTCTTCAAGCCAGGATTCGCGGCCCGATTTGTCGAGCTCGGTCTTAAGCCGACTGTAAACCTGCCTCAGGTGGGTGACGTCCGCCAGCGCGTAACGGAGCTGCTTGTCGGTCAGCGGGCGGCGGCTCCAATCGGTGAACCGAGAGCTCTTATCGATGGTTGCGCCCGCAAGTTTGCGAACGATGCTTTCGTAGCCTACCTGTTCGCCGAAGCCGCAGACCATGGCAGCAACCTGTGTGTCAAAGACAGGATGCGGCACGATCCCGGCGCGGTGGACGACGATCTCGATGTCCTGCCGAGCAGCATGAAATACCTTCAATATCTTAGCATCGTTCATCAGGTTGAAGAACGGCGCCAGGTCGAGACCAGGGGCCAGCGGATCGATAATGACCGCTCTCTCAGCGCCGGCGATCTGGATGAGACAGAGCTGAGGCCAGAACGTGGTCTCGCGCATGAACTCGGTGTCAACCGTGACGAACGCGTCGGTCGCCAAGTCAGCGCAGACGGCGTTCAGTTGTTCTGTTGTTGAGATGATTTCCATGAGTTTGTGTAAGATGCGGCGAGTCTGTCGTCTGTTCAAGCTTTTACACGGAATGGCCAGCCAGAAGCACGAGGTTCATCCGCCTTGACAAAGCCAGGGGGGCATGCCCTTTTCCGCGCCGAACATGGCCTTTTGCCCGGGAAGTGGGCCTCATCCGCCTGCCGAGGTTTTGCTAGACGGACCCAATTATGCACCTTTACCGAAGCCACACTTGCGGCGCTCTTCGTCAGACCGATATCGGCGCCGAGGCCCGTCTCTCCGGCTGGGTTCATCGCATTCGCGACCACGGCGGCCTCCTGTTTATCGACCTTCGCGACCATTACGGCATCACCCAGATCGTGGCCGATCCGGATTCCCCGGCCTTTGCCCAGGCCGAGACGTTGCGTGCCGAATGGGTCATTCGCGTTGACGGCGTCGTCCGCGAGCGCCCGGGCGAGACAAAGAATGCCGCGATTGCCACCGGAGCGGTTGAGGTCTTTGCCAATGCCATAGAAGTCTTGTCGAAGGCGGACGACTTGCCCTTGCCGGTCTTTGGCGATGCAGAATATCCTGAGGAGACGCGCCTCCGATACCGCTTCCTTGATTTGCGGCGCGAGCGGCTGCACCGCAACATCGTGCGTCGCGGGCAGATCATATCCTGGATCCGCAAACGCATGAACGACGGCGGCTTCGCCGAATTCCAAACGCCGATCCTGACGGCGTCGAGCCCAGAGGGAGCGCGCGATTTCCTGGTCCCGTCGAGGCTTCATCCGGGGAAGTTTTATGCACTGCCCCAGGCCCCTCAGCAGTTCAAGCAGTTGTTGATGATTGCGGGTTTCGACCGCTATTTTCAGATCGCACCATGCTTCCGTGATGAGGATGCCCGGGCCGACCGTAGCCCGGGAGAGTTCTATCAGCTCGATATCGAGATGAGCTTCGTCACCCAGGAGGATGTGTTTCAGGCAGTCGAGCCGGTTCTGCGGGAGCTCTTCGTGGAATTTGGGGACGGCAGGCCAGTGACGGAGGTCTTCCCGCGCATCCCCTATGCTGAGGCGATCCGGAAATACGGATCTGACAAGCCGGACTTGCGGAACCCCATTGAGATGCAATCGGTGACGGAGCAATTCGCGGGCTCAGGCTTCAAGGTCTTCGCCAACATGATTGCCGCCGACAAGGAGACGGAGATCTGGGCGATTCCGGCTAAGAGTGGTGGTAGCCGCGCGTTTTGCGACCGTATGAACGCCTGGGCCCAAGGAGAGGGACAGCCCGGCCTCGGATACATCTTCTGGCGTGATGAGGAGGAGGGTGGAGCAGGACCGGTAGCGAAGAATATCGGACCCGAGCGCACCGCCGCCATAGCCTCGCAGCTCGGCCTCGCTGCAGGCGATGCGGCCTTCTTCGTCGCCGGTAAGCCGAAGACCTTTGCCGCCTTTGCGGGCCTTGCGCGCAACAAGGTGGCCCGTGACCTTGGGCTCGTTGACGAGGACCGTTTTGCCTTCTGTTGGATCGTCGATTTTCCGATGTTCGAATGGAATGACGAGGAGAAGCGGGTGGATTTCTCCCACAATCCTTTCTCAATGCCGCAGGGCGAGCTTGAGGCGCTGGAGACGAAGGATCCCCTCACCATCAACGCCTACCAATATGACGTGGTCTGCAATGGAATCGAACTTTCTTCCGGGGCTATCCGGAATCACAAGCCGGAGATCATGCGCAGGGCCTTCGAAATCGCCGGCTATGATCAGTCAGTGTTGGAATCGAAGTTCGGCGGAATGCTGCGAGCGCTCCAATATGGTGCCCCGCCCCACGGTGGCATCGCTCCCGGCATCGACCGCATGGTGATGCTGCTCTGTGGTGAAGAGAATTTGCGTGAGGTTGTGGTCTTCCCCATGAACCAGAAGGCAGAGGACCTGCTTATGGGCGCTCCCTCCGAGGCGACGCCGAAGCAATTGCGCGAGCTGCATATCCGGCTCAACCTGTCACCCCAGCAGGCATCTTGAACCCAAAGAATGCGGCTTTAGCGTGCTTTTCGACAAAATGCTCTCTTTGCGGGAAAAATGACTTGGTGTACCTCTGTGCTGTTTGCATGGAGGGAGTGTTGCATGGTCGACGCGGAGTTAGGACCGGCCCCCTTGGTCCGGCGGCCGAGGTCGATGGTCAAGCGTATCAAGCTCGCTGCTCGTTACACCTGGCCGGTTGCGCATTGGCATAGAAGGGCGAAGCGGCTTGCCATCCGGCGCGCTGGATCGGAGCTCGTTGCGGTCCGGCGTCTGCCTCCCGCCTCGGCCCACGCCATTATTGTTGTGGCCTGCATGCGCGACGAGTCGATCCGTCTGCCAGACTTCTTGCGCCACTACCGTGAGCTCGGCGTCGACCGATTTATCCTGATCGATAATCTCTCTCGCGATGGCAGCCGCGAGCTGGCATTGGCTGAACCGGACGTGGAATTGTACACGGCACATGGCAGCTATGCTGGCTCGGCCTTCGGCACCGACTGGGTGATGTGGTGTATCCAGTCGACCGGGCTCGGGCGCTGGTATCTGGTTGCCGACATCGATGAACTGCTTGTGTATGACCGCTGCGGAGAGTTCGATCTGATGCGGCTTGCCGAGCGGTTGGAGAAGAAGGGGTCAACCGCACTGCCGGCTTTGATGTTGGATATGTACGGCGACCAGCCCTTGGCGACGACCCACCTGGCGGCAGGCGGCCGCTTGATCGATACGTGCCCGCTTTTCGATGGCTTCTATCGCCGCGACGAAACTGCCCTTCGCGATCCCTGTGCCCGACGGAAATGCGTGGACTATCTCGGCGGTCCACGGGCGAGGGTCTTTTCCCTCCCGGGCCGGCCGTTCTATGGCCTTTTGGCCAAGACACCGCTCATGCGGTGGGGATCTGAAACGTTGTATCCCAACGCTCACCTTGCCTATCCCTATGAGCAGAATTTCTTGGCCGACCGTGGTTGCCTACTGCATTTCAAGTTTCTCTCCGACTTTCATGATCGCGCCGTCGCGGCGGTGAGCCATGGCGAGCACTGGCTCGGCTCGAAGGAATATCGACATTATCTCGAAGTGCTCAAGTTGAGGCCCAACCTCTCACTGGCTTTCGAAGGGTCTCTCCGGTATCGCGGCCCTGAAAGCCTTGTGGCAGCAGGCCTGATGCCGGCAATGGACTGGAAGCAATGAGGTGAGGTTCTTCAAAACTTGACCCCGACATGGATTGCTCCGTAAGCCGAGAGAGTATTGAGGTCGAGATCGATCTGGCCGCCGCCTTCACCGCTTAAATAAGTGGCTTCAGCCCCCCATTGAGTGAGATCCAACCCGGCCATATACAGGCCGGCCCGAGCATAATTATAGTCGTCGCCGCCGAAGGCTGCCGTATCGACCCCGAATTCCGTATAGGATTGGGTCCGATAGTGCGGTCGCATCTGTACCCAGTATTCCTCGACCCCGGTCACATAGCTGCCATTGAACCCCACGCCCCACTGGCCGGGCAGTTCAAATTGCCCATCCACGGCGACCTTGATGTCGTAGTGATGGCCGGCGAGCTTTGAGCGGGGATCATCAGGAGAGAGATTATAATAACGGTAAGAGCCGCCGATGAACAGCGCGAGCCGCCAGTCTTCTCGGGCGAACTGGTAGCCTGCCTCCAACTCGATCCCATAGGCTTGTGCTGAGATGTCGACGCCCTTAACGGGGGGCAGCACCACCTCGGGATCGATGAGGTCGGTCTTGTATTCGAAGGCAAAGGTTTTTCCCCAGGCGCGGAACACGGGTCCACTCTCGCCATAGCTGCCCATGGGCAGCGCAATGATGCCTTGATAGGCAAAAAGACCGGTTCCGCTGCCGCCGAGGCCGCTTAAGGAATAGTATTCCCCGATTTTGTCCTCCTTCGCTGCTGCGGTAATTTCTTCCGCACGGGCCGGCACAGTTTGGTGCGTCAAGGCGCCAGTCAGCCCGAATAGGATCACGGCACCCGTGAAAGGGCCGTGTCTTCTGTCTTCCGCCATGAAACCAGCCCCCGCCGGTCACCCGGATCTCGCCTCACGGGCTGAGATCACTCGTGCAAGTGTTCAGGAGGATAGGAAAATTTTAGCAAAAGTCGAGGCGGGTATTTAACAATGTGGAAAACAAAAATCAGATCTCGGAGGAAATTTTCGTGAGGATACTGACTTTATCATCCGCTGTGCATAATTTCACCTGGAGCTTCATCGTATAAGGCTGTTGATCTGTTCTTGCCGATTTGAATTGCAAGGAGGATCTCTTAACAATTGTCCGATATGCGGCAGTCGTCATCGTCAGCCGTTCATCTGTCGCGGTTCGGCAAAATTGGTGCGATAGTGAAACAGGCTTCTGACAAGCATAGGTCATGGGATGGCGGGCATGCAGCCTTTATCTGAGGACAGGCGCCTGAATGCGGCGGTCCGTCAGGCGCGTCTTGCGCAGGCAGAGCATCTGGATGCGATCTTCGACATTCGGGATGCCAAGCAGTTGCGACTTGCCAACCTGCAGGGCGATTTGGTTGCGATTGCAGATCAGGATACGGAAGCACGCATTCTCTTTGACCTGACCGTGACGCAGGGTGAACCTCCGCGCCTGTGGGTTGACGGCACCGCCTATGTTGTCATGGAGCCGGACCCGCGCAGCTTCCGCTTCATCCAGGAAACTCAGGACAGCCGCGAGACAGTGCTGGAGACGCGCGACCGTGCTGCAATGGTTGAACGTGTGACCGAATACATGGCGCACCGAATCGTCGATCGCGAACGAAAACTGGTGGTGAAGCGCGACCGGCTCAGGAACGGTGGTCGTTATTCTGCTCTCATGCTGGCTGCTTCGTGGATTTGTGGGTTTGCTGCTGGTGCAATTTTACTGTTGATTTTCAGTGTGATCGGCGGATTTGCTCACTTGTGAGCGAATTCTCATTGCCCGGTCATCTAACCGAAACATTTTGAAACACCTTTTGATTTGGTGAAGATTCCCCTGCTTGGTACCTATGGGATACGGGGTTTTTAAAGGTACGGGCTTCGGGTTGTTTGCACTCCCTTAAGGTTAAGTCTGCAAGGCTCTCAGGCGCTACACAAGCGTGCGGGAACTTGGGAAATAGCGTGGTGATGCGAATAGCTTGTGGGTCTTGAGTTTGGGATGCCGCACGGGACCATGGCGGCGCACATTGGGCGGGAATCGGACAGTGCTGAAGATCGCAGACGATGTGACGATGAATGGGGGACTTGTGGGGGAATTGGCGAACGGCGCGAACGAGACGCGCGATCTGACGAAACCAACGCCTCGTTCGAACCATGATCTTCCGCAGAAGAAGGGAGAGTTCCCGACCCTCGCGGATGCGCTCGATTACGCGGCTCGTGGGGTGACAGGCTTTAACTTTTACTCGCCGCGCGGCCAGATCGAACATGCCCTTCCTTATTCCCGGCTCCGTCAGCGCGCCATCGCTGTCGCGCGCCGTCTCCTGTCTCTCGGACTGAAGCGGGGCGATAGGGTCGCGGTTGTAGCCGAGACGACGCCGGATTTCGTGAGCGTCTTTTACGGTTGCCAATATGCGGGCCTGATCCCCTGCCCAATGCCTTACACGATGTATATTGGCGGTCGGGATGCCTATGTGGACCGCGTCACGGGCATGCTGAACAGCGCAGCGGCAACGGCTGCGATCGCCCCGGAGCCCCTCCTGGCGTATCTGCGTGAGGCCGGCGAGCGCGCGGGCACCGAGATCGTCCTGAGCCACAACGAGTTAGCGGCCTTGGCGCCCTTCGAAGGGGAATTGCAACCCTTTGCGGCCCACGAGGATGCTTACATTCAATATTCCTCCGGCTCGACGTCGCATCCCAAAGGCGTGTTGATCAGCCAGGCTGCGATCATGAACAACATCCGCACCACTGTGGTGCATGGGATGCAGATCACCTCGGCGGATCGAGCCTTCTCCTGGCTACCGCTCTACCACGATATGGGCCTCGTCGGTTTCTGCCTGACGCCCATGGCGAGCCAGGTGACTGTCGATTATCTGGCGACACCCTCCTTCGCCCGCCGTCCGGCTTTGTGGCTGCAACTGATGTCGGAGAACCGCTCCACCATCTCGTTCAGTCCGAGCTTTGGCTATGATCTTGCGGCACGTCGGATCAATGGTCAGGCGGTCGAACTCGACCTGTCCTCATGGAGAATTGCCGGAATTGGCGGCGATATGGTCCGCTCCGATATTCTTGAATTCTTTGCCGAGAAGCTCGAAGTGGCGGGTTTCGATGCCCGCGCTTTCTCGCCGAGCTATGGGATGGCCGAGACCACTCTGGCGATCGCGATCTCCGACTGCACTGTGCCGATCCGTGTGGATGTGATCGACACCGCTCACTATAAGCAGTCGCGGCGCGCCGTCCCGGTCGATGCGCAGAATGTCAGCGCCACGGTTCAGACACGCGCCTTCGTCGTATGTGGTAAGCCCCTTCCCGGTTACGAAGTGGAGGTCTGCGACGACGAGGGGATCATCCTAGGCGAGCGCCAGATTGGCCATATCCGCGTGCGCGGCGGCAGCATGATGAGTGGTTATTTCCGTAACGAGGATGCAACCGCCGCTGTCATTGATCGCAATGGCTGGATGTCCACGGGCGATATGGGCTACTGGCTGGACGGCGAGATCGTCATCACGGGCCGAAGCAAGGATTTGATCCTGCATAATGGCCGGAATATCTGGCCCCAGGATATTGAATGGGCGGTCGAACAGCTTCCCTCTCTACGGTCCGACGATGTTGCGGCCTTCTCGGTGGAAGGCCCCGCAGGGGAAGATGAGATCATCGTCCTGGTCCAATGCCGCCACCAAGACGCTACGAGTCAGGAGGCTCTTCGTCGTGAAGTTGCCGGCATCGTGCGCACGACGGTCGGTGTTGATGGCGCCATCGTCCTCGTTCCGCCGCGCAGCCTGCCATTCACGTCCTCCGGCAAGCTGTCCCGCGCAGGAGCCAAGTTGAAATACTTGACCGGCGAGATCGCCGAGATCTCTCGCGGGACTGATTTCGTGACGGGCCGGGTGTCGGTTCCGGTTCGTGCGGTCGCTGCGGAATAAGCGAGATAAGCCAGTGCTGAGCGCGATAGGGAAGGGGTGACCGCGACAATCGCCGTTACGGGCGGGAGCGGTTTCGTCGGTTCCCACCTTGTCGCTCGCCTTAGCGAAGGGGGTCACGATCTTCGCCTCCTCATGCGCGGCGGGAAGCGCCCGCCCCCGGAAGATGTGCATGTGGTGTCGGGAGATCTCGCTGATCGCGATGCCTTGGACGAACTCTGTGCGGGCGCTGAAATTCTCGTTCACTGTGCCGGCCTGATCACGGCGCGGACTGCCGCAGAATATGATGCTGTGAACTCGACCGCGACGGTTTTGTTGGTTGAAAGGGCGCGTCGCGCGGGGGTTCGAAGGATTATCTTGTTGTCGTCCTTGGCCGCACGTGAGCCGAATTTGTCGAGTTACGGCGCAAGCAAACATAGGGGCGAGCAGGCACTCGTTGGTATCTCGGAGCCTCGCTGGGTGATCTTGCGGCCTCCTGCGGTCTATGGTCCTGGCGACCGCGGCACCCTGCCGCTGGTGGATCAGCTGCGGCGGCGACTGTCGCTTATTCCGGGACATCATGATGCGCGAGTGTCGCTGATCCATGTGGTCGATCTGGTATCCGCGATAGACCATCTGATTGCTGATGCCTCCATCGACGGGCGCATCGTCGAACTAGATGACGGAAGACGCGGTGGGTACAGCTGGGAAGATCTCAAGGTGGCGGCAACCGGGGAAAAGTCAGGGCGCTGTCTCTTCATTCCTCGCCCGTTGCTCTCGACGGCAACTGCTGGACTGGGCTTCTGGAGCGGCCTCACGGGAGCCGTTCCCATGCTGACGCCGGGCAAGGTCGCGGAGCTCTATCACCGTGACTGGGTCTGTCGGAACGATCTGCTGGACGAATTGACCGAGTGGTCGCCGAACGTCCCCTTTGCCAGGGGCTTCTCCGAGACGCTCGCCTGGTATCGAGCGGAGGGTTGGTTGTCCTGAGAGGTAACGCGAGGTAAGACGGTGCCAAAGAGGATGCCAACCACGGAGACGGCCACCATGAGCGAGACAAAGGAGCAGATCTTTGCGAAGCTCTGCCAGCTGATCGAGCCGTTCAATACGAAAGGCTTGGAGATCGAGCCGAGTACGGACATCGCTAATGATCTCGCGATCGACTCGGTGGCTGTGATGGATTTCGTGATGGAGATCGAAGACGAGTACGACATCGATATTCCGCTCAATCTTCTATCGGAGACACGAACCTTGGATGATCTGACGATGGTTGTGCAGCAGCGTTTGGAAGAGGGCGCCTGACATGGCGGATCTGTTCGACAAGCATCGCGATGTTGCGGCGCGCTACGGCCATATGATGACGCTCACAGCCGGCGACAACGCCGTGGGCATTACCATGGAACGGATGCTCTCGCCCACCCGCGCCTTGATCAACGGCCGCGAGACCATCCTTGCGGGCACGAACAACTATATGGGCGTCACCTTCGAGAAGGAGTGCATCGAGGCCGGCAAGGCCGCTCTCGACGAATTTGGGACGGGGACAACCGGATCGCGCATTGCCAATGGCTCGTATGGGATCCATCGGGAACTCGAGCAGGAGCTGGCGGAATTCCTGAATCGCAAGCATTGCATCGCCTTTACCACCGGCTACCAGGCCAATCTCGGAATGATCGCAGGGCTAGCGGGTCCCAACGACACCGTCTTCCTCGATGCCGATAGCCATTCATCAATTTATGATGGCTGCACCCTCTCTGGCGCCAAGCTGGTGCGCTTCCGTCATAATGACCCCGACGACCTGGACAAGCGTCTGGCGCGCGCCGACCGCGATGAGAACGGCAAGGGTGGACGGCTGGTCGTGCTGGAGGGAATCTACTCCATGCTCGGCGATCGAGCGCCGCTGAAGGAGTTCGTCGAAGTCAAGCATCGCCACGACTTCACGCTGATGGTCGACGAAGCCCATTCCTTCGGCGTTCTTGGCGAAAATGGCCGTGGGCTTCAGGAAGAAGCGGGCGTCGAATCGGATGTCGATGTGGTGGTGGGCACCTTCTCCAAGAGCGTCGGCGCGATCGGCGGGTTCGGTGCCGGCGATCATCCTATGTTCGATATGATCCGCTACGCTTCAAGACCTTATATGTTCACAGCCTCCTCCTCGCCTTCGAGCGTGGCGACGGCGACGGCTGCGGTACGCGTATTGAGGGCCGAGCCCCAGCGGCGCGAGCGCCTTCGACGTAACTCGGAGCGTCTGTACCAAGGCTTTCTCGATCTGGGTCTCGAGCTGGGTTGTGACCAAGTGAGCCCGGTGATCGCGGTGAAGGGGCCTGACGAACCCTCCACCATCGCCATGTGGCATGCCCTGCTGCAAGCGGGCGTCTATGTAAACATCGCGCTGCCGCCGGGCACGCCCAACCGCATCTGTCTGCTGCGCTGCTCCGTCTCGGCCGCCCATACCAGCGAGGAAATCGATCGCATAATTTCCTTGTTCGCCGAAGTGGTCGCACGGCCCCAACTGGCCGCGGTCGGCGCCTGACACTAGCGGAAGGCGCCGCGACGATAGAGCTTCGGAACAAGCCAAAGCGATGCGATGATCGGATGGCGCCGCTGCCACGGACTGAGGTCGACCTTCACTCTGGAATGGCGCTCGATTTTCCAGGCGAGATAATCGGCACCCCCTTGAAACGTGAAGGCTGCCTTGAGCAGGCGCAGCATCGCAAGAAGTTTGCCCCGCCGCCGCCGTCGGGCCCAGTTTGCGCCTCTCGCCGGCGCGCTTGCTCCGGCGGCGGAGAAGACCTGCTCATACCAGTCATTATCTGCAGCGATGATGCTGCGACCCCGGCTTCCGCCTTCCGATCGTAATTCTGTTGCATAGGTTTCCCGCAACACAGCTTCCCAAGCGGCGGGGGCATCACCGCTGGGGCTGAGACGCCGGGCTTCACCCACCATGGTCGTGATCGCGCAAGCGATGCCGGCGATGACGCGCTCCCTCGCGGGCTCGTCCCGTGTCCAGAGGAGCGCGCTGGGCTGGGAAAACCGGGCCCAGAAATAGGGGTTATCGGTCTTGGGCTGGACCCACTCTTCGAATTGGCTGAGCGGCAGGACCGCGTATTTGGCTCGAAATTCCAGCCCCTCGAACGGCAACTCGAGGTAATAGACATTCGGAGGCAGCAGGCGACAGCCAAGGCGGCTCAACGCACTGCGACTGACATCTGCGGAGCTCGACGTCAGGACATAAAGATCGGCTAGGGTCTCCCGCGGATCGATCCCTCGGAGGCAAGAACCATAGGCAAGGACTGCCTCAACCCCTTCGCCATGGCGCGCGCGTGCAGCCTCCCCCAGAGCCAGGATGGACAGAGACACGGGCCGCGAAACGGCGGCATTCACCAGCTCGCACAGCGCAGACGGTCGTTCGGTCGCCCTTGCGGAAGTCATCACCCTCGATCCTAAACCTCGGACAGTTGGAGCCCTTTCGCTACCGGCAGAGATACTCGAATTCGACGCCCGTCTCGATCCTCAGCGGTTCCTCGGATGGAGGGTCGAAGAATTCTCCATCAATGAGGAATGGAGCGCGCGTTTCGATCTCCACCACTGCGGAGCCGAAGCTGATGCATCCCTCTGGCCGGGCAGCCGCCTCGCTCCCATACATGATCGGCAGGATGTGGCGTAAAATATTTGGTGGCGGATAGGGGATGACTGTCGTGCGGATAGGGGCCGTCCTGCCGCCCCAGAAGGGCGTCGATCCAAGCACCAGCTTCCTAAGGGTTGTCGCCAGGAGCAACAACTGATCACCGGAGCATTTGAGCTCGCCATCCCCGAAGACGTCGAGGGAATGGGGGCGATCGATTCTGCTGATGTCATTCGGAGCGGGTTTGGAGAACAGGAGCTTCGACATGGAACGGATGAGCGTAACGGCGGGGGCGATGTGTCCGCCGACTCCCCTGTTATTGAGCTGTCGCTGGGTCTGCAACGCCGCGTGAGCGAGAGCACCGGTCCCGAAGAACATACCATGCTGCGGTGTCCGATGGCGTGGATTAACCACCCGCAGCGTATGCCTCTTTTGAATCGACGGCCAGCGTCTGAGCAGGTCCGGCGCCTGCATCAAGGCAGCGATCCGTTCGAGACTGAGCCCATTGAGCCCGACATCGGCGGCGTTCATGTTCGTCGTTCCATGCGGCAGCAATGCCAGTCTGGGCAGAGCGGAAAAGGGGGAGCTCTCTCCAAGCGCAGTCTGGATGGCCTGCACTGTGCCGTCCCCGGAGCTGACAAAAATCGTTTCGACCCGCCCGATGGAAAAATCCTGGAGGACCGCGTCGAGTTCTGAAAATGAATCGAGGACCCGCACATGGACATCGCGCTTGCCGGCGACCAAATGTGCCAAGGCCAGACCCTTGGCGCTGGCGCGGCGCGCCTTTGGATTGACGATGAGCCCGACGCTCATCGGGCGGGGACGGGAGTGCGCATCCAAGAGGTCAAGGGCCCACTGCGGCGCGCAATCAGGGCTTGGACAAGCTGGATACCATGCAGGACCAGACAGATCATGGTCCAGCCAGCCACCGCAATGAGACCGATGTCGGGGCGTCCGAAAAGCACGGAGACCGTCAGAAGGACGAGGTTGGGGTTACGTCGGGCGGTCACTTGCCTGAAGAGCGTATCTATGGGGCGCCAAATGTGGATCTCGAGCTTCAGCACCTTGATCGCGATCCCCTCCATGATCCGCTGCAAGACATAGCCGCCGAAGATGAGGACCAACGTCCATGTGAGTGCGGGTGCGCTCAAGGCATGCCCGCTCACACTCAACCCAAATCCCCACGCAATGTACCAGAAGGGCGGATGGATGAGGTCAATGCCGTGATCGAAGATGTCGCCCCATTTGGAGGATGTCATCGTGAGACGCGCAAGTTTGCCGTCCACAGTATCAAGAAAAGTCATGGCCCAGGCTGCAGCAAGGCCCCACGCGAACTGGCCGTCGAGGAACAGCATGAAGGCTGCCACCGTCATCATTGCGGCGATGGTCGTGACCATGTTTGGCGTGATGTCGAATGGAGCGATCGCTCTGGTCACCCAATAAGCCGGCCGTGGCCAGACAAATTTTGTGACGATGTCGGTCGCCCCCTTATACGTCCCCATGAACATGCGCCATTCGACGGCCCGCGCGCTATCCGGAGCGACCAGCATGGCATACGGAGTTTCCCGCTTCCGAAGCGCCGACCAGAAGGCGATGTGCAGGTTAGCCGGCGCATCCGCCTCCAGTGCCTCCGGCAACGCATGCAGATTGCCGCGACTGAGGACAAAAGCAGCTGATGCCACGTGCTCGGCGTTCACATGGGCTGCGAGGGGCACCGCGTCGTCCGTGCCATCGAGAAGAACGAAGTCACAACGTTGGACGAGGAGCTGTATGAGGGGCTGATCGATGACCGCATCCGCACGCACCATGATGACGGGCCGACGAATGGCGCCCAGAGCGTCGGCAACGACGATATCCGTAATGCCAGCACGCCCAAATTGGCGTGTGAGACGCTCGGTGAGCGTAAGGCCGAACAGGGGCGGCCCGGGATCACCGACGAAGCACAGGACCGGGGTCTGACGAAGAGGGCTGCTGCCCTGATCCTGCCGTGGCATATCTGGCCGCTTGCGATCTGCGGAGCTGTCTAAAGCAAGCGGAGAGGATACCATGCGCAGCTTGCGGCCTTCTAATTTCAGGATGTCCTTCCATACCCCGCTTCGGGACGTGAGGAAAGGGACCTAAACCGACTCCACCCGGCTGATCATGATGCCAGCCATGGAGCCGAAGATCAGCGCCGGCATCCACGCAGCCATCCAGGGCGGAACCATCCCGAGTTCACCAAGCGTGACGGACAAACCGTCCAGGATGAAGAATGTAAATCCAAGCCCTACACCTATAGCGAACATGACCCCCAATCCTCCGCCGCGCTTGAACCTGACAGCAAGCGGTATGGCGATGGCAATCATGAGCAGTGCTGTAATGATCCCAGTAAAGCGCTTCATCAGCCAGGTCTCGTAAACCTGAGTTGGGCGTATGCCGAACCCGCTATTGTCGATAAAATATTCGAGATCCCCGGACGACATCTCTTCTGGATCGCCCGATCGGGTCCCCATTGCCGCAGGGCGCATCAGGCCGCTATAGATCAGTCTACCGACGCGGTTGGGGGGGAGGTTCTCCTGATAATACATGGTGACGTTGTGCAGCTCCCAGCGGCTATCCACCAGTATGGCGCTGTCGGCCATGATTTGCTCCAGAAGAATGCCTTGAGGGTCGCGTCGGAAGATGATCACGTTCGACAGTTGTGTTGCCTGTCGATTGCTTGCGACCGCACGAAGAATATCGTGGCCCGATCGCATCCAGATTGGATCACCTTCGCCCACCTTAAGCTTCTTCTCTCCGTAATCACCAATGCCCCAGTCATGCAGGATGGGCGCGGCCTTCGGGATCGCGTAATTGTTGAGGGCGAAGGTGAAGGCACCGATCAGGAGAGCAATGGGCGTCAGCATGCCGATCAATCGCATTTGAGAGACCCCGGCTCCCCAGATCGCCACCAACTCGTTTGAATTGCTGATCTCCGTGAGCAGAAGGAGCGCAGCCAAAAGCACGCTTATGCCAATGAAGCTCGACATGATGGTCGGCAAACGGAGCATCGCATAATGCGGAACGGCCCAGATCGTGGCGCCTGGGATCTCCAGGATGTCATTAACATAGGTGATCACATCCAGAGTGAGAACGAACACTGAGATGCCGATCAAGATCATCATGAACCGGAGCGTGAACATCCGGGTCAGCATCCATGCCAAAGTCCGCATCATCGGCTCCTCGCCGGCCGGAGTCGTCGGAAGTTGGCTCGAATCCAGTCATTGAAGCGGTCGATCACCGGCTCGAGCCACTCGGACGGAACGGTGAAGCAGACCCGGTAATATCGGTAACCGGAGAACACCGTGAGCAAGACGAACGGCAGCCACAGCATCAGATAAGGCGATGCCTTGTCCACCTGAACGATCACGGCGCCCTGCTCGATGATTTCATGATAGGCGATGAGGATGACCAGCGCGACGCCGAACCGATAGCCCCGCATGCCACGTCGCCGGCCTAGGGCGAAGGGCACGGCTAGGAAGGTCAGGATGGGGATGGACAGGATATTGACGAGCCGCTTATGAAGTTCCGCCCGCATTTTTGCGTTGGATGACCCCGCCGGTATGACCGTCGCCGGATTGAACAGCTCCGCAAGGGTCAATTCGCGCTCGTCTTCACCGCGTGGTCTGAAGAACCGATCCGCGGCGCTTCCCAGCGGCGTCTCCCCAACCTGAAAGTCGCCAACCACCTGCTGCGGCGTGGGGTTGGCGGGATCCTTCCCGGGTTGGCCCTCGACGCGGAGTCGATGCCCATTCTGCAAGCGGAGCACAGGACGCGGTTCCCCGGGGACATCCACCAGCTGGCCGCTCCGGGCCGTGACGGTTTCACTGCCCTTTGCCCCCATATCCTCAAACAGGAAGATCCGCTCGAACTTGTTGGTGCCGCGCTCCAGCTTGTCCAGGATGAAGGTTCGCTTCCCCGCCTGCATGAACACGCCTTCTTCGGCAAGGTAGAAGATGTCAACATTCTTCACGGTGAACAAGACCGCACGATACGCATAGCGCGCATGCGGCTGCAGCCACCCGAATATCGCAAAGGAGGCGACCATGAGAATAGTCGCCAGGATCAGGACTGGTCGCACCAATTGATGCAGCCCGACGCCCGATGCCAGGAATGCGTCAAGTTCGCTGTTGCGCGACAGTTTGTTGAACCCGAACAGGAGACCGAGAAACAGGGCGGCCGGTACGGCCAATCCAAGATAATGCGGCACCAGATAGGCGAGCATCTCGAAGACGATGGCGAAAGAGTTCTTCTTTCCCAGAGTGAAGTCAAGGAGCCGCACCAGTCGCTCGGCAAGCAGCACCAGCAGGCCGATAGCCATCGCCCCTAGAAGCGGGGTTGCGATCTGTCGCAGGATATATCGTGAAGCGATGAACATCTATGTTGAGCCAAGCGAGCGCTGTAATCAACGGTCGCTCGCCACCTCCCTGACCCAATGGGCCCTCAACGCGTTGATCAACGCTTGACGCAGATCCGCATCGGGCGTGATCGCGGAACCGAGTTGCGGCACCCCAGGCCACCCGACATCGGGGAAGGAAACGCCTTCGAAAACTTGCGCCGTCGAATAACGGGGCAGGACGTGGAAATGGACGTGAGGATCCACCATCATGAGCATCAGATAGTTGATCCGCTCGAACGGCCGAAAGGTCTTGAGACTGGCCTCGATCTCTGCGGTTGCCGTCGCAAGTTCAGCAAAAGCATTTGCGGGGATGTCGCCAAATGCGGTCTCGGGACCTTTATGGACAAGCACCAAGGCACCGAGTGTCGGCTGCGCGGGCCGCATCAACACGCACCAATGCTCATAAGCCGTGATCAGGGTGTCGGGATATCCAAATTTTTCCAGGGTATCGTTCACCGCATTCCTCGTGCCATGCGCAGGGCTATGTCGCCACGACGCCGGCAAGATACCTATTGTCGGGCGACAATGCCAGCGGAGCCATGCCTCAGGTGGCGATGGGCATGAGAATACGGCCGGGTTTCACCTCGTCCCCATGGAGGTCGAGGTCGAAGCTATCCTCATCCTGAAATTGCTTCTTCTTCTCGTTATAGCCGCGGATTGTGACGCTGCAGCGCCAAGCACCGTTGGCGCGTCCAATAGTGTACTTGTACCAAGCGGCTGCGGGTTTGCCGTTGCGAGCCAGGGCCGAAGCCGAAGGAATGCCAATCACATGGACGAAGCCGGCCCGAGCGGGAATCCGGCGGAGCGAATGCTCGTGATTGTGCCCATGCAGCACGAGCTCCGCACCATGCTGCTCCAGGAGATCGCGAAACGGCGCCGCATCTGCCAGCGCCTTGCGCTGCGAGTTCATTCCCGGAAGTGGCGGATGATGGATGAGGACCACGCGGAAGAAGCCCTTCTCCTTGAGGATCGGCAGAATTTCGGCCATTCGATGCAACTGCTTGGCGCCCAACTGCCCAGAGGCGATCAGGGGAGGTGTGGGAACGGCAGTCGACAAGCCGATGATCGCCACATTCCGCCGCGTCCGTATATAGGGGAAAACCTCGCTGTCCAGCATCGCCTTGCCGGGGGACATATCCCCCGTCATGTAGTCCTGCCACAGGCCGAGGCTCTTTTCCCATTTCACGGGAACATAGGCGTCATGATTCCCTGGGATGACGCTGACAACCTCGGCACTGCCGACGCTGCGGAGCCATTCGGCGGCGGCCTTGAACTCTGTTCTCATAGAGATGTTGACGAGATCGCCGGTGACCGCGATGTGGTCGACTTTGAAGCGCTTAATGTCCTCCACCATGAGATCGACAACGTCGCGCCTGTGGATGAAGCGCCGACGGCGAACCCAAGACTGATAGCCATAGAAGCGCTTGGTGGCCAAGTCCTTCAGCCTGAGCGACTTGATGGGCGCCAGGTGTGGATCGGAGATTTGGGCGAGGGTGAACATCAATGACAGTTGGCTTACAACATTGACAGGTTAACGGTGTGGTGCGATCTGAAGTGCCGAGTTGGTCTCAGCTTCTAGCAGAAAGGCAGCCCAGTGAAAGTTCTCATCCTTGGCGCGGGCCAGGGCAGTCGGCTTTTGCCGCTCACGGAGGACATTCCGAAGGCCCTGCTCGATATTGGCGGGAAACGCCTGATTGCTCGGCAGATCGAAGCTTTCGCCGCCTGCGGTATCACGGAGTTCGTGGTCATCACGGGCTATGCCGCCAACCAAATGGACACAGCGCTCGCTGAGTTGGCCAATGACATGTCGGTGACCATCCGCACGGTCTACAATCCCTTCTATTCGGTAGCCGATAATTTGGCGAGCTGCTGGATGGCGCGTGCCGAGATGGAGGAGGACTTCATTCAGGTCAATGGAGACAACGTCTTCCGCTCCGATTTGGTGGAGCGGCTGCTTGCCGCACCAGAACATGCGGTGACCGCGGCAATCAATTACAAGCAACGCTATGACGCCGATGACATGAAGGTCATGCTGGACGGCGGGCGGTTGACGGAGATTGGCAAGACCCTTCCCCTGGAAGCCGTCGATGCCGAAGCAATCGGGATCTATATCTTTCGCAATGCCGGCGCGCGCGCCTATCGGCAGGTTTTGGAGCGCGCGATGCGCGATGCCGCCGCCTTGAAGCAATGGTTTCCCTCGGCGATTGGCACACTGGCAAAGCAGATGGAGGTCCATGTTGCCCCCGTCGGCGACGTGAAGTGGTGCGAGGTGGATTTCCCCGTGGATCTCACTCAGGCGCGGCAGCTTGTAGCGGAGTGGTAGCGGGTCGGCTCCGACCGGCAAAAATGTCTTCGACCAGCTCCTTATCGGCGGGTTTGTCCACATCGATCGCGGCTTCTGCGAATGGCATGAGCACCGGTCGGGCAATGAGCGATAGCCGGCGAGACGCCTCCTCGAAGGCGCGTGCCAGGCTGAGGCGGCCAAGGAGATAGAGCAGCAGCGGGCGCAATCCGAACGCACCGATGAGCTTCGCGGGCTGCTTCCTGACTTTGTCGAGGTGGTCCCAGAACGCTATTCCTGCAAGGGCCCGCGGCGTCATCAATGCAAAGAGGTTGCACCCGGACACTCGGTCCCCGGCAAAGTGCAGGAATGTGCGCTTCGAGCTCGGATAGGCTGTCATGATCGTTTCTGCAGAGGCAAGCCCGGCTGTGAGGTCGGCCCCTGAAGCTGATGAGCGAGTAATGAAATAGTCGATCATCTCGACAGTGAGCAGGGGATGATCAGCAGTCGTCACCAGTAGCGGATAGGTCATCTGCCCGGCGGCGTCGATGACCGAGGCCGGCGCGCTGCTGGAGGAACGCATGACGGTGACGTCAACCTGGGCCCGCTCCGCGAGGTCGATGCCAATCTCCGGGCTGTCGATCGAAATCACGATCTCGCCAATCTGCGGAGAGTTTCTGAGTACCTGCAGCACTCGGACCAGCATCGGTATGCCTGCGATCTCGATGCCGCATTTGTGCGAGACATCATAGGCTTTGGCCATGGGGTCATGTGGCCCTCGGCCGGCGGCAAGCACGAGAGCTTTCCATAGCGGTTCGGTGGTCAAACGAGGCTCCGCTCGTAGATGCGATAGGTCTTGTACGGCGTTGCGCCCAACAGCTCGATCATTCGGCGCATGGCAGCGTTGTCCTCCAGGATCCAGGATAACTCGGCGCGATAGGTGCCGCGTTGAGAATGATAGGAGCGCACTGCATCAATGACCGCGAGCGCCAGGGCCGATCCCACGGCCGTGCTCTGATATTTCTTTCTTACTCCCATCAATGGCATGCGGATGGCCTCTGGTGCCCTCATGGCACGAGTGAGGACACGCGCCCAATTGAAGGGGAACAGCTTACCGTCAATTCCCTGCAGCCAGCGATTGACGTCCGGCAGGCTGACCGACATGGCGGCGGGAACGCCCTTATATTCCGCAATGGCAATGTAGCCCTCGGCAACAAGGAGTTTCAGCTGATTGCCCATATGCTGGATTTCGGACGGCGTCATGGGTACGAAGCCCCAGTTGTCGCTCCACGCATCATTGAAAATATCGATGATGATATCGAGATCCTCGAACAATCGCTTCTTCGACAATGTTCGGACCACAAGATCTCCGGAGCGGCGAACCTTTTCGAGCATAGCCTCCATGGAACGCGGCATGGGCGTTCGCGCGTCGTAATCATAGGCAATGACGTCCTTGGCTTTGACATAGCCGAGGGCATCGAGATGGGTTGCGTAATAGGGGGGATTGTGTCCCATCATCACCCGCGGAGGCGAATCGAAGCCGTCGACCAGCAACCCGGTTTCCTCATTTACCGAAAAGCTGAAGGGGCCCCTGACGATCTCCATCCCTTCGGCCTTCAGGAAGCCCTCTGCGGCCGCGATCAGGGAAGAGAAAATCTCGCGATCGTCCAAGCCCTCAAGGAAACCGAACTGTCCTGCCTGTTCGGCATGATGGGTGATATGCAGCTGGTCCACCTGTGCGGAAATGCGCCCAACTGGGGTCCCATCCCTGACAGCGAGAAAGAGCTGGGCCTTGGCATGCTCGAAATAGGGATTTTTACCGGGAGAAAGAACCTCGCGCCTTTCAAACGCCAGGGGCTGAATCCAATTCGGATCGTCACGATTGGCGGTGCGTGCGACCTGGATGAACTGGTCAAGGTCCTGTTTTGAAGTGACCGGACGAATCTTGATTGTCATAGGCGCTTACTTTCCAAGGACGTCGCAGCCTATCTGAATTGCCATAGCCTTGGTTTAGGCCGGAACAGTGTCGACCCGAGCGGTCGGCAGCGAGATCACCCGTCCGGCGGAAACCTGGTATAAACGGGTGGCGATCGCCGTCCAGGCGGGGCGGTGCGTGATCGCCGCAATGGTATATTCGCCCCCAAGCATCTGGATGTTTCTGCAGATCTCCAGTTCCGTCTCCGGATCGAGGGCGCTGGTGACCTCGTCGAGGATCAGCAGCTTCGGATCGGTCACCAAGGCGCGGGCCAAAGCAATGCGCTGGCGCTGACCGCCTGATAGTTTCGTGCCTCTCTCACCAACAACCGTGTCGATATGGTGGGGCAACTCGTCGATGAAGTCTGCGGCGCCGGCTTTTTCCAAAGCGCGCATGATCTGGGCTCTGGTTATACTCTTGTCGCCCAGGGTGATGTTGTCCGAGATCGATCCGTGCAGCAGGCTGATCTCCTGGGGGACGTAGCCGATCATGCTGCGCCACGCACTGACCCTGACGTCTAGGATGGAAACTCCATCGATCATGACCCGGCCGCTGCTGGGATGATAGAGCCCAATAAGGAGGTCCATCAGCGTGGTCTTTCCAGCTCCCGAGGGGCCCTGCAGGACGGTGATCTCTCCAGCATTGATGCTCAGATCCACGTGCTCCACCACGGGGCGCTCACCATAGGAGAAGCTCACATCGTCGAAAACAACGGCCTGGCGCAAGGTCGGGATCACGGTGCCAGTGTCGGGTTCGCGCTGCTCGGCGGTCTCGTCGATGAGCTCGTAGATCCGCCAATAGGCGCTCTCCAGTTCGACCGCGTTCTGGTAGTACTGCTGGATTTTTCCGGTGACCGAAATGACTTGGTAAAACAGGATGCCCATCACCACCAGCTCGGCGAGCGGGATCTCCCAGACGTCCGCAGCGAGATAGACGCTGGCGCCCAGCATGATCGCTGTGAGCACCTCCTCGCCGTATGTTAAGCCGTTTTTCGCAAATACCTTCTTTATGAGTGCTCGCCGCAAACTTCGGATCTTGCTCGCGAACAGAGCCGAAAATGGAGCCTGCCGATTCATGCTCTTGAGAGGTTTGATATTCGCGAACGCGTCCGAGACATAGGTGACGAGCTCGGATGTTCGATCTGTCTGGCGAGATCCCGCCCGACGCGACACCTGTACGAGGACGTTGAGGGAGAGCATCAAGATGAGACCGACGACCAGGCCGGCGAGGGCGAGCTTCCAGGAAATGAGAAGCGAGACGATGATATAGACACTCGACTGAGCAATGGCCGAAACGAACTTCGCCGCGACGTAGTAGGCATCCCCCGCTCGCGTCGCGTCATTGCTGATCGCGTTAGCGATTCTGCCGATCCGCTGGTTCACGAAGTAGCTCCACCGCGCCTCCATGAGCTGGTTCAGCAACTGAGTTCGCAAATTCGCCGGCACGACGGCGATCGACATGCCTGCATAGCTGAGCGCGGCAAAGGAAAGAACCGCCTTCACGATGAGGGCACCGGATACGACGAGGATCAGATTGCCGAGGGTCGGCGTAATTCCCGCGCTGAGCAATGTCTCAAGGACGAATCGGTTTAGCGCGGATGTATGTTCGCTGGCGCCGCCGCCGATTTGGGAAATGGTCGGCAAAAGGGCACCAAGACTGACCGCTTCCGACATTCCAGCCAGAATCAGGCAGAACAGGATGATTCCCGGCCTTGTGCCCCGGGCGGTAAAAAAGATCTTGAGGACGTTTAACATATTCGCGGCGCATCCAGCCACGAGCGCCACGCCACAGTCAACGTCGATGTGAGGCCGGTGCCAATTAGCCGCCGGTTTCGTCGCCCAGACGCTCCAGATTGGCGTCTGCACGCCGGGTAACCGCCTCGAATCTGTCCTCCAGACTCTGCATCTTCTTCCGCGGTTCCTGATAATAGGCGGTGAGCTTCAACAACTTTACGAAGCTGGCATTGACCGCCCGGCCCCAGAAGTGCATCGGGCGATCGAAGTCGAACAACAGAATCACGCGCTCTTCTTCGGTATCGTTCCACACCTCGTGCTCGAAGGTGTCATCGAACACGAAGATCTCTCCCTCGCGCCAAATGCAAATCTGGTCATCGACGCGAAGCCGGCACCGGGCCGCATCTTTGGGGACGATCAGGCCGAGATGTGCCCGAAGGATTCCTTTAGAGACTCCACGGTGGGCTGGAATGTGGTAGCCGGGCGCCAGGATTGAAAACCACGCCGTCTGCAGGTTTGGGATCTGTTCCAGGAGGGCCGTGGTGACCGGCGCCTTTGAACAGTTTTTCTGAAGCTTCTCACCGAATCCAAAGAGAATGAAGGTGCGCCAATTCGTGCCTTTGGCGATTCGCTTCTGGTCAGGCGAGACTTCTTGAAAGGCGGGAACGGCCTCGCGATGCTTCAGGATCTCATCGATCTCTGCTCGGATGGTCGTCCAGTTCTCTGAGAAGGACGCCAGGAATGGGAAATGTTTGGTGTCGAGGACTGGCGTATCGCCAACAACAGATTGCCGCCCAAAAAAATCCGTGAGCAACCGCATGAATGTCTTGCCGGCGCGCTTTACATAACGTCGCCGCTGCTGCTTCAACCGTTCGGACAAACTGTCTCGGGCGGGGTTACTTACGCTTGACATTGTTATCTAACGCTAAGCTCCTACTTCACACGACGGCTGTTTCTCCGACTTGTGCCGGGGATTCGAGCGGACTTTTCGCCAGGATGTTAACCAGATGTGGGCACGCACTCAACTGAAGATTGCCTGGAGTGATCTGGCTGCGGGGGTTTTCTACAGCCTTTTTCCCGGCGACCGCACCCACCTTCGGCACGCTGCGGAAACCTATTGGTCAGCCGAAGATACGATTGCGACCTATTCAGTGCGGTCAGGTTTCGATCTGCTGCTGAGCGCAATGGGCCTGGCACCGGGTGACGAGATCATCTTCTCCGCTCTGAACGTCCGGGGCATGGTTCGGATTGTCTCTTGGCAGGGTCTGACGGCCGTTCCGGTTGATCTTGACATTGCCCACATGGCACCGTCTGTCGAGCGTTTGAGGCGCGCCATCACACCAAAATCCAAGGTTCTTGTAGTGGCGCATCTTTTCGGGACCCACCTGGACCTCGATCCGATCTTCGATCTCGCGCGTGAACATGGCCTCCTGATCGTTGAGGACTGCGCCCAGGCCTTTGCGGGCCAAGCCTATGGTGGCCACCCTAAGGCGGATGTCTCGATGTTCTCCTTTGGACCGTTGAAGACCGCTACAGCCCTCGGCGGTGCCCTGATCCGGGTCAAGGACACGACCCTGCGGGACCGTATGCGGAAGATTCACGCAACATGGACGGTCCAGTCCAACACGGCTCAGCTCAAACGAGTCGCTCAGTTTGCCGGTCTGAAGATCGTCACCTCTCGGCCCGTGATGGCGATGATCTACCGCTTCTTTCATGCTCGCGGACTCGATTACGAGGACGCCGTAAGCGACAAAGTAAGAAATGTCGCCAATCTCAAGAAGCGCAAGAATCTGCAGTTTCAGCCTTCGACAGCGATGTTGGCTTTGGTCGCTCGCCGGATCAGAACGTTTAAAGAGGAGAGTCTGCGCGAACGCGCAGACCGAGGCGAGCGGTTGAGTGCCTATCTCGGCGACAGCGTTGTGCAGCCGGGTCGAGCCAACCAGTATTGTGACTACTGGATGTTTCCCATTCTCGTGGATGACCCGCGGGCCTTTATCGATGGCCTGCGTGCGGAAGGATTCGATGGGGCCAACCTGCCGCGGTCCCAAGCCGTGGCGGCCCCCGAGGGGAGGGCGGATCTCGAGCCGGTGATTGCCGCGCGCGCACTATCCGATCTTATCGTCCTACCCTGCTACCCTGGAATGTCCGATGAGGAGCTGAAACGTCAGGCCGAGGTCGTGAAATCAATCGCCGGGCGAGTGGGCACACAGCGGACAACGGGATATCGCGATGCTGTGCCGCAATGACTATACAGCTTGCCCCTTCGCTGGAGATTTGTGCCGCGCCCTGGGGCTGCTGACCAGAGCGAGACCGGTCGCGGCGATCCCCATGCCGAACCATGCGATCAGCGGCATTGATTCGCCTAAGCCCAGCCAAGACAACGCCGCAGCCACCGGCGGCACAAGAAAGAACAGAGCCGAGACTTTCGCGGCTTCACCACGCCGGATGAGCACCATGAGCAGGGAAATCGCAACGATCGAGTTGCCGACCACGAGATAGAAAAGGACCCACGCGAGCGAGGGTGTGAGGTCGAACCGCATTTCCTCGAGCATATAAGCAAGCGGCAGGACGAAAACGAAACCGACGGCATATTGAACGAGATTGGCGGTCACGATGTGCTGCTGCACCCCGAAACGCTTCTCATAGAGTGTCGCTGCAGTAATGGAGATCAAGGCGCCAAAAGCGACGAAGAGGCTTGTATAGGAACTGGCATCCACCGCGGACCTTGACGTGATGACGAGTGCCGCGCCCGCGAGCCCAAGTGCCAAACCCAGCCAGTGAAGTGTGTTGACCCGCTCCTGAGATGTCCAGGGAACGAAAAAGCCCACCAGTATCGGTTGCATCGATAGAATGAGCGCCAACGCTCCCGGCGACATGCCCATATAAACGCTGATATAGGCACAGCAGAAATAGAGCACCTGCAGCAAAAGCCCGGTGACGACCAAATGCAACCATTGCCGCCCGCTCGCGGGAAGCGGAGGCCTCAAAACGGCGAAGATCGGCAGCAGCAACAGGACGATCAGACCGTACCGCCAGGCGAGGAGGGTTACGGGATCCGCGTCGGCCATCCCGATCTTCATGACGGGAAATCCGCCTGACCACAGGAGCAGGAATAAGAATGGCGCAGATTTCAGCCACAGCGGCTTCTGGCTCGTATCAGCGGTGCCAGAAGCGGGGGTCATTCAGGAATGCTGCAGTGGGACAGGCCTTGGATCATGACATATCTGTGTGCAGGGAACCGACCGACGCAAGTGCGTTTGTGGCATGGCAGGCATTCGGTAGGCTAGGGAATCGGGACATGGGCGTCTCATGGTAGGCATTCCTCGTTTTCTTTATCGGCTCCTGGCACGATACGTTCTTTATCCTATGCATCGGCTTCGACGGGGCACGACACTCGGCGTGCGTGTGCTTCTGGTAGACGACCATGAGCGGGTCTTGTTGGTGCGGCACACCTATACGCCCGGCTGGATGTTGCCAGGAGGAGGCGTCGAGCATGGCCAGACCTGCCTCGATGCCGTCCGCTGCGAGCTGGACGAGGAGGTCGGCGTGACCTTGACCGAACCGCCTGTTCTGATGGGAGTTCTGGCAAATTTTGTCCGTCACCCAGGTGACCACGTGGTGCTCTACCATGCCCGGAACTGGCGTCAGGAGCCGCGTTTCAGCCCAGAAATTGCGGAGGCCGCATTGTTTCCGCTCAGAAGTCTGCCCGAGGGAACGACTCCCGCAACGCGCCGCCGCATTGCGGAGTTCTGCGGCAAGCCCGTTGGAGATCAGTGGTGAGGTGCTGGCTCAGAATGTAAGCTGTGGGCCAGCAGGGACGATCCCGGTGGGATTGATCGTCCGATGGCTCCCGTAATAATGGAGCTTTATATGCGCGACGTTCACCGTCCCGGCGACGCCCGGATGATGGTACAGCCTCAGCATCAGATCCTGTAGATGGGGATAATCGACAATGCGCCGCTTATTGCATTTGAAATGACCGACATAAACGGCGTCGAAGCGAATGAGGGTGGTGAACAGCCGCCAATCGGCCTCCGTGAGTGTCCCTCCCACAAGATAAGGGGAGCTGCCAAGTCTCTGCTCCAACCAATCCAGTGACTCGAAGAGAGCCTCATATGCAGCTTCGTAGACCCTCTGCTCGGTCGCAAAGCCTGCCTTGTAGACGCCGTTGTTGACGGTGTCGTAGACTCGCGCGTTGACATGGTCGATCTCTTCGCGAAGAGGCGCAGGATAGAAATCGAGCTTGTTCCCAGTAAGTTTGTCGAACGCCGAATTGAACATGCGGATAATTTCAGCGGACTCATTGTTGACGATGGTGTGGGTCTGCTTATCCCAGAGGACCGGCACCGTAACGCGCCCGGAATAGCGCGTAGATGCGGTTTGATAGACTTCATAGAGGCGCTTGGCGCCGTTCACTGTGTCCGCAATGGTGCCGGGGCGATCTGAGAAGACCCAGCCTTCCTCGAGCATCAGGGGGTCGACGATGGAGACTGAAATATGCTCGCTTAGATCCTTGAGCGCGCGGAAGATCAACGTACGATGCGCCCAGGGACAGGCAAGGGCGACATAGAGATGATAACGGCCCTTCTCGGCCTTGAAGCCGCCTGAACCGGTCGGCCCAGGAGAGCCGTCCGCGGTGACCCAGTTGCGGAACGCGGATTCCTTCCGCACGAAAGCGCCGCCGGTCGATTTTGTATCGTACCACTGGTCCTGCCAAGTACCTTCGATCAGTACGCCCATCGCTTCCCTCCAATTGTGCTTTACGGGGGCTGACCCCCATGTTATGAGCGCCGCTCTTTTGACGAGAAACTCAGGTCAGTCCCCATGGGTGCCACGAGCCCGGTGACATTGCGACGACGATCAGAAGGCCGCGCGGGACAGCCGCGTAGCCGTCGATAATCCGCGTCCGGCCGAGCGTCCACCACGATTTCTGGATGTGTTTCGGAGGGTGCGGAACTCTCCTCTGAAACCATGTTGCCTTGGATCGTGCGGATATGACCACTACCCCTTTTACGCTGGAGCTCCAGCGGCCCTCCCACCACCATGCTGTGGAGGAGTTGCTCGACCGGGCCTTCGGACTCGATCGGCGGACCAAGACGTCCTATCGCCTGCGTGAAGGCGAGGACCTTCTCGATGAGCTCTGCATGACTGCCTGGGCGGGAGATCGGCTGGTAGGCTCGATCTGGTATTCTCCGCTCAGGATCGGTCCCGCTGGCACTCATGCTCTATTGCTGGGGCCGCTGGCGGTAAGTCCCGATCTTCAGAACTGCGGAATTGGGATGAAGCTGATGCGGGCAACTCTCGCTGATGCCGCCGATCTTGGCCACCAGCTCGTGATATTGGTGGGTGATGAGCCTTACTATCAGCGCGTGGGGTTCAGCCGGGTGCCCGATGGCCGCTTGATGTTGCCTGGCCCGGTCGACCCAAAGAGGCTCTTGTATCGGGAATTGACAGCGGGAGCCTTTAGAGACGTCGGAGGGTTGGTGTTGGGTCCTAGGCGCTGGGCGCAAGTCCAAGATCTATCGTCCCTCGCGATACCAGGTCAGCCCCATCAGGCCCAGAAGCAACGCGAGCGCTGCCAGAGTTGAGAACAACGGTACGTCGACCACGTCGCGGATCCGATAGGCGCCATTGTCCTTTAACCCCAGCCAGCCGGAACCGGCCATCACTCGACCCGCGGCGACTTTGCGCAGTCGCGGGATCTCTGCGGAAGTAGGGCTGCCGGTGCGATCTGCGAGCCAGTAGATTCCCCCTCCGGTCGCGTCGGTGATCGGCTGGAGCTTCGCATCGGTGGCAGCCACCTCTTCGGCTTCCTTGGGATCGGGGCTGCCGACGGCGGCGACAGATGAAATTTTGCCGTCAGTAAGGCGGTGAAGCCCGACCTCGTCGACGGTCACCTCGCCACGCCAGATCCCAGGTTCGGTCTCCGTGAGTTTGACGACATTTTCGTCTCCCGATGGCTTCGCGACCGTGACGTCCGCTGCCGTGTCGGCCATCGTCCGTCGTTCAATGACCAGCCGCGACCCGTCATGCCGTCCGATCAGGGCTTCCTCCTCGAGATCGGGTTCCTTCATCAGCCAATGGGCAAGCCGACGCAGCAACTCCGATTGCGGGCCGCCGCCGTCATATCCGCGGGCCCAAAGCCAAGCATGGTCGGACAGCAGCTGTGCCACGCGACCCTCATTGTGGCGCGACAGGATCATCAGCGGCTTGTTATCGGGACCTGACATGACGGCATCGCCAGCCATCTGATCGACGTCGATCAATCGGAACCAGCGTCCCCATGACGGCGGCGATTGCTCCGAGCCGGGTAAGTCGCGGGTCACCGGATGCCGCTTGCCCTGCTCGGTGATCTCGGGCTTGAACGGCTCGACGGTCATACCGCCAGTTGGCGCACTCGGCAGGACGGTCGACAGAGGCGATCGGTAGAGACTGAGCGGCGAGGCGAAATCCGGCCCTGCCGCCAACAGCACGGCACCTCCATTCTCGACGTAATTGACGACGTTGGAGATATAGATCGCAGGCAGTACGCCGCGCCGTTGATAGCGGTCGAAAATGATAAGATCGAATTGATCGAGCTTTTCGGAGAATAATTCCCGAGTGGGGAATGCGATCAGCGACAATTCTCGGATGGGGGTGCCGTCCTGCTTTTCCGGGGGGCGCAGAATTGTGAAGTGGACGAGGTCGACAGAGGCATCCGCCTTCAACAGGTTGCGCCAGGTGCGTTCCCCGGGATGAGGTTCACCTGAAACAAGGAGGACCCTGAGCCGGTCGCGAACGCCCTTGGTCTCCACGATGGCGCTGTTGTTCTGCAGCGACAACTCGTCCTCAAGCGGTGCGGCCGTGAGCTCGGTGAGCGTGGGGCCGCCCCGCTTGATGGTGATGGGCAGTTCGAAAGTCTGCCCGACGGGGATGGTCAGCCCTTCCATAGTTTCGCCGTTCACAGTGACGGCAATGTCCACGTCCCCTGTGGCAGGGATATCGCGGCCGGTCTGCTCAACCCGGAATTTGACGATCTGGCGCTCGCCGACGATGCCGAAACGAGGCGCCTGCTCGACGACGATACGGCGGTCCCGTTCGCCGCGTTCTCCCGTGATCAGCGCATGGACTGGTCCCTGGTAGCCCATTTCGGCGAGGCTTTTCGGCACGTCATGGACTTGCCCGTCGGTCACCATGATGGCCCCGGCGAAGCGGTCAGGCGGCACATCCGCCAGCGCGCCATTGAGTCCGTTGAACAGTTGCGTGCCGGTCTCAGCGGAACTGAGGCCGGAGCGCACCGTCACGGTTCGGACGTCCAAGGCGGGCACAGTCTTGAGATCCTGGGCCAGCATGTCGGCGGCGGCTTTGGTCCGTGCCTGGCGATCGCCAAGCCTTTGGCTCTGGCTGTCATCAATGACGACGACCGCGATATCCGCCAGTTGATCGCGCTCTTCTCGTCGCACGGATGGATTGAGAAGCGTGAGCACCAGGAGCGTCAGCATCGAAAGCCGCAACAGCGCGCCCCTGCTGCGAGCAAGGAGGCCGCCTAGCACCAAAAGCAGCCCGATCCCGCCGAGGACCGCGATCACGGCAAGAGGGGCCACGGGGGAGAGAGAAAAGCTCCAGTCGAAGATAAATCCGTTCATTGCCCGAGCCTCTCCAGCAAGGCAGGCACATGCACCTGATCAGCCTTGTAGTTTCCAGTGAGGACATACATGACGATGTTCACACCAGTGCGATAGGCGAATTCCCGCTGTCGGGGGTCATTGGGCACCGTCGGAAACATGGGCCCGCCGCCCGCGTCAACTGCCCAAGCGGAGGCGTAGTCGTTAGATCCGATGATCACCGAGGACACACCGTCGTAATTGGCCGAACCTTCCGGCGTGCCGGAGCCGGAGGCCTCGACCCATAGCGGGCCACCGGACCAGCGGCCCGGAAAGCTTTGCAGAAGATAGAAGGCCTTGGTCAGCACATGCTCCGGCGGCACGACCTCAAGCGGTGGCACGTTGACCGAGCTCAACACGCGCCGGAGAGCTTCCGTGGCGGGACTCGCACTCCCCGTGAGGTCTTGCAGGTCCGATTGATGGTCTCGGGTGTCGAAGAGGATCGTGCCGCCATTTTTAAGATACGCGTCGACCTTACCGGCGGCCTTAGGAGACAAAGACGGCGCATCCGCGGTGACGGGCCAATAGAGCATGGGATAGAAGACGATGTCGTCGCTTTCAACATCGACACCGACCGGCGCCGCAGGCTCGATTGCAGTCCGTTGCAGGAGCACCTCCGTAAGGCCCTTGAGGCCGGCCTCACTGATCGAATCGATCTCAGAGTCACCTGTTCTGACGTAAGCAAGGCGCGTATCGAGCGACGCCTCCATATCAGCGGCGTCGTTTGCCGCAGGCGCTGCAGAACTCGTCTGCGCGTGGCCGGGCACGGGCGAGATCAGCACAGTGAGCCCGATAATCAGCAGAGGTGCACTGCGAGCGAAACGTCCGCGCAGCTGTGCCATCGAACCTGATAGGATCAAGACGGCGAGGGCGTCCAGCAAGAACAGGATCATGGCCGCGAGCAGAAGGGGCCCTGTGAAGGCGATGCTCTCTGCGGGCCGATAGGGCAGGGTGGTCACCCCGGATGGAAGGCCGCCGATCAGTCTGAGCTCCGGCGCGTTCTCGAAAAGGTTCAGAGCTCGAGTGAGGCCGTTTCGGCCATAGAGTCCCGCCGGATGACGCGGGCTTGGTCGGGTCTGATCGAAGGCTGCCTGGGTGATGGGACGTGCATCGACCGGAGGATCGATGAACTCACCGAAACCTCCCAGGGCGCGCGTCGGCGCGAAGGCAGCATTGTCGAGGCCTGATGTCTGCCGTGCCTGATCTTGCCCGGTAGCGACCGTACCCTGAGCCATATCGAGGATGCGCCGAAGCATCTCCACAAAGACGCCCGACAGGGGCAGGTTCGACCAGTCGGTATTGGCAGTGACATGGAAGAGAACGATCATTCCGTCGCCACGCCGTTCCGACGTGACGAGGGGCGTTCCGTCTGCCAGGCGAGCCCAGACCTTGCTGCCGAGATCGGCAGTCGGCTGTGCTAGAACCTGCTTTGAGACGGTCACCTCCGGCGAAATGGTCAGACCCGCAAACGGGCTCTGCTCCTCGAAAGGCGCTATGGGCTGCGGCTCCTCCCAAGTCAGGGCTCCGCCCAAGGCGCGATCGCCCTCGCGGAGTTCTACGGGCACGAGGTCGTCATGCCCCGCTCCCAGCCTGGGTCCGGCGAACCGCACCAGAATTCCACCTCGATCAACCCACCCCTGAACCGTCTCGCGCTCGGCATCCGGAAGGCGGCCGATGTCGGCCAGAACGAGCATTGAGAGGCCAGCCTGAAGCGAGGTCGTGAGGTCTCGGCCGTCGCCGTCGACGGTCGTCAGCTCAGCGAACGGTTCCAGCGCGCGGCTGACATAGTAAAGAGGAGCCAGCAGGGGCTGGTTGCTCTCGATCGATCCGCTGGCGCTCAAACCAACGGTTTTCCGCCGCCAGCGGTCATCGAGCAGGTAGACGGCGCCGGCGCTGCGCTCTCCTTGGATTTCGACCCGCGTCACTTCATTTCGCAGTTGCAATGGGAGCTGGATCACGCCGGTGGCGCGCGTTTCCTCGTTTCGAAATGTCAAGGGCGCCTCGGCCAGGCTCCGGCCATTGGCTGCAAGGGCACGCACCACCACCGTCTGCGGTGCTCCCGAGCCGGCGCGGGTGGCTGTGACGGAAAGGCCGTTCACATCCAGCGCCGGCGAGCCGAGCGCCATACCGGTCTCCGTCGAACTCGGCAACAGCACGCGGACGGAAGAGCCACCACCCAGCTGAGTCAGCGCCTCTGCGAAAGCACTCGCCCGCCCGTCGTCGAGCCCGTCGGCGAGCCAAATGATGTCGAGCGGGTCCTGCGTTCCCAGACCCTCGCGAAGGCGCTCTGCGAGGGCCATGCGGTCCGCTGCCAGAGCTCGCGGCTGCAGACTGGACACTTTGTCCACAATCTCGGCCGCAGCCTTGGCTTCTAGCGCGGGAGGCACATCGCTTGGTGACGTCGTGACCAGAATCACCGGTTGATTGTTCTGTCGCGCTCGGTCCACCTCATTGGCAAGGACTCGCAGCTTGGTCTGCCAGGTTTTCGCAGCCGCCCACCCGTCATCGAGCACGATCAGCATGGTGCCGCGACCGGCTGCGCCGGCAGCGTTCCGGTCAATCACAGGCCGCGCGATCGCAAAGATGAGGCAAGCGACCAGCAGGATGCGCAAAAGCGTCAACCACCATGGTGTCTTGTGGGGAGTCTCCTCCTTGGCAATCAGCCCAAGCAGGAACCGCATTGGCGGGAAGCTGACGCGCTCCGGCCGCGGCGGAGTGAGCCGCAGCAGCCACCAGACGACCGGCAGCAGCAGCAGCGCCCATAACGCAGCGGCCGTTTGGAAGGTGATGATGCCCAGGGTCAGCATAGCTAATCCCTAACCGCGGCGGAACCGCTGGCGAACGAGGCGGACAGGAGTCCGTAGAGAGCGAGCATCGCCTGCTGCGGCGGTCGGTCTGTATGATGCAGCGTGAAGGTCCAGCCGAGGCGGCGCGCCAGATCCTTAAGACCCTGCCGGTGTTCTTCGATTCGCTGACGATAGTCCTGGCGCACGCTCTCGGCGCGTCCGACGATGAAGCGCGTCAGGCCGCTCACATCTTCGAACTCCTTGCGCCCTGTATAGGGCAAAGTCTCTTCGGCCGGATCGAACACCTGCACCAGATGGCCCTTGACGTCACGGGCTGCAATGGCGCCGATCCGGATTCGAAGTTCATCGATGGGCATCAGAAAGTCGCTGATCAGAACGACGCTCGAATAGCGCGGTGGATGCGTTCGAGGGGGGAGACCCGAAAGGTCGTCCACATCCGTGGCGGCATCGATCGCGGCGAGTTTTGACAGTGCATTCCGTGTGAAGACGGGGCTCCGTCCGCTGCCGAGAATACCCACACGTTCTCCGGCGGAAAGCATGAGCGCCGACAATGCAAGCAGAAGGACCTGGGCACGGTGACGCTTCGTGACGGGAGCAAGCCTCGATTGAAATTCCATGGCCGCTGATGAATTGGCCCACATCCAAATGGTATTCGCCGCTTCCCACTCGTTCTGCCGGACATAGAGCTGGTCTGATCGAGCCGATTTACGCCAGTCGATGCGGCTGGCTTCCTCCCCCTGCCGGTACTGCTGGAACTGCCAGAAACTTTCTCCGGTGCCGGGCCTGCGCCGACCATGAAACCCCTGCGCGACCGTATGGGCGATACGGTCCGCTTCCACCAGCAGCGCGGGATAGGCATTCGCCAGCCGTCCGGCAGCCTCGAAGGGATCAGTTGACCCGGCTCGAAATGCGCGCTGGACTGCCACGCTGAACTATCCCAATGCCGAACAGAGACGCGAGATCACTCCATCCAGGGTCTCGCCATCCGCGCGCGCAGCAAAGGTCAGCGCCATGCGGTGACGCAGCACGGGGTTTGCCAAGGAAATGACGTCGTCGACGGACGGAGATAATCTGCCCTCCATGAGACAACGCGTGCGTACCCCGAGCATCAGCGCCTGACTGGCACGCGGGCCTGGCCCCCAGGCAATGCCGTTGCGGATGAACTCGTCCGCGTCAGGGCCCGGCCGGGCCGACCGCACCAATTTGAGGATTGCATTGACGACGGCATCGCCGACAGGGACCAGCCGTGCCAACCTCTGGATCGACAGCAGTTCGTCCGCCGTCATGACCGCAGTGGCGAGAGCCTCGGCGGGACCGGTAGTGGCAAACAGCATGCGCCGCTCCGCTTCGAGATCTGGATAGGGCACATCGATTTCCAGAATGAAGCGGTCGAGCTGCGCTTCTGGCAGGGGATAGGTGCCCTCCTGCTCGATGGGATTTTGCGTCGCCAGCACATGGAAAGGTCGAGGCAACTCGTGACGCACCCCTGCCACGGTGACATGTTTCTCTTGCATCGCCTGGAGCAGCGCCGACTGCGTGCGAGGCGAGGCGCGGTTGATCTCGTCGGCCATCAGCAACTGGCTGAACACCGGACCCTTGATGAAGCGGAAATGGCGTGCGCCGGATTCGCTCTCCTCAAGCACCTCGGCGCCGAGGATGTCCGACGGCAGGAGGTCCGGCGTGAATTGTACCCGCTTTTCCTGAAGTCCCAGTACCCGTCCGACGGTTTCGACGAGTTTGGTCTTGGCCAGTCCGGGGAGGCCCACCAACAGCCCATGGCCGCCGCTGATGATCGCGGTCAGTGTCAGATCGATCACGGGCTGCTGGCCGAAGATGACTTGGCCGATGGCCTCTTTGGCGCGCACCAGCTTTTCGCCTGCGCGCTCGATGTCCTCGACGACGTGAGTGTCGGCTTCGTTGATGCTCTGCATGTCAACCACTATAGTTTGCCAATGGTACCAAGGAAGCCTGAACTTTCTGCATAGCAATAAGTTCTTGAAGAGAGGGCTTGCAACCGCGCACGAGAACAAGTTCAGGTGAACCGAGCATCTAGTGTGACGGGCGAGTTGGTTCTTAGAAAGGTGAACAGAATCACATGCACGTGAGAGGCGAGAAGGTCGCACCCCCGAGAGCCGATGTCAGTGAACCGATGCGGGGCCTGAAGGAAGCCACGGCGGAGACGGGTAAGGTGCGTGGGCTGCCGCCGGTCGATCAGTGGAATCCTCCCTTTTGCGGCGACATCGACATGCGCATCGCCGCCGACGGCCTTTGGTATTACATGAATTCGCCCATCGGGCGGAAGCCGCTGGTACGACTTTTCTCGACCCTGTTGCGCCGCGACGACGATGGACGCACCTATCTGGTGACGCCGGTAGAGAAGGTGGGAATTGCGATCGATGATGCGCCCTTCGTGGCCGTCGGCATGGAAGTCGAGGGTCGTGGTCGAAACCAGGTGCTCCATTTCACCACCAATGTAGACGATGAAGTGAGCGTCGATGAAGCCCATCCGCTACGGTTCGCGGAGGAAGCGGGAACGGGCGGTCTGAAACCCTATGTGCTGGTGCGGGGCCGGCTCGAGGCACTTGTCAATCGCGCATTGTTCTACGACCTCGTCGATCTTGGGGAGGTGCAGGAATTGGAAGGTGTCGACTGGTATGGGGTGTGGAGTGCAGGACGCTTCTATCCGATGGCCCGGGCGGCCGAAATAGGTCTCTGACTTGACGGACGTTCTTCCTCGATTCCATGTGGATCAATTGCGTCGCCTTGGCAGAACCAAGCTGCGGCCCCTGGATGATCATTCCAGTCTCGGGGTAACTCTGCGCGGCGATGGTGACCTGGAGCCGACCTTCGTACCGCCCGCCGACCAACCGCATCGCGCTGCAGCAGTCTTGGTGGGGTTGATCGACAGCCAGCACGAGGCAAATGTGCTGTTGACCTTGCGGACTGAGCATCTGTCCAGCCATGCCGGGCAGATCGCTTTTCCAGGCGGCAAGATGGAGCCTGGGGAAACCAGCCCGCTTGAGACGGCTTTGCGGGAAGCCCATGAGGAGACGGGCCTGGAACCCTCCTTTATTGAGCCCGTCGGATTGCTCGACCCCTATCTGACGGGCACCGGCTTCCGGATCGAGCCGGTCGTCGCGATCATCCGTTCTGGTTTCACGCTGGCCCCCGATCCGGGTGAGGTGGCCGAGGTGTTCGAGGTTCCGCTGAACTTCCTCATGGACCCGATCAATCATCAGCGTCACGAGCGCCTGTGGAAGGGTGAGATGCGACGCTATTATGCAATGCCGTACTTGGAACGTTATATCTGGGGCGCGACGGCCGGCATTCTCCGCAACCTGTATGATCGCCTCTATGGCGAATAAGGTCGATATCCCATTGCGTCTGGTCCTTGAAGACGAAGAGTGGCTAAGCGATGTCCGGCTGCAGTCGATTTTCGATGCTCTGACTGCGAGCGGTGCGACGGTCCGGGTGGCGGGCGGCGCCGTGCGCAATGCCCTGCTTGGCTTTCCGGTGACGGATGTCGACCTTGCGACGACCAGCCCTCCCGACGAAATCCTTCATCTTGGGGAGAAGGCCGGACTGAGGACGATCCCGACGGGAGTGAAGCACGGGACAGTGACTGTCCTCAGCGTGAGCACGACGCCGCTGCATGTGGAAGTCACGACGCTTCGCAGAGATGTGAGGACCTTTGGCCGCCATGCCGAGGTGGCATTCACCGATGATTGGTTGGCGGATGCAGCCCGGCGGGATTTCACAATGAACGCTCTCTATTGTGATAGGAGCGGAGAAATCATTGATCCTCTCGGTGGTTACCGTGATCTGATCGCAAAAAGAATCCGCTTTGTGGGTGACGCCCGGGCCCGGATCGCCGAGGACTTTTTGCGTATTCTTCGCTTCTTCCGCTTCATTGCCCAATATGGCGAGGGGCCGATCGACCCACAGGGATTGGCTGCCTGCCGGGAGCTCAGAGAGGGGCTGGACGGGCTTTCACGCGAGCGCATACGCCAGGAGTGGTGGAAGCTGGTTGCGGCGGATCGAGCGGAATTCGTCGTGGAGGCGATGGCGGATGCGGGAATACTGGCCCATGTGCTTAAGTCCGACACCGATCTCAACGCCTTCAAGCGCCACATCAAGATAGAGTCATTTCTGCAGCTTAAGCCGGATTCCTTGATGCGAAGCTTTAACCTTTTCCCTTGCCGCGGGGCGGATGTAAAACTGTTGCGTGAACGGCTTCGCCTGACCAATGAAGAGACGACGCGGCTGGAGCGCCTGATGGCAGCCGGTCGAGTGACGCCAAAACTCAGACCGGCAGAGCGCCGGGCCGTCCTGTATAGACTGACGCCTCCGACATTTCGCGATGCGGTCCTGAGCAGTTGGGCGCAGGGTGGGGAGCCGACCGAGGATCCAGACTGGGCGGCATTGTATCGGCTTGCAGATGACTGGCAGGCCCCTGCTGTGCCCTTGGGAGGGCGCGATCTTCTCGCTCAAGGCATCCCACCGGGAAAGGAGATCGGGGCCCTTCTGGCAAGTCTCGAGGACTGGTGGATCGCAACGGATTTTAAGGCCACGCGCGAGGAACTCCTGGCCAAAATCCCGGCCATGCGTCAATTTCAAGGGTGAACCGCGTCGACGGGGCTTGACCCAGCCTGTGACCAGCGCGCAGTTTGCTCGCTTCAATCCTGCCCCTCCCATACTAGGTGCTTCATGCAAAAATTCGCAGTCGGGCAAGCGGTGCGTCGCCGCGAGGACGATCGTTTCATTAAGGGCGCTGGGACCTATCTCGACGATATGGTGCTGCCCAACATGGCTCACGCCGCCGTGGTGAGGTCGCCGCACGCCCATGCGCGCATTCTCTCGATAGACACGGCGGAGGCGCTGGCAGCCTCGGGGGTCTTGGCCGTTCACACAGCGGCGGATATCCATGCTGCCGGCTTAGGGATATTACCGACGATCACCGGCTTCCCCGGCCTCGACAAGGACGGTCTTCGCCATCCGCCGCGTTACGCCTTGACGGGGGATGTGGCCCGCTTCGTTGGCGATCCCGTAGCCTTCGTGGTGGCTGAGACTCGGAGCCAGGCTCGTGATGCCGCCGAGCTCGTCATGGTGGACTATGAGGATCTGCCGTCCCAGACCGTGACGGCCACCGCCCTGGATCCGACCGCCTCCCTGGTCTGGCCGGAATTCGGCACCAACCGTTGCTATCGGTTCAACAAGGGCGATCGTGATGCTACGGACGCGGCCTTTGCCGGTGCTGCCCATGTCGTCCGGCTGGACCTTCGCAATAATCGATTGGCGCCGGCAGCCATCGAGACGCGCTGCGCCATTGGCGACTGGGATGCAGCACTCGAGCAATATGTTTTGCACGTCTCCGGTCAAGCCGTGCACAGCCAGCAGTCACAGATGGCCGGTCATGTCTTCAAGGTCGACCTGCACAAGATCCGCGTCTCGGCACCGGACGTTGGCGGCGGCTTCGGGGGCAAGAATTTCGTCTATCCTGAGAATGTCATGGTGATGTTTGCCGCCCACAAACTGGGGCGGCCGGTGAAGTGGGTTGCCGACCGAGCTGAGAATTTTTTGGCTGAGATCCATGCCCGCGATCATGAGAGCCACGTGGAGCTGGCCTTCGATGCCGATGCTCGAATCCTCGGTCTGCGCGTGCATACGATTGCCAATTTGGGAGCTTACTGTTCAAGCTACGGCACAATCATTCCGTCGCTGTCTACATTTCAACCGATGGGCGGTGTCTACTCGATTCCACAGATCGACTTGGAGGTCCACGCCGTCTTCACGAACACTGTGCCGGTGGATGCCTATCGCGGTGCGGGGCGTCCCGAAGCGGCCTATGTGATCGAGCGAACCATGGATATCGCGGCGGCAGAGCTTGGCCTTGCGCCTGATGAGCTTCGGCGGCGCAACTTCATCTCCCGGTATCCCTACACAACGGCCTTGGGCTCCGTAGTCGATTCGGGTGATTTCGGCGGCACTCTGGAGCGGGCCCAGAATGCGGTAGACTGGGAGGGCTACCAGGAGCGCCGACAGGCCTCGGCAGCACGAGGTCGTCTGCGCGGTCGGGGGCTGGGCTGCTATATCGAGGTCTCCCTTGGGGCGCCATCGGAGGAGCCTGAGATCCGCTTCGAGAAGGATGGCGACGTGACCCTCCTTGTCGGCACACACTCCACGGGGCAGGGTCACGAGACCGCCTATGTCCAGATCGTCTCGACCGAACTCGGCATCGATCCCGAGCGGATCCGCTTCGTACAGGGGGACACCAATCTGGTGCCGACGGGGGGTGGCCATGGCGGTTCTCGATCTCTTGTGATCGGCGGCAGTGCCATGTTTCTGGCGGCTGGCGAAGTGCGCGAGAAGGCGCGGGTGGCGGCCGGACATCTGCTGGAAGCCTCCGATCGTGATCTCGTCTTTGAGGATGGAACTTTCACCATCATCGGGACGGATCGCAAGATCAATATTCTTGAAATCGAGCAGCGGCTTCGCGAGGCATCGGAAGTGCCGGCGGCGGTGCCAAGGACCTTGACGACTCGCAGGCACTACGAGCGCTCCGGCATCAACTTTCCCAACGGCTGTCATATCTGCGAGGTCGAGATTGATCGCGAAACGGGTCACGTCGGGATCGATCGCTATGTGGTTGTCGATGATTTCGGTCGGATCGTGAATCCACTCATTGCCGGGGGGCAAGTCATCGGAGGCACTGTCCAGGGCATCGGTCAGGCTTTGCTCGAGGACGTTCTCTATGATCTCGACAGCGGCCAGCTGGTAACCGGCAGTTTCATGGATTATGGCATGCCCCATGCGGATGATGTCTCTGACATCGATGTGACCTTCAACGAGTCAGCTCCGACGCCGAGCAACCCCCTAGGCGTCAAAGGAGCGGGCGAGGCGGGGGCCACGGGAGCACCTCCCGCGGTTGTCAACGCCGTGATGGATGCACTGAGCCCTTTCTCTGTCCGTCATCTTGACATGCCCTTGACGCCGGAGAAGGTCTGGCGCGCGATGAACCAGAATTGAGAGGAAGACCCATGGGAATAATTACGCTCGACCGCCATGCACCGGACAGTCCGAAGCCCGAGGCGGACCGGCCGGGGAAGGTGATTTCCGGCAACCCAACCAACATCACCTGGAACTTCACCGAGCATGAGGATGGGCGGCTCGTCTCCGGCATGTGGGAATCGGAGGTTGGCAAATGGGAAGCAAGCTTTCCTGAGTGGGAATTCTGTCACATCATCTCGGGAGAGGTGATCATCACTGTGGGCAATAAGGCTACGACCTATCGCGCCGGTGATGCCTTCGTGATGGAGCCTGGGCTTGTCTGCACGTGGGAGGTCACTCAGAAGCTGCTGAAGCATTACGTCATACTGGCGCCGAAGGGCTGAGTCGATCCTTCGACGCCGGTTTCGGCCTGAGCTAGTTGGCAGCCATGTGAGCATTCACGAAGCTCACATAGTTGCGGGTATAGGTGATGGATTCCCAGGCCCACATGTTTCCGGGTCCAGCGTTGTAGCAGCCGATGGTTGCTGCAACGCTTTTTTTGGCCTTGTCATGGCACATGTTGAGATAGATCGTGCCGAGCTTGACGTTGTTCTCGGGAATCTCGAGCCAATCGACGAAGCCCGAGGCGGACAGGTCAGCGACGCTGGTGAAACCGTTCTCCCGGGCCAGCGCCCGGCCGGTCGACGGCAAGATCTGCATCAACCCGACTTCCCCGCGACTGCCGCGAGCTTTGGGATCGTAGCGGCTCTCTCTGGTGATAACGGCATCGATCAACGTGATCGGAAGGCCTGTCGGTCGCAGCGTATCCGCCACCGGCAAATATTTGGCGCGACGCGCTCCAATCCCATCGGTGTCGATGCTGGCTGTCTCATTGAGCGATGTCTTCTTTCCGCTATTGGCAACCGATGAACGCGCCGCGGAAGTGTGCTTGCGAACCTTGGTTCTCTTGGTGGCAGTTTTAGCCTTGGATCGAGCGGCGACGGCCACCTTTGACGCTCTTGCTTTCCGCGCCGTGGCTTGTTTAGCCACCCGCGACTGAGGTCTCACGGTTGCAGTCCGAACTTTCTTGGAATGCTTGGCTGTCGACTTCTTGCCCGCCTGCTTCGGCGCAACGGCTTTGACGGTCTTGGTCGTCTGCAGGGAAGTGCGGCTTGTACTCTTTTCTGCGAAATTCGTGATGGCGCTCTGCGGCTTCGCGGAAATGGCTTTTGTCTTTTCGGCCTGCGCGCCTGAGGTAAAAATTACCACGGTGATCATGGTGATCATCGTTCGTAAAATCATGCAGTTCCGTCTCCTTCGGACATGCGCGCAAGCAGAAGGCTCGGTCATGGACAAGAAAGATTGTCGCATGCTCGAAACCTGCCTCGGTTCTACTGACTGGAACCTTTTTGCCCCACACGCATTTATTTCAATTACGCTATAGGTTGGACTGATTGGTCAGCCGGTACGGCGATAGCGCGACGGGAATAGGGAGATTTTTGGACGGCTACAGGAAGAATTGCCTGTTTGGTGCTTTCCCAGGGCAATTGTCGTGCTGACTGCGTAAGTTAGGAAGTGCCCGAGCCGCCGCCTAATCGCCGCATTTGCACAACTCTTTCGGGAATTGCGTCAATCGAACAGGCTGGAAACCGATTCTTCTCGGGCAGTCCGGGCGATGGCTTCGCCAATGAGAGGCGCGATTGTGATGGCGCGAATGTTTCGAGAAACTCTTACCGCTTCCGTAGCTTGAATAGAATCCGTGATGACCAGTTGCTTCAGCGCAGAGGACGTGATGCGAGCGACGGCACCGCCGCTGAGCACGCCATGAGTGATATAGGCGGAAACCTCGATGGCCCCCTTGTCGATCAGCGCTTCAGCGGCATTGCAGAGAGTGCCGCCTGAATCCACAATATCATCGAAGAGAATGCATGAACGTCCCTCGACATCGCCGATGATGTTCATGACCTCAGATTCCCCTGGCCGCTCGCGCCGTTTATCGACAATCGCCAGCGGCGCTCCGATGCGTTTGGCTAGCCCTCTCGCGCGCACGACACCGCCCACATCCGGTGAGACGACTGTCACCAGGTCGCTCTCGAAGTTTTCCTTAATATCGCGCACCATCACGGGCGAAGCGAAAAGATTGTCGGTTGGGATGTCGAAGAAACCTTGGATCTGCCCGGCATGGAGATCGACCGTGAGAACCCGGTCGGCCCCCGCCCGTGTGATCATGTTGGCGACCAGCTTGGCGGAAATCGGCGTCCTGGGCCCTGGCTTACGATCCTGGCGGGCATAGCCGAAATACGGGATGACGGCGGTGATGCGATGGGCAGAGGCGCGCCGCAGCGCGTCGATGATGATCAGCAACTCCATCAGATTGTCATTGGCCGGAAACGAGGTCGACTGCACCACGAACACGTCCTGACCGCGGACATTCTCCTGGATTTCGACGAAGACCTCCATGTCGGCGAAGCGACGCACAACGCATTTTGTCAGCGGCAGCTTCAGATAGGCGGCAATGGCCTCGGCCAGAGGGCGATTGGCATTGCCCGCTACGAGCTTCATTGAGCGTATCCTCGACAGGGTGTCTAACGCCCAAGCGGCGCGCGCGCTCTATAACAACCACTCCGGCGGCTGTAAACAACGCAGGGCCAGGATCAAGTGGCAGTGCAGCAGATGCCGACTGATACTCTTAACGCAATTTGCCGATCAGGTCGAAAATCCCCTGTGCGGCGGCCTCTGCGGCATAATCCGCAGTGAGGCCCCAATGGCCATCCAGCGAGCCCGCTGGCACCTGGTTGGCCTGCTTGACACTGCCAAGCACGTCTCCGGACGGATCCTTTACGGTCCATTCCAACGCCACTTGCTGGGCGCCGCCTTGAGGCGCGGCGACGCCGACTTGACCCTCGATGATGAGCGTTTCATCCCCAGCGCTTTGTTTCACAGGCCATCCCGCCCGCTTGAGGATGTTGACCAAGGAGGCTGCAAGCGCCCGATTGCCGTCGCCCGGTGCACCTTTCACGGTACTGACGGCGACGCTGGTGATTTCCTTCTGGCCAGGAACCTTCGTTTTCTCTGGTGCGGGGGTGGGGTCAGCCTCGATTTCATCAGGCGGTTGGGGCGGAACGACCCCGGAATCTATCATATCCTCGGCTGTGACTTGGCCGCGGGCAATCCGCATAGACAATTCATTGGGTCCGAGCATCGACAAGTCGATGGCCTTCTCCGCACCCGGACCGGCGCGCACGAAGGTTTCAACGGGTGGAGGCAAACCCGCGGTCTGCGTGAGATAGCCGCGTTCGCCGAAGAAGCCGGAGAGACTTTCCGCCAGATGCATGGCGACCCGCCTCAGCATGAAATCATTGACCTTGTCCCAGGGGTCTCCGGTCTCGGGCTTGACGGCTTCCACAGCGGCACCCTTGGGAATTTGTATGACCTCTTGCCCGATAATTGCCGTGGCCTGGGGATCTTTGGCTCCCTTGACCTCCCAATTCCAGCCGACGGCAGTGCGGCCGTCCACAATCCGGGCCGAAACGGAGCCGGAGAGGCTGAAGACTTGTGCACTGGGAGGCGTCGTGAGCAGAGCGATCTGGCGGCGGTAGGTCTCGGCTGCAAGCGCTTGCAGGAACATCTCGTCCTTGCCGTCGGGCAATCCTGAGAAGGAGACGACCGTAATCCGCGGCCAAGCTTCCGTGTCTCTCGGTGACGCGAGAGTTCCGACCTCTTTGGCGAAGGGATGGTTACCAGCATTGCAGCCTGCCAGGATGAACAGAGAGAAAATAGCCATCAACCCAGCGCGCAGGCGGCTCATTCTAGATGGCGTGCAAAACCTGCCCCCCTGCCAATTCCCCAAGACGGCCCTCTCAAGACGATATTCTTGGTGCCTAGTCCAAGCGATGTTCGACCATCCGGTATGCACCTCTGATCTGCACCCTAAGATCCCTTTCCAGGGTGTCAAAGGCATGGCGACGCGTTCACGAACATGTTGGCGAGCTTACGAAGTTTGCCCCACGAAAACTTCGGGTCCAAGTGTAATCGCCGATAACTGACGGCCATAATCACTTTCCCCGCGATGTGTGGCGCGCCGATAACTGTAGAAATGGTCTTCGTCCCGATAGGTGCAGCGATCGATTCGATCGACAGAGCCGATGCCTTCGCCAATTAGCTGCGCCTCCACGTAGGCGGGGAGGTCCAGAAGAAAATGGTCGGGCCGAGAAGCCTCACTAAAGAACGGCTCATTAGCCCTGTCGCGGGCCAGGAAGGCGTCGCGAAGTTCCCGCCCCACCTCATAGACCGCACCGGAGATGGCTGGGCCCACAGCAGCGACAATATCTTCGCGCCTGGCACCCAGACGCTCCATCGCCAGGATTGTGTTGGAAGTGATGCCAGCCAAAGCGCCGCGCCAGCCCGCATGGGCTGCTCCAATCACCCTGCCGCGCCGATCGGCGAACAGGACTGGTACGCAGTCCGCCGTGGTGACGGCAATGGCGATATGCGGACGATCTGTCACCATAGCATCGCCCTTGGGTAGCCCTGACGTGCCCCAAGCCCGGGTGACGGTGATCACGTCGGCGCTGTGATGTTGGTAGGACGTAATGAGCTCATGGGGGAGAAGGCCGAGGGATGTGGCGACGATTTCTCGGTTGCGCAGGACCAATGACGGGTCGTCCTGAGAGCCGAGGCCACAATTCATCGTGGCGTAGATGCCGCTGGAAAAGCCACCAATTCGAGTGAAGAAGCCATGCCGGACTTCAGGGATCTTGATGAGGTTCTTTGCTTCGATCATAACGCCTCGCTGGTGAACGGAACCAGTGCCGGAAGCGAGGGATGCCACGCGGCCAGCACCTTGAACAGCTCTCCCATCCCGGTTGGCCCCGAAGCAGTCAGCCGGGCAGCTGCCGAATCGATCATGGCACGCTGCCTCTCATTGGCTGAACCCTTCAGCCGTTCAGCGCGGAGGGTCAAGCCCAACGCATTGAGGAACTGAGCTTGTGTCAGTGCACGGGAGACCTTGACGCCGGTCTGACGCAAGGCACGAGCCAGGGAAGCGAAGCTCACATGGGCGGTGAGATCGCAATCTCCAGGGTCCTCAAGAGGCGATACTGACCGATGCATCCGCAGCGCCTGTAGGCTGTCACCATAGGCAACTTCAACATATCCGTAATCGATGATCAGCAGCGCCCCGCCGTGAGCCTGTATGTGTGCCCCCACCTGTCCGGCCAAGGTCGTCTGGATTTCGCTGACTTCGAGGATCGTTCCGTCCTCGCGGGGGCCAGCCGGAAGAGCCCAGGAGGGAGGCGGAGCGGAATGGGGAATAAGCCCAAAGCCAAGAGTCCCGTCAGCTTTCACACCGACGCCGCGCTCCGACCATCCGTCGTGGCGCCATTCGAACTGCCGGATCGGCAACGCATCGAAGAACTCATTAGCAAGGATGATACAAGGGCCTTCTGGCACCGCATCTACGGCAGGATGCCATTGAGCGCCTTTGCCGGCCAAACGCTCTTGCTGTATCTGGATTAGAGTCGGGCTGGTCTCCACCAGGTGGAGGCGGACACTTTCGGCGAAGCCTGGAACCCGTTCGGCGATCCGTGCGATGTCCGCCATCAGCGTGCCCCGGCCCGGGCCAAGTTCGACGAGTCTGAGGAGCTCTGGAGAGCCCATCATCTGCCACACATTCGCACACCAGATGCCGATCAACTCGCCGAACATCTGGCTGATCTCGGGTGCCGTAATGAAATCACCACCGACACCGATGGGCTCGCCATGCATGTAATAGCCAAGCGTCGGGTGCGATAGACATAGCTCCATGTAACGGTCGAGAGGCAGGGGGCCATCGACTTCGATCCTATGACGGATCAGCTCTTCAAGGCGGGTCGGCGTGCTCATCTGGCGACGGGCACTGTGGGGAGCGCCTTCGCGCGCAGGATGAGCCATAGGCCGACGACCAGCATCGGTACCGATAGCAGCATCCCCATGGTGAGGCCGCCGGCAAGGAAGCCGATCTGCACGTCCGGCATGCGGAAAAACTCTACAAAGATGCGCACCAAGCCGTAACCAAATGTGAAGACGCCGGCGACCAGGCCCGGCCTTGCAAGGGCTTTCCGGCGATGGATGAGCCAAACAATCGCGGTGAAGAGGATAAGTCCCTCTAGCATGCCCTCATAGAGTTGACTGGGGTGCCGCGGCACTTGTTCGGGATCGGTGGGGAAGACCACGCCCCATGCGACGTCGGTGACACGGCCATAGAGTTCTCCATTGATGAAGTTCGCGATCCTTCCGAGAAGCAACCCGATCGGAGTGCCCGCGGCCGCGAGATCCAGCATAGTGAAGCCGCTGACCTTCCTGCGCCAGCCGAAGGCGACGACAGCGACGATGACCCCCAGAAACCCGCCATGGAAAGACATCCCCCCGTGCCAAACTTTGAAAATCTCGGTCGGGTTGGCCATGAAGGAGGGAAAATTATAGAACAGCACATAACCCGCACGACCACCGAGGATGACCCCCAGGGCCGCCCATAGGAAGAGGTCGTCGATGTCCGTCGGGGTCAACGGCGCCGCGCCGGTCCATAAAGACTGGCTCGAGACCAGACGGCGGACATACCACCATCCAAACAGGAGCCCGACGATATAGGCAAGGGCATACCAGCGAATGGCAAAGGGACCGACGGCAAAGATGACGGGATCAATGGCGGGGAAGGGGATCGCATAAAGCGGCATGAGAAGTCCTGTGCCGGAAAATGATGGCGAGTTGGCGACCGCTGCCTACAACAATCCAAGCTCCAGGAGTTCCTTGCGCATCTGCGGCGGAATATCCTCACCGATGGCAATGCCGAGATCATGTGGGATGTCCGCATGGTCGAAATAACGCCAGCCCTGAAAGGCTTTGCGGGGCGTGGGGCGCACGATCACCAGGGATGGGTCGAGCACGATTCGGCAGCGTGAGACGCCGTCATGTTCGACCAGACTGACCAGGTCAATGATCTCCTGGCGCACTTGGATCTGGCCGCGAATGACCCAATAAAGCGAGCCGCCGTCGAGCACGTCGTTTCGCCGCTTCGGAAACATGCGGGTTGTGTGGCCGATCTCTTCCCCGCGGGCACGCCGCTCAGCTTGCCACTGGACAAGATCATCGATCGAATCGCACCCGACGCACAGCTTGATGAGATGGAGGGTCATTTGACCTCAATTGACGACATCTCCGACCTTTCGCAACGCGACCAAAAGCTCCTGGTCGCGCCCATAGACATCCTTGCGGAAATTGACGGCGCGGTCTTTGTTCGCCCAAGCTGTGAGATAGGTGACATAGACCGGAATCGCCTTTTTGAGTCTAACCGCCTTGTTCCTGTTGACCTTCAGCTCCTGCTCGATGCGCTCCATCGTCCACGATGGATCATCGTGGCTGAGGATAACTTTTGCCAGTTCCTCTGGATTCTGTACGCGCATACAGCCATGGCTGAAGAATCGATTGTCCCGGTCGAACAAGCTCTTGGCGGGGGTGTCGTGGATGTAGATGTTGTATGGATTGGGAAACATGAATTTCAGTCGTCCCAGAGCATTCTTCGGTCCTGGTTTCTGGCGCAGGACGAATGGAAAGTTGCCGCGTCCGTAATTTGCCCAGGAGACGGAATAGGGACTGATCTCCGTTTCTCCCCGCACAACTTCGAAGTTCTGAGCAGCCAATGCGGCCGGGTTTGCCTTCAGCTTCGGAAGATATTCATTGACCGCGATCGATGTCGGGACGTTCCAGTAGGGATTGAAGACGATATAGCTCATCTTCTGCGTGAAAATAGGCGTCCGTGAGAACGGCTTACCCACGACAAGCTTGGCATCGTGAACTGTGCGGTCGTCATCGACGATCTTCAAATACTGGTCGGCGAGGTTGACGAAGACATAGTATTTGCCGGTGTCGTCCGGCATCCAGCGTCGCCGCTCCATGTTGAGAACAAGCTGGCGGATACGCTCCTCCACGGGCACGTTCAACGCTTCCAGCGTGCCGGGTCCGATGACGCCATCGGCAGTGAGGCCGTGACGCTCCTGGAAAAGCTTGACCCCCTCAACCACGGCGCCGTCGTAAAGTTCATTCATGTCCGGCGCTGAGGCGGACAGATCCGCTGTGGCGATCAGGAGCCTTCGGAGAAGCGGAGTCCGGGCATCGACAGTTCCCGGCTTCATGGTCGGGCCCTCTGGAAGCGACGGCCACCCGCCCCGGGCCTCGATGTCCCGATACAGCATCAGGGCCTCTTTGAGGCGCGCGTAATTGGCTGAAGCGGGCGCCAAGCTGTCGACATATGGCCCCATATCCTCAGCTTGCTCGACCCCGTCCAGCAGCGTCAAAGGCCCCGGGCCTTTGGGTTTGATGTGAATATCGGTCCCGACCTGATCGGGAATCACCCGCCCGACCGAGATGTCATTTCCGTAATCGATGAAGGATCGCGACAGCAGAAGGTCAAGCTCGGCAAGGCTTCTGGGATCCTGCGCGTCAATGCGCGCGGCGATCTCATTGGCTCGGTAATTGTTGGGATCGAGGCCGTCCTCCTCAGCAGCCCGGATGATATCCAGGAAGTCCTTAGCCTTGGCTTTCGTCCCGTTGTCGCGCACCCAGAGCGGCTTGAAGTCGCGTTCTTCATAATAGGTATAGACGCCGAAGAGCCTCTCATCCCCATCATCGGTCCCGATTGTCTTGGTGTCGGAGACGATGATCTGACGCAGCTCCGCGGCCACGGCGTCATTTGTGATTTCTGCCCGCAGACTTTGAGGCGCGCAGAAAAGGAGCGCGACTACAATGATCTGCGGCATCCAGCTGAGACGCCGCGTGGCGCTGCTCATATCCCACTCCCCAACCTTTAGCGTCGTGAGATTCTATAGTTCGCTTGAGCAACAGTCATCGCTAATCTGACGAGAAACGAGTAAAGGCGCCCCCTTTCAGGCGCGCCTTTGCTCAGATCACGAGAGTGTGAGGGCTTGGACTATTCCGCAGCCTGCACCTGACCGCTGGATTTGGGCCGGACAGCCGTCATGTAGTCTTCCATCAGGCTCTTGGTGATATCGCCGACCACGAACTTATAGGGACCGACCTCCGACACCGGGGTCACTTCTGCCGCCGTTCCGGTGATGAAGCACTGTTCGAAACCCTCCATCTCCTCGGGCATGATGACCCGCTCGATGATTTTGAGGCCCCGAGCTTTGGCAAGATCGATCACCGTGCGTCGAGTGATGCCGTCGAGGAAACAGTCCGGTGTCGGTGTATGCAGATCGCCGTCCTTCACGAAGAAGACGTTCGCACCTGTTGCCTCCGCAACCTGGCCGCGCCAGTCCAGCATCAACGCGTCTGCATATCCCTTTTTCTCGGCGGCGTGTTTCGACAACGTGCAGATCATGTAGAGACCAGCGGCCTTGCTCTTGCAGGGTGCCGTCCTGGGATCGGGGCGGTGCCAATCGGCAATGTCGAGACGGATGCCCTTGAGGCGCTCTGCAGGATCGAAGTAAGACGGCCACTGCCAAGTCGCGATTGCCACCTGGATTTTTGAAGACTGCGCTGAGACCCCCATCATTTCTGGCCCGCGCCACGCAAGTGGCCGGATATAGCCATCAACGATTTTCTGGGCTTTGATGAGCTGCCGGCAGGCGTCCTCGATCTCAGCCACAGTATAGGGGATCTCGAAGTCCAGGAGACGGGCCGAGTTGAACAAACGCTCGGTGTGGTCGATCGACTTGAAGATTTCGCCTCCATAGACCCTTACGCCCTCAAAGACGCAACTGGCATAATGGAGACCATGATTAAGGACGTGGAGCTTGGCGTCGGCCCAGGGAACCAGCTTCCCATTGAACCAGATGTGACCGTCGCGCTGATCGAAAGGCAGCACGCTCATCGTCCAAACTCCTCAAATTCCATAGGAGGTCCTTGGTCCGAGAACGACCAGGCCGCCGCGACATCCCTTCGACTGTGCCGATCGCTTCTTCGGCTTTCCAGCAAGCCTCGGCGACCACGCATCTCGCAGTCTTTAGTCCAAAGTAGCCCCTTAACGACACCACCAAACCGAAAAGGAGAGGAAGTTTCGCAGAGGGAGGCGTAGAAGTAACTATCGTTCCAAAATATGTCAATATGGCTTACATAATTTGGATGCGGGCCTTCCGCCTCGGATGGAGGTTATCATAGTTGGATTAGAAAGCGATACCGCGGCATCTGCCAAGCACGATGATGGTGACCGCGATCGATTGTTGAAGGTGATCGAGTTCCTGTTCTTCGCCTATCGGGACTTCGTTTCAGATCCCGATGCGATCCTCAGCGATTACGGCTTTGGGAGAGCGCACCATCGCATCCTCCACTTCGTCGGCCGCAATCCCGGCATACGCGTGGCAGAACTCCTTGATATATTGCGGATTACCAAGCAGAGCTTAGGACGCGTGCTTCGTGAGCTGATTGAGCAGGGATATGTTTATCAGGAGGAGGGCAGGGAGGATCGTCGCCAAAGGCTCCTCTACTTGACCCCACCGGGAGATGAACTGCGCTTGAGCCTGCTGGCCCCGCAGCTTCAGCGGGTGAAGGCAGCGATTGAAGCACTGCCGGACGGCGGCAAGAATTGCGAGCAGCTACTCTTCAACTTGATCAACGCTGAAGATCGTGAGCACGTGGCCCGTCTCGCAGTGCCGGATCGGCAGACTGGTTAGTTTCGCTCGGATAATAGCCTCATGAGCCTCAAGGACGAAGCATCCCATATTCTCATTGTCGATGATGACCGTCGCATTCGTGAACTGCTGAAGTCATATCTTACCAGTAATGGCTATCGTGTAACGGCCGCCGCTCAAGCTGACGAGGCACGTAAGGCGATGATGTCTTTCGCCTTCGATTTGCTTATCGTCGACGTCATGATGCCTGGCGAAAGCGGTTTGTCTCTGACCCGCTCTTTGCGGGAGACCAACGACGTTCCAATCTTGATTCTATCTGCTCTTGCGGAGAGCAGTGACAGGATCGAAGGACTGTCGTCCGGTGGGGACGACTATATCAGCAAGCCTTTCGAGCCCCAGGAACTGCTCCTGCGAATTGCCAATATCTTGCGCCGTAAAACAAAGGTTGCGGCTCCGATCCAGGATATTATGATGGGGTCTTGCAGCTTCAATCTGCAGCGAGGTGAGCTCAGGCGTGATGGCCAGACGGTAAAGCTCACCAGCCGAGAGCGTGATTTGCTGAGGCTGTTCGCAGAGCGCCGAGGTGAAGCGATAAGCCGAAATGAGCTTGCAGGTGAAAATTCCAGTGAGAGTGTTCGGGCCGTCGATGTGCAGATCAATCGGTTGCGGCGGAAGATAGAGGCCGATCCCGCGACACCGGTCTATCTGCAAACCGTAAGGGGTTCAGGCTATATTCTCTACACGGATTAGGATGCACGCGCTGAACAGGCGGCAAATATGAGTTCCATCACTGACGTCGGACCCGAGCGAGCAGTTCAGCCTGGGCTCTACTGGCGCTTCAACCGTTTTCTGGAGCGTCATCTGCCCGATGGTCTTTATCCCCGGTCGCTGATTATCATCATAACGCCCATCGTGCTCCTTCAGTCGATTATGGCCTTCATTTTCATGGAGCGTCATTGGGACCGCGTAACGAAACAGCTTTCGAAGTCGGTCGCGCGCGAAATCGCATTGATCGTGGAAGCCTATGACTATTATCCAAAAACCCCTGAGAATCGGGCGCATCTTCTCAGGATGGCAAATGACACCCTCGATCTGGGATTGAGTATTGTTGAAGGGCATGATTTGCCGCCGCCCGCTGAAAAGCCGCTCTTCTCACTGCTCGATATCAAACTCTCGAAATACATCGCCCGCTTTGTGGACAGACCATTCTGGTTGGATACCTTGGGACGGTCCGGCTATGTGGATGTCCGCGTTGAAGTTGCGCCGGGTATGATCTTCCGCGTGCTCACCAACCAAAGCCGGGCCTACGCCTCGAATACCCATATCTTCCTGCTCTGGATGGTCGGCTCCTCCCTGGTTCTTATGTTCGTTGCGGTCATATTCCTCCGCAATCAGATCAAGCCAATTCTCCAGCTGGCCGAGGCGGCACAGAGCTTCGGAATGGGGCGGGATGTGCCACCCTTCCAACCTCGCGGAGCTGCTGAAGTTCAAGTTGCTGCCCTGGCGTTTAACAATATGCGCGAGCGGATTGAGCGGCATGTGGAGCAGCGCACAGCCATGCTGGCCGGTGTCAGCCACGACCTCCGTACGATCCTCACGCGCTTCAAGCTCGAACTCGCCTGCCTTGGTGATACGCCACAGACCCAAGAACTGAAGCGTGATGCCGACGAAATGCAGGGCATGCTCGAGGACTACATGGCTTTTGTCCGTGGTGACGGAGGCGAACGGTCGGTTGACGCAGATATTTCCTCAATCGTAGCCTCTGTCGCCCGTATCGGGCAAAAGCGGGGCAGAGATGTACATTGTGCCGTCCCAGAAGAACTCTGGGCTCCCGTGAAGCCGAACGCCTATAAGCGATGCTTGGCAAATCTTGTGGGCAATGCCGCCCGGCATGCCGCCAACATCTCAATATCGGCATCGCTTGATGACAGGCATCTGACTTTGATTGTCGATGATGACGGTCCCGGTATTGCACCAAGCCAGCGGGAAGCCGTGTTCAGACCGTTCTTTCGATTGGATGATGCGCGTAATCAGGATGAGAGTGGCACGGGGCTCGGTTTGGCAATCGCTCGTGACATAGCAAGAAGTCACGGTGGAGACATTACCCTCGCCGACAGCCCCAAAGGTGGTCTGAGGGCGATTGTGCAGACGCCGGTCTGGTAGATCAGCAGAGACGGCTACCATTCGGAACGTCGTGGTCGATCCCGGCGAGCACGATGTGACCGTCAGCGTCGGTGAAACCCAGCGTAAGCACCTCTGACATAAAGGGCCCGATTTGCCGCGGCGGAAAGTTCACCACAGCGGCCACCTTTCGTCCGAGTAATTCCTCGATGGAATAATGGACGGTAATTTGAGCCGAGCTCTTTTTGACGCCGACGGGGTCTCCGAAGTCGATCAACAACCTGAAAGCGGGCTTTCGGGCCTGCGGAAAGGGCTCTGCCTGCACGATCGTGCCCACGCGAATGTCCACCTTCAGAAAATCATCGAAGGTGATTGCCGGCTCTACGACCCCCGCCATGCTTACAGCCTCAGATCGATGCAGTTTCGGCATCAGGCGAGCCGCGGGGTCGGCTTGTGCGACTCGCTCGCCTCTCACGCCGCAACTGCCGCGCTTGCCGGACGAAGTCGCAGGCCATTCGCTGCGCCATGCCACAGAGCGCCATCGGCCCCTCGAGTCGCTCCAAACTGCGTTCACCCCTGTGCAGCAGTCGATCGAGTTCCGCCATGGTTCGGGGCAAATCAGGACTGTCTTCCTTGAGCCACGTGCGCAAAACTCTGGCATAGATCAAGGCAAGTCCCGATGCCGTCAAAATGCCCTTCATTCCGCGGGGCTCGAGGTCTGCCGCCACCAGCATCCAGTGCTTCGACGCCGCTTGGGTCCAGAACAGCAGCGGCAGGTCGTCAACGATCGATCCGGCGTCCCGAAAAATGGCCTTCAGCGCCGTTTTGTAGGGAGCAAGCGCTTCGAGACGCATCATCACCACGTCGAACAAACGGTCATGAGCCTCCGTGGAGGAGACCTCCTTGGCGGCTCGCTCCAGAACGGCCTCGTCAGTTATCTTTATGAAATCCGTGAGTATTGCTGTTTTCGACGAGTAGTTGGACCGCACATTCGCCAGAGACACACCACTTTCGCGGGCGATATCACGCAAGGAAAGATCCCGCCAACCATTGAGTGCGGCGAGCTTCAGCATCGCGTCAACGACGGCTTGCCGCGGTGTGTCTGACTGTTCGGCCTTGATCTGTGTCGGCATGTCCGTCTTTCGGGGCCGGTTGGGCTTTGCGCCCGATTGTTTAGGTTGTTTTTGCGCCATCCTGTTTCCCTGTTTGTTCGAAGCTTAAGCGCTCAGACCATCATAGGAAAAGGTCTTTTACAGCTCTCAGGTTCCTTTGGTTAAATCTCAGACTGCTAACTCCCTAGATCGTCTGGTCGCTGCGGCGACTGCGCTTTGCATGATAGGACGCAAGCCGTCTGCGGACATCAGCACGGCGAGTGCCGCCGCAGTGGTCCCACCGGCCGAGGTCACATTCTCGCGCAAGACTGCTGCAGGCAGCCCAGACACGCGCATCAATTCTCCGGCACCAGCGACAGTCTCGCGCGCAAGCTTCGTGGCCAGACCCTCGGGCAATCCCGCCTTGATGCCGGCCGCTGAAAGACATTCGGCTAGGAAGAAGACATAAGCAGGGCCGGATCCTGATACGGCTGTGACCGCGTCCATGAGGGACTCTTCCGTGATGTGGTCGACTTCGCCGACGGCAGACAGCAGGTCTTCCCCCAGGGCGAGCTGTGCATGTGTTACGTTTTGATTGGGGCACAGCACAGTAATCCCGCGTCCGACGGCTGCGGGCGTATTCGGCATCGCCCGAATGATTGCCTTGTCGTCACCAAACGCCGCTTCGAATGTCGCGAGCGTCTTCCCCGCAGCGACGGAGATGAAAAGCGGCTTCTGCTTGGCCAAGGGAGCAAGGGTCGGCAAAACCTCTCCGATCGCCTGCGGTTTGACCGCTATGAGCACCACCGCGACATCGTCGATGGCATCAATAACAGGGTTCAGAGTGACGCCCTGGCGGTTGATGAGGTCGGTTATCTCCGGTGCAGGAGACGGATCGATCACAACGACCTGACCTGCTGTGAGGCCCCGCGAAAGCCAGCCTTCGAGCATTGCCCCGCCCATCTTGCCCGCACCCACGAGGACAAGCTTGCCGTCGAAATTCATCCGCTCACTCCGTGGTCAAGCCTCACCCTGCGTCTCCAGGAGGCTCGCCTCCATCGCGGCCTCAGCGCTCTGGCCCGCCCAGATAACGAACTGAAACGCCGGATAGAAGCGCTCGCAACTCTCCAGCGCCAGTTGAATGAGCGCCTCGCACTGCGATTCAGTGACTTCGACACCCCCACAAAGCAGCAGTCCGTTGCGAAAGATCAGGGTGCCTTCGCTCTTCCAAAGGTCGAAATGACCAAACATCAGCTGCTCGTTGATCAAGGCGATCAGCCGAGCGACCTCTTCGCGCCGGCCCTCCGGGACTTTGAGATCAAAGCCACAGGCCAGATGAAGGCCCTCGAGATCATCCCGCCAGTTGACGCAAAGATGCAGGTCGCTCCATGAACCGGTGACGAGGAGATTGATCTCATCATCGCCACTGCGGTCAATCGACCAATCATGTGCGGCCGCCACCAGCTCCATGGTGTCCAGAGGATTTATCTGCTCGTCAACGAATGCTTGAACAGCCGTCATTATGATCTCCCCTCCGGCAGTTGACATGGCCGGAGACACGGCTCTAGGGAGTGCCACACTAGATTTCGCGCTCCGAATCAACTCAACCGCTATAAGTGGACGGTGAAGGAGACGCGGGCGCCGCGCAAGTCATTAACTTTTCAGGCGAACCCGCAGTCCACAGGCAAACTGCTGCCGTATACAAAAACTTTTCACGCCAAGGGGTGATGGAGACTTATCAGCCTGGGGTATCTGGAGTCGTCTTGGCCTTGGCCGTTTTCGCCTTTGCTTCGCGAGGTATGCGCTTGGGCTCTCCGACCGCAGCGCGTGAAGCATTTGCTGTGACAGGTTCCGCGAGCCGCTTCTCAAGTGCCTCGATCCGGGCTCTCAGTTCCTGGTTTTCCTCCCGTGCGAGTCGAGCCATCTCCCGGACGCTGTCGAACTCCTCGCGCTGGACGACTTCAAGATCTCCCAGAATTCGCTCAGCCTGCGACCGAATAAGATTATCGACCTCGCCCCGCAAACCCTGAGCAGCCGACGCGGCAGTGCCGAACATCTTGGCCATTTCGTCGAAGATCCTGCTGGAGGGATTGTTCATTCGGGTGCCTGTCTGCTCGGTTTCGGGTGAAGCGATATTCCCTAATGATTTAGGCCGCTGCAGGCACGGCTTCAAGGCTGGCGCTGCAAGGATGTCAATCGATTTGAGATCGAGCCACCCCGATGCCATCCTGGGCGCTGACTTGGTGGAGAGGCTTCTCCAGGATCACCAGGTGATCCTGGAACCCAGCACCCTTGTACAAGGCCAGAGCTGCTTCGTTCCGAGCCAGAGAACCGATGCGGATCCAGCTTGCGCCTTGTTTGCGGGCTTGGGCTTCACCCGCCTCCAATAGCCGCCGTCCTATCCCGTTTCCGCGGAGCGCTCGCGTCACCACCAGATCATCCACCATGGCGTAATGAATCTGACTGTGATCGGGCATTTCATCGATCACTCGCGGTCGCAGGAAAATGTAACCTGCGATCCCACGATGCCATTCGGCGACAAGCAGAATGCCTTCGGCCGCAGCAGCCTCTGCCATCAGCTCTTCTACATAGGAGGTTGCGAGTTGCGATGCTGGCGCGATCCGTTGATAGAGCATAGCCTCGTGACGGCGGAGCTCCTGGGCCAGCGCCGAAAGAACAGCAATGTCGGGAACCTGTGCTGAGCGAATGAGTAGCCGTGAGCCGGCACCGGAGATCGACCGGCGCGGTTCAGCCCTCGACATATTCTTTGTAGAGCGCATCGGTCGGTCGAGACTGATCTGCCGCTAAGTCGCTTTTGTAGCGGTAAACGGTGGAGCAGTAGGGACAGATGATCTCATTGTCGCTGCCCATGTCCAAATAGATGTGCGGATGATCGAAGGGTGGCTTGGCGCCGATGCATTCGAACTCCTTTGCTCCGAGCTCGACGATGTCGACACCCATGTCATTTTGAAACTTAGGAATAACTGCGTGAGCCATATCGGTCGCCTGGGCCTGGGGTTGTGCTGAGCCGCCGATACCATATCCTATGGATGCCGGCAAAGTCGTCCGTCAGTCGAATTCTGGAGCAACCTGTGCCGCAGTTCTTATCAGACGGTGTGATGATCAACTATGAAACGGAAGGGGAGGGTGATCCAATCCTTTTGATCCACGGCTTTGCATCGAATGGCCGAGTGAATTGGGTCGACACTGGCTGGGTCAGGCTCCTTGCACGTGCCGGGCGTCAAGTAGTGATCATTGATAACCGGGGGCATGGTCGCAGCGGGAAACTTTATGAGACGCCTCCCTACGCCACCATCAAGATGGCGAAAGACGCCAAACGGTTATTGGATCATCTTGGTTTCGATCGGGCTGACGTGATGGGATATTCGATGGGCGCCCGCATCGCCGCAGTGTTGGCGATCAACTATCCAGAACATGTCCGCTCTCTGATTTTGGCGGGCCTCGCCGAAAACATGATAAATGGCGTGCCTGGTGACGAAGCCATAGCCAGGGCTCTGGAGGCGGACAGCCTCGAACAGATCACTGATCCGCAGGCCCGTGCATTCCGGATTTTCGCTGAGAATACCAAAAGCGATCTTCGCGCTCTCGCCGCATGTATAAGGGTGTCGCGTCAGCGACTGAGTGTTGAAGAGCTTGGCCAGATACGAGCCCGAACTTTAATCGCTGTTGGCTCCCGTGATGATATTGCCGGAGCCCCTGAGCCACTTCAGGATGCCATTCCGGGCTCTGAAATCCTTCCGGTGCCCGATCGGGACCACATGCGCACTGTCGGTGACCGAGTCTACAAGGAAGGCGTGATAAGCTTTCTCGATCAGAACCGACACAAAGAACGAGAGTTCACCGAAAAGGCTGCGCCGAGTGGCGCAGCCTAAACGTAACGCAGTCAATAAGTGAGGATTACTGCGATGTTGTGGTGGTCGCAGGAGCACCAGTCATGGCGCCGGACGCAGGAGTCGCCGCGTCGGTCTCTCGCTTGGCGTCGGCAACGGTCTTGAACGACGGAGCCTTTTCCAGCTCTTCCTTCGTCGAACTCACTGTGAGTTTCACAGTGTTATCACCCTGATCGACCATCTGAACCGTGTCGAGTTTCAGGGCAACGTTTTTCTCGCCAATGCCGAGGAAGCCGCCAACACCTACCACGACGCCATCGATCCGGCCGTCTGTCGTGATGATGACATCATTCACGTCACCGATGCTCTCATCGCCTGCAGTGTAGACCGTGGTGCCGATAAGGTCGGTACCAAGATAGGTGCCCTCGTTCTGCATGGTGATCTGACCGTCTACGGGCTGACCCTCATCGTCCGGAGTTGTGGCCGCCTGCGTCGTAGTGTCAGTGGTTGCTGGCGGAGTCGTGTCTGCGGTCGACGGAGGGGTGGTCGGAGCAGCCGTATCCGCAGTCGATCCGCTCGGCGCGGTTTGTCCCATCGTCGATGTTGATGACGAATCGGTGGACGGAGCGGGGGTTTCCGTCTGGGCCGAGGGAGCTGCTGAAGCTGGCGGCGTTGCCGTCGTGTCAGTCTGCGTCTGTGCATACGCGACAGGCGCGAAGCCTAGCGCCGCCGTGAGTGCAAGGATGCTCACAGATTTCTTAAGCATTAAAACCTCCTGGCGTCTGCCGTATGGGAAAATGAAGTGGAACTTGTACGGGATCAACGCCAGTTCAAAGTTTCGGTTCCCTGAAATCGTGTCTCTGGCTGGTTTTTTCCTCACGACTGGGCGTCATTGTCATCGCCCTTGAAATTTTGGCTTTCTTTTCTCCATGAAAGCCATGCGCCCCTCCCGATAATCCTCGCTGTCAAAGCAAGCTCTTATAGCATCCTGACCATCCCGGCCCGATGTCGGCCTCTCGTTCAGAGCATCGATCACCATGTTACCGGCAGCGATCGTCAGAGGAGCATTCTCGGAAATTGTGTGGGTAAGGGAGAAAAGCAGGGCGTCGAGATCATCCTTTTCGCAGAGACGGTCAATCAGTCCGATCCGAAGCGCCTCCTCACTATCCACCTGCTGAGCCGTGCTAATAAGGAGTTTGGCCTGCGAGGCGCTGATGGCTCGCAACAGCAGGCCGACCGCTTGAGGAGGATATCCCAGGCCAAGCCGCGCCGCCGGTATGGCGAAGGTAGACCCTCTGCTGGCTATGCGGATGTCGCATGCCAAGGCTATGGCAACACCACCTCCGATGCAGAAACCGTTGATGCGGGCGATGACTGGCTTGGGGCTGCTGGAAATAGCGCTGTAGGCGGCGTTGTTCCGGGCTTCGTACGCCTCGCCCTCAAGCGCATTCGCACGCGCTGAGTCAAACTCCGAAATATCGGCGCCCGCGATGAAGGCCCGGTCGCCAGCGCCGGTCAGAACGATCGATCGGATCCGCGAGTCCTCGTTGAAGGTCCTCATGAGTTCAGGGATGGCCTGCCAGATGTCCACGCTGATGGCGTTGCGGCGGTCCGGCCTGTTGAAAATCATCCACCCGACCGAGCCGTCTCGGCGTGCTACCAAATGTGGCGTGGGGGACGGAAGAGCTTCGCCAAGAGCCAGGAAACTGGAGGTCATTTCTCTCTCCATGTGAAAGATCATATCCGGGGCCGGCTAGCAGCTCCCCCTACCATCTGCAAGCAGCCTTCTTGTGCCTCGTCCCTGGAACGGTTATCTCGAATAAAAGATACGCCATCTCATCGATGGTCTCCGCCTCGGTGGAAGGAGAGACAAAATGGCACGCTTTGCCGCGTCGACTGCAGTGCTGCACGAAGTTGATCCTGTGTGGACCCAGATTCGCCAGGAGGCGGAGGCGATTGCGTCATCCGATCCGGCCTTGGGCGGCTTCGTATTCTCGACGATTCTCAGTCACGACCGGTTTGAAGAGGCTTTGTCTCAGAGGCTGGCTCAGAAACTTGGCCATGCAGATGTGGGGGCAGAGTTGCTTGTGAAGGCGTTCGAGGATGCCTTGGAGGCCTATCCGGAGATCGGCGACGCGGCACGGGCCGACATTCTCGCCGTCTTTGATCGTGATCCTGCTTGCAGTCGCTACGTCGAGCCCCTGCTGTACTTCAAAGGCTTTCATGCCATCGAAACCTACCGTATGGCCCATGCGCTGCATTTGATGGGTCGCAAAGATTTTGCGCTCTATCTGCAGAGCCGGGCCTCTCAGATTTTCTCGGTTGATATCCACCCTTCGGCCAGAATTGGTCGGGGGATCATGATTGACCATGCCCATGCGGTGGTGATTGGTGAAACCGCCGTGGTCGAGGACGATGTGTCGATGTTGCACGATGTGACCTTGGGCGGTACGGGCAAGGAATGTGGCGACCGTCATCCGAAAGTGAGACGCGGCGTGCTAATCGGCGCGGGAGCGAAGGTATTGGGGAACATCGAAATCGGTCATTGCTCGAGAGTCGCAGCAGGCAGCGTCGTGCTTCAAGATGTGCCAGCGAACCGCACAGTTGCCGGAGTGCCCGCTCGTGTTGTCGGGTATGCCGGTTGCTCCGAGCCTTCTCGCCGCATGGATCATGTTCTAACCGAGGGCGACGCGCCCGATAAGAACTGAGAGCCATAGGGGTTCATGACCAGGCTGCACCGAGCAGGTGCAGCCTGTCTTATTCGTCTCAACATCAGGAGAAAAATGTGAAGCCGGAAGAAATTCGTAAGCTCGAACAATTTTTTAAGGAAAAATTTCAAAGGCCGAATATGCAGGTGAAGCGTCGGCCTCAAAAGGATGATTCCGCCGAAGTTTATATGGGCGATGAGTTTATCGGCGTGCTGTTCCGTGACGATGAGGACGGTGACCTGTCCTACAACTTTCAAATGGCGATCCTGGATATCGATCTTCCGGAATAGGTTTTGTTATTTGGATCCATCCTGACGATAGCCTCTGATCAGGCCTGTGAGTGTTTTGTCCAGCGTTCGCCACTCTGCGAGGCGGCTCGAGTGAAAGCGGTAGGTCGCGGTCAGAGCGAGGTTCAGGTCTAGTCGTCTTTCGCAGATTGGCGGAACGGTAGGACCTGCCTCGATCGTGCAGGTGAATAGGACGGGGTCCTCATCGTCGGACACGTAGAGGATGCTGTCCTCGTAAGGTGTCCTGGCCTTGAACCGATGAACGGTCAGGCCATTGGCAAGTTTCGTTCCTGCCCCGTTGAAGTACACCGGATAAATCCTTTGCAATCGGTCCCGGAGGCTCGTGACGTCGGGCCGTCGTGCAATGTCGACCACCACCATTCTCGTAAGATCGGCAGCCTCCGGCTCGTCAAGGACCGCGCCCGGGGAGTAAGGCCATGGGATGCGGATGGTAAGGCGTCGGACCGATCCGAAAAGCGGCCGGTCCACATCCTCCAGATAGACTTCCGGCACCAGAAATGAACTCGCCTCGATCTCGACCGCTCGCATCCGGTTGGGGTCGGTGGGCTTGTTGGAGCCGAAGAGAAGATCCGGATGGGGCGCGAAATAGACAGCGAGGATGGCCCCGACGAACAGCGCGAGGATCCCTCCAACAATCAACATTGGGACGGTGAGGGACCTTGCGCGCGGCGATCCGACGCTTGGCATCGTGGATGAGCGCGGCTTTGAAGGCTGGCGATGGGAATGGTGCCGCGTCATGTTTCAAATGCAGGCTGGAAAGTGGCTTCCCATCCTTTTATCGTTAGAAAGCCCGCTGGACACAGTGAAAAGAGCCTGTCAGATGACGATCTATAGCCTTGATGATTTTCACCCACACCTTCCCGATCCCGGCACCTTCTGGGTCGCTGAATCGGCATCAGTGATTGGACATGTCCGCTTGGACCGCAATGTGAGTGTTTGGTTTGGTGCCGTGCTGCGGGGTGACAATGACCTCATGCATATCGGCGAAGGCTCGAACGTTCAGGATAACAGTGTTCTGCACTCCGATGCAGGATGTCCCCTGACCGTGGGCCGCCATTGTACGATCGGCCACAAAGCTATTCTGCATGGCTGCACCATTGGTGATAACTCGCTGATCGGAATGAATGCGACCGTCATGAATCGCGCAGTGATCGGCCGTAATTGTCTCATTGGCGCTCATGCCCTGATTCCGGAGGGAAAGGTCATTCCAGACAATTCAATGGTCTTGGGAATGCCGGGAAAGGTTGTGCGTGAGCTAACGCCGGCCGAGCAGGAGGATCTGGTGCGATCCGCAGAGCACTATGTGGCCAACTGGAAGCGCTTCAGGAACGGGTTGCAAGTCGTTGCCGGGCCGAGTGGAGTATCGGCCATACTCGCATCGACTTGGCTTTGAAAATCATTTTGCCGGGAGCCCTGAGGTCGCCGTATGGGCAGGAACATCAAGGGCTTCCCAGATTTTCGGATCGCGAGATGATTGCCGTTTGACATATTGGTAAGGCGTTTCAGTCCAGTCCAGCACGTCGGGGTTCTGGTTGTCCAGAATGAGGTCCCCACCTGTCGTCTTGACGGTCAGCACCGCATGTCCGTCGCCGCGCTCGTCAATGACCACGGTGATTAAAAGCGAGGAGCGTGGCCATCCCAGGTTTTGGAGATAATGTTGCTTCAGCAGAACATAGTCTTCACAGTCTCCCCGGTTCGAGCTCATGGTCCAATACTCTTCCACCCCATAGATTTCCTGATCTGTAGCAGGTGTGATTGAGCCATTAACCCGATCGTTGACGGCGATCAGTTCGCTCAAGCGTGCAGGGTTGAGTTCGACACGGGACCCGGAGGAACGTTGCACTGCGCAGGAGCCGGGATTGCGCCTGCAGAAGTCAATAAATCCCATGGGTGGCAAGGTTTTTTCATGTGCCTTGGCGAAAACCGTAGTGGTGCTGAGGCGAAAGCCATCATCTGCTGTTTGCGCCTTGGCTGATGCGGCGAGAAACACCGCCGCTATCAACACGATCCCCGTAAACAATCGCTTCATTTTTTGACGCCCGTCTCTCTTCTTTGTTGAGAGCATCCTGGCGCCGCAATCTTTTAAATAAAGGTAATACCAAGAAGAACAGACATTGATGTTTGACGGAATACTAATTCAAGATCTGTAGGTGGCAGATAAACTATTAAATAACCTAACGGCCATTCACCTGTTAAACCGCTTTACAATCAGGAAACCATTTCGCTGCTGTGCGGAGTCTGGCTCTGGCTGAGGCTTCTGGCCGAGATGAGACGAAAATGCGTAATCGGCTGCGAGCCCAGCCAGAAGGGCTCATTAAGAGGTAGAAGTGCACCGAGGATCTGGACGGTTTTTCGGCCGTCCACGAAAACCGGAAGGAACACGGCTTCAAAGGAGGTCTCCCGACCGGATTCTGTAGAGCCGTCAGCAATAATTTTTTGCGGTTGGAGCTTCGCGACGACGTTTCCGAGGCATGTCGCCACCTGTTTGGCATCCTGTTCGGACCAGAGAGTAGCCAAACTGGTGCCAGTCATCTCGCGCCCGGTAAACTTTCGCCAAGCAGTACCGGCAAGTCTGAAACTAAAGAGGTCCCTTACGGGGTGACGTTCGATGATCATCAGGAAGGGCAAGATGTCCTTCATCTCAGTCATGGAGAGGCTGCTGCGGGTGGGGGCCGCTCTTCTGTTTCGCCACTTGTCCCATAGCGCAATGAGCCGTCGCGATTTCGGATGAGCGGCTTGACCTGTGTCAAGCCTGGGAAAGTGTGTCTGGGACATGCCTATCCTACAACGCAATCACGATTGAACGTGGATTGGCTCCTGCCAATCAGGGTGTGACAGCCGCGATGCCTGCCGCCTTTGTACCACGATCGGGCAGGAGGCTACGACAGTCTTGCCCGTTCACATAAGCGGGGAGATGCACTACGTGTGGACATTCTCCACAACAAGGTTAAGGCAAGTCGGTATGACAATCAGCGATCAGGCGCGGGATAGCTGCTGGCAGGATGGCCTGCAGCCATGGTGAACCGTGGGAATTCCTCAGCACCCGTGATCAATGCTCCGGCCGTCGTCCTCTGGTTGATCGGGGCCTTTCTCCTCATCCATCTTGTCAGATCGTTCCTGCCTGAAGACGCTGATATCTGGACCATACTGACCTTCGCCTTCATCCCCGCACGCTATGCCTATGCAAGCTCCGAATTGCCTGGGGGAATCGGCGCCGATGTCTGGACCTTCGTCAGTCACATGTTCTTGCATGGCGGTTGGGCGCATGTGCTCGTCAACAGCTTTTGGATGTTGGCCTTTGGCACGCTCGTCGCACGCAGGCTGGGGACCACGGGATTTTTGCTTGTCAGCGCCTTTTCGGGGATTGCCGGAGCAACCCTGCATCTCTTTCTCTATTGGGGCCAACTCGCGCCGGTCATCGGCGCCTCAGCTGCGATTTCTGGCCAGATGGCGGCAGCGATACGCATTATGTTTGCCGACCCTGGCGGCATGTTTGCTGCCACACGCCGTAACCCCAGATACGTCCCGATCCTCTCTCTGAGAGACACGTTCAGGAATCGCGGCGCCCTCATGTTCATCGGTGTCTGGCTGGCAATCAACCTTATATTCGGGGTCTTGAGTTTTGGAGTTTCAGGCCCGGGCGAGACCGTCGCTTGGGAAGCTCACATCGGCGGCTTCTTTGCAGGACTGTTGATTTTTGGGCCGGTCGACCGCTGGGTGCGTGCGAAAAATCTGGTCTAGGGTCCGATCAGCCCTGCATCGGGCAAGAGCCTCCCGCACAAAACTGTGATAGCTTTGTCCAAAGTATCACCCGCGTTTGGGAGGACACCATGACTGTTGCGACGATCCTCAAGCAGAAGGGGCATGACGTCCTCAGCGTAAGCCCTGATGCGACGATTCATGCGGCTGCGCGCCTCCTGGCCGAGAAGCGGATAGGAGCCTTGGTGGTCGTCGATGAGCACCGCAAGGTTCTGGGCATAATATCAGAGCGCGATATTGTGCGAGCGCTGGCAGGTGCCGGTCCCATCGACCTCGATGCGCAAGTTTCCTCGCTCATGAGCAGCAGCGTATTGACCTGTCGCGCGGAAGATACGGTGGCTCATTTGATGAGCATGATGACCGAAAACCGAGTGAGACATTTGCCTGTAATTGGCCCCCACGGGTTGGACGGAATCGTGTCGATCGGCGACGTTGTGAAAATGCGGATTGCCGAGGCCGAACTCGAAGCCGAAGAGATGAAGCGCTACATTGTTTCGTGATCGGCGTTTAAAATGCCGAGGTTTGTCCCAATCGATTCAGGGCCCACCGGATCTCCGGCAAGGCGCGGTCTGCAGCCTCGCGGCCGGCCTCTATGGCCTCAGCTGCCTTCTCGAAGTCGAAGAGGCCGACATTGCCGGTGCGTGGGGTAATGAGGATGTCCGGTGGATCTCCCGCGAGCCTTGAACGGGCGAGGCGATCCTGAGCGATATTGAAGGAGGTAACTAGAACTGCGCTGATCCCCGGTGGGGTGTTCCCACTGAACACGGGCGGCAGAGGTTTTGACTTCTGTTTCTCGTCTTGGCCTGCTGTTTCGATAGCTGCCACGAGATCCGGCTGCTGGATGACCGTCCCACCGAAGGCGTCGGCATTGACATTGACGGCGATCACAACCCGCGCGCCCATGGCCCGGCACACTGAAACGGGGATTGGATTGACCACAGCTCCGTCTATGAGCCACTGATTTCTGAGATTGATAGGTTTGAACACGCCTGGCAGCGCATACGAGGCTCTGATCGATTCCGATAGTCTGCCACTTTTCAGCCAGATCTCGTGACCCGTCAGCAGTTCTGTGGCAATGCAGACAAAAGGTCTGTCGAGGTCCTCGATGCGGATGTCGCCGATTTGCTCGTTCAGCATATCGCGTAAGCGATCACCAGTGATGAGGCCGCCACCGCGCCATGAAAAATCCAGCAGAGAAAAGATTCGGCGCTTCGTGAGTCTCAGCGCAAACTCTTGCAATTCTTCCAATTTTCCGGCCACGAAGCAACCGCCGACAAGGGCGCCGATCGAAGTGCCGCCGACGACATCGATGTCGATTTGGGCTTCCGCCAATCGATGGATCACTCCGATATGGGCCCATCCGCGTGCGGCTCCGGCACCGAGGGCTAGTCCGACCCTCGGTGTGCTCCGCGATGGACCAACGAAATCTCGCTCATCCAAATCTTCAGTTTGTCGCCAAAACATTAACTCAAGGCCCAAGCTCGGCGTCCGGCCTCAGGCCGAAAGATCCGTTACTTTGCAGACAGTACCGCGAACATTGCAGCAAGGATCTTGCCAGAGAGCTAAATTAGAGCTGAGTAGGATTTGGGGCGTCCCCATAGACTTCGGAGGGATCGAAGATTTTGTTGTCTTCCTCAAACGTGAGCTTGAGGCCGGGAGCGACGGGTGCGCCAAGGGGCACAGAACGGTAGAAGCATGACCGGTAGCCAACGTGGCAACTTGCGCCCGATCCTGCCACCTCGACCCTTAGCCAAACAGCGTCCTGATCATCGTCGATCCGCAGATCCACCACCTTTTGGATGAGACCACTTGAGGCGCCTTTATGCCAAAGCAGTTTCCGAGACCGACTCCAGTAATGAGCCTCTCCCGTTTCGATGGTAAGGCGAAGGGCGTCAGCGTTCATATAGCCCAGCATAAGGACGTCGCCGGTCTCGGCATCCGTTGTAACCACGGCAAGGAGGCCATCGGCGTCGAACTTAGGCGCCAGTTCTTGGCCCTCTTCGACCTGTTCAATGCTGACACGGGGTGCAAATACGGGATTATTCATGGGGTGCTTTTTGAACCGCGGCTCCGATTTCGTCAACGGGGATGACGGATGAGTTCGAAGAACCGCGCCTGGAGGCTCTGCTCGGTTTTGAACACACCCGTGAACTGCGTGGTGATCGTGGAAACATTCGGTTTTTGCACGCCACGCAGCGACATGCATTGGTGAACAGCATCAAGCATCACGGCAACACCGCGTGGCTCAAGAGTAGCTTCGATGGCTTCAGCGATCTCGGCAGTCATGGTCTCCTGCGTCTGAAGACGCCGGGCAAAGACTTCAACGACCCGCGCGATTTTCGATAATCCAACAACGCGACCCGTTGGGAAGTAGGCGACATGTGCCTTCCCAACGAACGGAATCATGTGGTGCTCACAATGGGACGCCATATCGATATCGCGCACCAAAACCATATCGTCGTACCCCGCGGTTTCTTCAAAAGTTCTGGACAGGATCTGATGCGGATCCTCGTCATAACCTTTGAAAAACTCCCGGTAGGCTTTGGCGACCCGACGTGGCGTATCGATCAGCCCCTCCCGGTTGGGATCATCTCCTGCCCAGCGGATCAATACACGAACCGCTGCCTCGGCTTCCTCGCGCGTCGGCCGGCCAGCCGCGTTCGCTTGGACTTCATCACGATGCCTCGCAAGGAGATTGACGATCGCATCCATCTAGACTGCCTTTGACGCAAATGACTGGCGGAACGCCGGCAGCCATGGGCTTCGATGTGGGAAGAATCGACGGGGAGGCCACCTATTGACATCCCGGCGTCCTTTGCCAACTTCAATATACTATATAGAAAAGCTTCTTCATCTGGGCAAGTTGTGGGATCGGCATCATACTCGTTGCAGGGTCCAAGGCGTTGATGGAGGCGACATTGCGCGGTCAGGGGCGACATGCTCGACGATATCTATAATCGAAAAATATTGGGATTTGCCGCGGAAATCCCGCTGGCTCATAGGCTGGAAGCGCCGGATGCTACGGCGGTGGCTCATTCACGCCTCTGTGGTTCTAAGGTTGTGGTCGACATCGAAGTCCGTGATCATGTGGTCACCGCATTTGGCCATGATGTGAAGGCTTGCGCTTTGGGACAGGCGTCATCGTCAATCATGGCTCAGCATGTGGTGGGTTCGACGACGGAAGAGCTTTGTCTCCTCCGCAGGCAAATGTATGCCATGCTCAAGGAGAATGGCCCGGCTCCTACTGGAAAATGGTCTGATCTGGCCGTGCTCGAACCGGTCAGGGACTTCAAGGCCCGCCATGCCTCCACTCTATTAACGTTCGACGCAGTCTGCGATGCAATCGACCAGATCGCACTCAGTCGGGAAGATGGAGTGTCTGAATTGCGGAATAGCCGATGAGTCCCGACAGGTTCGCTGCACTGATCGGCATCGGCCTCGTTCAGGTCTATAGATACTCGCTGTCATCCGTGCTGGGACGGACCTGTCGGCACCTGCCCACCTGCTCCGAATACGCAACTGAGGCGTTCTCTCGCCATGGTGGATGGCGTGGCTTCTGGCTGACGTCCTCGCGATTGTGCAGATGCCATCCCTGGGGCAGCCATGGGCACGATCCTGTACCCCTGTGTTTGGAGCCACAGGGTATATTCTTCTGGCGCTATGGCCGCTGGCGTGGAGACCATATAAGCCATCGCTTTTCTGATTAGCAGGAAAGGGCCGCCGCAGCCCCAAAAGCATGCGGCGGCCCTCTGAGTGGCCTCTTATGAAAACACAATCACACAAATTGTATTTAAATTTGAGAAATAATGGCCCGGCGGTCTTTAAAAGACTGGCAGGTGATAGGTGATGGCGGCGCGGAAGGTGTGAAAGTCGTCCATGCTGCTGCGCGCCCAAGCGGGTCGACGGGACAGATCGTACACTTGGGAATCGAGGGTGGTGTAGAGATACTCGCCACGCACGGAGATATTTTCAGAAACTTTTGTCTCGAGGCCCCCGCCATAGGTGAAGCCTTTAGCCAATCCGCTTCCTTCCCCCCAATTTGGCGTCTTGACGGCCATATCTGCCACCGCAAGGCCGGCCGTGCCATAGATGAGGACGGGACCCACGGCATAGCCAAGACGGCCCCGGAACGTTGAGAACTGGTTCATTTCAACGGCGACTCTTGGCCCTCTGCCGGTTGCATTGCCAAAGCTGGTGTCAGCCTCGGCACCCAGCACGAAATCGCCGAGTTGAAGGTTCATCCCCGCCAAAGCCCCCCAGAACATTCCCTTGACGGCTGGATCGATGGGGTGGGGCGAATAAACAGCGACATCGGCATTGAGCATGTTGTAGCTCCCGAGAACGCCAATGTAGACGCCTTGCCACGGCTTTGCGGCATCGAAACCGAGAGAGGGATTGCTCGGGTAGGTTTCCATGGCTGGAAGATCGGCTGAAGATGCCGGTCCGGATGCCAATGTGCCAGCGCAGGCAATGGCGGCGCTGATAAACGCAAAGCTACGCAAAGAGAAGAAACTCATGGGGAACACTCCAATATCGGCCCCCCAGCCGAAATGCACGTCAACACAACCTTAACTAGTGTTTTGACGTTTTAGCACTTTCTTCATCATGCGCAAGGGCTCAAGTCCGGCTTGACGATGAGTGGGAAAAGCAAAAATTATATTGAAATATCATACAGTTATTGAATTCCAACAGGTGGATGGCGCCCTGCGGGGCGTATTCAATCTAAAGTTGTGTTTTGCCGGCAACAGTGAGGCCAAGCTGCTTTGCTTGACGATTGTCCTCCAGCAGGCCAAAACACGGCCTCGCCTTAATGGAAGAACCCGAAACGCTTACCTGCGTGGTATGCAGCGATTGAGCAGGAGAAGATCGTGATTGAATTGAGCTTTCCCGATGGAGGCCGTCGGAACTTCGAGAACGGTGTGACCGGCTCAGAGGTCGCCTCATCGATTTCGAAATCGCTGGAGAAGAAGGCGGTTGCCATGATGATCGATGGCACACTTTGCGATCTCAGCGAACCCATCCAAGCTGATGCCGACATACGACTGATAACCCGCGACGATCCCGAGGCACTGGAACTCATACGTCACGATGCCGCCCATGTGCTGGCTGAAGCGGTCCAAGAGCTTTTCCCCGGCACTCAGGTCACGATTGGTCCTGTGATCGAAAACGGCTTCTTCTATGACTTTGCGCGGAACGAGCCTTTTCATCCCGAGGAGCTCGAGGTTATCGAGCAGAAAATGCGCGAGATAATAAAGCGGGACAAGCCATTCACGCGCGAAGTCTGGAGCCGTGACAGAGCGAAGACATTTTTCCGCGACAAAGGCGAGATGTTCAAGGTGGAGCTGGTTGATGCCATCCCTGAGAACCAGACCATAAAGATGTATGCCCAGGGCGCGTGGATGGATCTCTGTCGCGGGCCCCATATGACGTCGACCGGCAAGGTGGGCAACGCGTTCAAGCTGATGAAGATCTCGGGCTCTTATTGGCGCGGCGATGCTCAGGGAGCCCAATTGCAGCGCATCTATGGGACGGCCTGGGCCGATGACAAGGATCTGAAGGACTATCTCCAGCGGCTGGAGGAGGCGGAGAAGCGCGACCATCGCCGGCTTGGTCGGGAAATGGATCTGTTTCACTTCCAGGAGGAAGGGCCGGGCGTGGTCTTCTGGCACCCCAATGGCTGGACTGTGTTCCAGGCCCTCATCGCATACATGCGAAGGAGGCTCGCTGTCGATTATAAGGAAGTTAATGCACCCCAGATTTTGGATAAGGGCCTATGGGAAACCTCGGGCCACTGGGGTTGGTACAAGGAGAATATGTTCAAGGTCCAATCGGCGGGCGAAGATACCGACGATGACCGGGTGTTCGCTCTCAAGCCGATGAATTGCCCGGGACATGTGCAGATTTTCAAACACGGTCTCAAAAGCTATCGGGATCTTTCTTTGAGGTTGGCCGAATTCGGTGCAGTGCACCGCTACGAACCCTCAGGGGCATTGCATGGCCTGATGCGGGTGCGCGGTTTTACTCAGGACGACGCCCACATCTTCTGTACTGAAGATCAGATGGCTGATGAATGCCTGAAGATCAACGACCTGATTCTCTCGACCTATGCCGATTTCGGCTTCACCGACAACATCGTGGTCAAGCTGTCCACCCGTCCCGAGAAGCGGGTTGGAACGGATGAGATGTGGGACCATGCCGAAGACGTTATGAGGCGTGTGCTGGTGCAGATAGAAGAACAGTCTGCGGGCAAGATCAAGACGTCGATAAATCCCGGCGAGGGAGCGTTCTACGGGCCGAAATTCGAATATGTTCTCCGGGACGCGATCGGCCGAGACTGGCAATGTGGCACCACGCAGATCGACTTCAACCTACCGGAGCGATTCGGCGCTTTCTATATTGATCAGGATGGGCAGAAGCAGCCGCCGGTCATGATCCATAGAGCGATCTGCGGCTCGATGGAGCGCTTCATCGGCATTTTGATTGAGCATTATGCAGGTCATTTCCCGTTCTGGATCGCTCCGGTTCAGGTGATTGTGGCCCCTATTGTCTCGGATGTTGACGATTACGCAATCGAGGTCGCTCAGGCGCTGGGAGCCGCGGGAATTCGTGTTGAGACCGATCTGCGCAACGAGAAGATCAATTACAAGGTGCGCGAACATTCCTTGACCAAGGTGCCGGTGATCCTCGTGCTCGGAAAGCGAGAGCGCGATGAGCGCTCAGTCAATGTGCGGCGCTTGGGAGTGCAGCAACAGGTGACCGTCCCGTTTGCCGATATCGTGGCCCAACTGAAAGATGAGGCCGTGCCTCCGGATCTTCGGAGGTGAGGATCGGGGGAAGCGAAACGCTTTCCCCGACTGTGGCGCTGCTCAGAAAATCGGGAGGCTGTAGCTGAGCCCCACGCGGACGAGATGTGTGCCGTCGAACTCTGCCTTGTGACGGGAGTATTGACGATCGTTAAATTTGATCTTGTAAGGCAGCATGTAGAGATATTCGCCGCGAATGCTGAAGTTGTTTTCGAGTTTATACTCGACGCCTCCTCCGAGCACCGGGGTCACGCCATACTTGTCCTTCTTATATTTTGTTTTTTCGCCTTGGACTTCAAGCGTGGCTTGGGTGGCTGCAATACCACCAGTGGCATACAGAAGTGCCTGGTCAACGGCGTAACCGAGACGGGCGCGCCCTGTGAAGAGTGAGTCAGACGAGATCTTGGCGCTGACTTTGTCGCGCCTGAAGCCGTCCAGCCAAGCCGCTACGAGTTCGTCGCCGGGCTCGAAGCCTGGGCGGAGATGGTAAAAAGTATACTTGTCCTTGGCATCCATGAAGCTGAATGAGGCATCGCCTTCGACACCATAGACCAGGTTGCCTTGCTGACCATGCAGCCCGACCAGACCGCCGATGAGGCCACCCTCAGGCTTGAAGTCATATGGCTTGTGATCGACCTTACCCCACCCGTATCCGCCGATGACACCGACGCTGATGCCTTGCCATAATGCGGGTGCTTCCACCACCGTATGGACCGGTGGCGGTGGCTCGTAGGCCGGCAAATCGGCAGCGTAAAGCGGCGTTGCATTTGCGACCACCGCCACGGCACCAGCGGAAATTGCTTTGGTTACATAGTTCATTAGGTCTCTCCAACGTGTGGCATTGCTCAGGAGCACTTGAACATCTGAGTGATGCCCTTAGACGAGGGGGGGTAGGCGGGATTGTGGCCATTTTTCGCCCAATTCCCGCGCCGATCGGCTGTGACGCAAGAGCAACAGTCGGACCGGGACGTGAGCGCCGCAGCGGTAGCCCACAGCCCCGTGGACCGTCATGCTGGCCTGCGAGGCTCAGAAGATCGGGAGATGATAGGAGACGCCCACGCGAATCAGATGCGTGCCGTCCAGGCTGGCGTCCGATCTGCTTTTATTTCCCGCGGCCCCAGGATGCTTAGCATTCGACTGAAATGTCACGTCGAATGGGAACGCGTATAGATATTCAGCGCGAAGACTTACACTATCTGAGATTCTATACTCGGCGCCGGCGCCCGCCACCGGTGTAAGTCCGTATCCGGACGCGGACTGGGTGACTTTCGTCCCCCCAATTTTGCTACTTCCTGAGAATCTTGTGTGCGCCAGTCCAAGCCCACATGTCCCGTAGAGCATAAAATTCTGGAATGCATATCCTACACGTGCCCGGCCCGTGAATAGACTGTCGACTTTGCTCTCGAACTGGATGGCTTCGCTCGACAGACCTGAATCCTTCAGGAGGTCTTTACCTTCTTGTGGCAAAAAACTGTCCGACTTAGCCTTGGCGGACAACATGCTGTAGGCTCCATCAAGCTCTACTCCGAAGACCCACTGACCAGCCTGACCATGCAAGCCGATGAGGCCTCCGACCATGCCACCCTTTGGATCGATCGAAAGGGTCTCCCTTTCCTTGGTTTTGGCGTTTGTCTTTAGACTCATGGCTCCATCGCCAATGCCGTAGCCGCCGAGGATTCCAACGCTTAGACCACTCCAAACTGCGGAAGACATGTGTGACTCGGCGGCATAGACGACGTGGCTGTCTGGAACTCGCGGCAGGTCGGCCGCGACTGAAAGAGAACTTGCCGACAGCGCTAGGATGCAGCCTGCGCTGGCGGACTTAAATTGACAATTCATAGTCTTCTCCAAAGGTCTTGTTCGAGAATAAATTTATTATGTGCTTGCGTAGTGCGGCCCCGTTACATGGGTGAGAAGAGGCGGGAATGTGGTAATCGTGGTCAGGATCTGTGGCGGCTGAAACGTCGAAGCTCGAGTGGCGAATTCGTCACACAAGAGTGGCTCTCGTAGTCGGTGATTAAATGCGCAAGACTTATGCTTTGAAGGTTTGGACGCATACTGTGCTGCGTACTTTCCTATTTATGGCGATTTTAACTTGTATGGGGACGGCTGCCGAGGCCCAGACCCCCACGGGGGCGCAACCTGAACAAGTGCAACAGCTGATCAAAATTCTTGAGGATCCGGCGGTTCAAACATGGCTGAAGAGCCAGTCAGGTGAGTTGAAGTCCGCCGCCATCACTCCCCCACCGCCTAATGAGCCGGTGATGATGGAGATGCCCGTCGAACTGATGGATCGGCGACTTGCCGAAATCAGCCAGCATGTCGAGGCGGTCATCGCAGCAATTCCCCGCCTGCCGCAGGAGGGGACCAGGGCCGAGGGTTTGATTGAGCGGGATTTTGGCGGGTATAGCGTCCCCCAGGCAATTCTCTTCTTCGCGCTTTTCATCATGGTCGGTATCGCAGCCGAGTGGCTCTACCGCTCAGCAATGTGGCGACCCAAACTTTGGCTGGCGACGTTTCCCATCCAAAGGATCGCGGACCGCCTCATCGGCATCCTCGCCACTTTTGGTTATGGTTTCGGTGCCTGGATCGCATTTTTGGTAGGATCTCACGCGGTGTTCTTGGCGCTGCCTTTGCCTCCCCTGATGCGGCAGTTCCTGCTCGGTTACCTGATTGTCGCGAGTTGCGTCAGAGGCGCCATGATCTTGCTCGACTGCCTCCTGGTGCCCTCCGGCGACGAAACACCTTTAGCGAAGTTTCGCGTAACGCCCATCTCGCCGGAAGCGGCCCGCTTCTGGCGCAACCGCTTGGCCTTGGCGGTCGGCTGGTTTCTTTTTGGCTGGGTGACGGTGCATCTTTTGGCGCTCCTGGAATTCTCTCTCGATGCGCGTCGCGCAATCGCCTATGCCCTTGGATTAGGGCTCCTTGCGATCGCCATCGAAGTAATTTGGAAGCGGCCGAAACCCGCAGCAGGAAGTGCTTCAAGTCGGCGCATTCGCCCTCGCGCCTTGCAGTGGCTCTGGACTTTTTATGCGGTGGTGCTGTGGGGGCTCTGGATCGCAGGCATGATGCCGCTATTGTGGTTTCTTCTGGTCGCTACAATCCTGCCAATGGCGATTTCGATATCACGCCGCGCAACGGCGCATGTCATGCGCCCCCCAGAATCAAGTCCTGTCGAGACGAGTTCGTTTAGCGTTGCAACGGCCTGCGCCGAGCGAAGCATTCAAGCGGGTCTCATTCTTTCAGCGATCCTCATCATTGCTTGGGCTTGGGATGTCGATCTCATCGCCATGACCTCGGGTGAAACGATGACGATGCGCCTGATCCGCGGTGCGTTGAACGCCGTACTCGTCCTGCTTGCTGCCGACTTCCTTTGGCACATCGTGGGGACGGTTATCGACGTGAAGCTTGATGAAAACAAGCCACCACCCCATGCCAGCGACGAGGAGATTGGCCGCAGCGCGCGCCTCCGCACCTTGCTTCCAATTCTACGCAATATCCTGCTGGTGACGTTCATCATCGTCGCGGTGCTGATGGCCCTTTCGGCGCTCGGGCTCGAGATTGGCCCGTTAATCGCAGGAGCGGGCGTGCTGGGTGTTGCCGTGGGCTTCGGTGCCCAGACGGTGGTGAAGGATATTATCTCGGGGATGTTCTACCTGTTCGATGACGCTTTCCGAGTCGGCGACTACATCCAGAGTGGCTCGCATAAGGGAACAGTTGAGTCCTTCAGCCTGCGATCCGTGCGCCTGCGGCACCAGCGTGGGCCGATCTACACGGTTCCCTTCGGAGAACTTGGCGCGGTGGAGAACATGAGCCGGGATTGGGTGATCGACAAAAGCGTGATCAACGTCACCTATGACACGGACCTGGAACAGGTCCGTAAGATTATCAAGGATATCGGTCGGCAGCTGAAAGAGAATCCGGAGTTTGCTCCCAAGATCATTGACACGCTGAAGATGCAGGGGGTGCAGGAGTTTGGGGATTATGCGATTCAAATTCGCATGAAATTAACCACGAAGCCTGGCGAGCAGTTCGTCATCCGCCGCCGGGCCTTTGCAATGATAAAAATGGCTTTCGAGGAAAAGGGGATCAGGTTTGCGACACCAACGGTCCAGGTGGCGGAGGGGAAGCATTCTGTAGCCGCCGCGGCTCAGCAGTCCCTCTCGATTGAGAGGGCTGCTGCGGATCCGGCGTGAACAGAATAGGACTTCATCCCGCTCCATGGCAGCGTTGATTGACATTGATCACCGGCAGGCTCAGTTCGGTCGCAGTGAAACCTGAGGATGCTCCATGTCTGTATCTGATAGTGAGACCAGCGCGCCGCCGCGGATGAACGACACCACGAACACGATGAGCCTCCTCCTCACGAGGCGCTCGCAGTCGATTTCGAAGTTGACCTCCGTGGGCCCCAATGAAGACGAGCTTCAGCTTGTACTTCGTGCAGCCGCAAGGGTGCCGGACCATGGCAAGCTCACGCCATGGCGCTTCATTCTTTTCAGAGGTGATAAACGCTCCAAATTTGGTGAGTTCTTGGAAGCTCGGCTGCGCGAATCTCGACCGGATGCCGGTGACCTCCTTTTTGAGCGGGCTCGAACGATTTTTAGCGCGACTCCTATCGTGATTGGCGTCGTTTCGCGGACAGTTCCACATGCGAAGATCCCGGAATGGGAGCAGCATCTTTCGGCGGGTGCCGCCTGCATGAACATTGTCCTGGCAGCCACGGCCCTCGGTTTTGGAGCGCAGTGGATCACAGGCTGGTACGCTTATGACCAGAAGGTTGCTTCACATCTTGGACTGACGGATCATGAGAGGATCGCAGGCTTCATCTTCATAGGCGGGCTTGCCGAGCAACCCACGGATCGTGATCGCCCGCAACTGGCCGCAGTCGTCACAGATTATGGGACGTGAAACAAGGGAACTCCGATGCCGTTCAGAGGAATACTTTTTGACAAGGACGGTACCCTTATCAATTTTCAGGCGAGTTGGGGTCCCGCGGTAAAGTCTCTAGCATTGCGCTTTGCCGAGGGAGATGAAGAAACGGCCCTGAGCTTGATGATCGCCGCCGGGTTCGATCCTTTGACGGAAAATTATCGACCAGGGTCGGTCATTGCTGCCGGCACGTCAGTAGAGTTGGCAGACCTGTGGCGGCCCGGTCTATCAGCCGCTGCGAGGCAGAGCACAATCGAGAGGATTGATGACCACTTCGCTAGAGCGGCCGGCATTGGAGCTGTACCTATTTGCGAGCTCGCACCTGTTCTTTCAGCCCTGAAGTCGCAGGGCTATATCTTGGGTGTGGCAACAAATGATGCCACCCACTCCGCTGAGATCTGCATAGCAGGGCTCGGGGTTCGTGACTGGTTTCTTTCAATCCATGGCTGGGATAGTGTGCCCAATCCGAAGCCGGCCCCGGACATGGTGCATGCATTCTGCCGCGTGGCTGGTTTGATCCCGGAGGAGGTCGTAGTGGTGGGGGATAACCGTCACGATCTTCTGATGGCTGCAGCAGCGGATGTGGGACTGAAAGTGGGAGTGCTTTCTGGAAGTTCCGACCAGTCCCATTTGCACGACCTTGCTGACCTCCTGATTAGCGACATTTCTCAATTGCAGGCTGCCCTCGAAAACCATGGGCGTTTGGCCGGCTGAAAGGATCAACTTTGTTTTACGACGCACTGACCAATGAACATGGACTTCCTCACGATCCCTTCAAAGCGTTGGTCGTTCCGAGACCGATCGGTTGGATCTCTAGCCTGGCATCTGATGGGTCCGTCAATTTGGCGCCGTACAGTTTCTTCAACGCCATGGCTAGCAACCCTCATTATGTGTTGTTTGGCTCCGGCGGCTATAAGCATTCCGTTGCGAATATCGAGGCCACGGGGGAGTTCGTGTGCAATCTCGCGACCTGGGATCTGCGCAAGGAAATGAATATGACATCGGCACCTGTGAAGGAGGGGGTGGATGAGATGCGTCTTGCTGGCCTGACGCCCGCTCCCTCCACAATGGTCAAGCCGCCGCGCGTGAAGGAGTCACCGGCGGCCCTCGAATGCGTTTACACCCAGACAGTTCGGCTGCCGGGCCATGAGGGAAAGGATGGCGACATGATCGTCATCGGTAAGGTCGTCGGCATCTACATCGATGATGCCTTCATTCGCGACGGACTTGTGGATACTGCCGCAATGCAACCCATCGCCCGCTGCGGCTACATGGACTATGCCGTCATATCTGAGCTGTTTGCCATGCGCCGGCCGACCGAGGCAGAGGCTCTCGCGGCCGCGGATGCCTGAGATACGCTACACGGCGATGTTGTCGATAAGCCGGGTCTTCCCTAGACGGGCTGCGACGAGCAGGCGCCGGGGGATCTCGGGAGAAGGATCCGTAGCCAACGTTTCCGCGTCGCGAAGTTCCAGATAGTCCACCTCAAATCCCGCCGCCTGAAGTGACTTCTTTCCAGCCTCCAGGCTCGCGAGAACCGCGCCTGTAGAGATGTCAGCGGCGGTGGCCTGAAGCTGTTGATAGAGCTGGGACGCCAGCTTTCGTTCTGCTGCGCTCAAATAAGCATTGCGTGAGGACATGGCGAGACCATCAGCCTCACGCAATGTTTCTGCCCCGACAACGCGACAGGGAATGTCGAGGTCGGACGCCATCTGCCGGATTACTAAAAGTTGCTGGTAATCCTTCTCTCCGAACACCGCGACATCGCATTGAGATTGGCTCAGGAGCTTGGCGACAACTGTGGCCACGCCCCCGAAGAAATGCGGGCGGACGTGATCTTCCAAACCCTGCACAGCCGGTCCTCCAACGGTGATGGTTGTGGCGAACCGGGGTGGGTACATTTCCCGTTGATCGGGGGCATAAACAAGTTCTGCCTGTGTCTTAGCGACCGCTGCGAGATCCGCAGCTTCACCGCGAGGGTAGGAGCCGAAGTCTTCCGTGGCTGAGAACTGCGTAGGGTTTACAAAGATGGTTACTGCAACGTGATCCGCCAGTTCGCGTGCCTTCGCGATCAGCGAAAGGTGCCCTGCATGTAGCGCTCCCATGGTTGGCACAAGAGCCACTGTTTCGCCCTTTCGGTGCCATTCGCGCGTTCTACCTCTAAGCGCTGAAATGCTGCGCACGACCTCAACCATTTGCATTCTGTGCTCCAACCATTCTGACGGCGGCTTTTGGACGGAGGAAGCGACGTTTGTCCAGGCTTGAATGGCAATGATAGAGAATTACCGCTTATAATTGCGCAGATAGTCTGAGGAGTGCAGGCAAGGTCATGACGACGTTAGCACCTGAGAAGGCCACCGCGCGGAGTGCCGCTTCCCGCCATTCAATTGCGGAGCGTCTTCTAGCTGATGAAACCCCGTTGGTGCGCAGCTTGATGGAGGCGGCGCGCCTGGATGACCACCAGCGGCGCGAAGTCGAGACGCTGGCACGAAGGCTGGTGAACGCCGTACGGGCGGGCCGTCGCCAGGGCGGGGGCGTCGACGCCTTCATGCAGGAATATTCCCTTTCCAGCGATGAGGGGATCGTTCTGATGTGCTTGGCCGAGGCTTTGCTGCGGATTCCGGATGCCGCGACACAGGACAAGCTCATTGCCGATAAGGTGGGTGGACGCCAATGGCACGAACATATCGGACAGTCCGATAGCCTGTTCGTGAATGCCTCCACATGGGGTCTGATGCTCACGGGCCATGTGATCGGCTTCCGAAAGGAAGGCTCAGCGGACATGCTCGGGATCGCGCGGAGGCTTGTTGCACGGTCTGGTGAGCCCGTAATCCGCCAGGCTCTTCGCCAGGCAATGCGTATCATGGGCAAACAGTTTGTGCTCGGTCGAACCATCAAGGAAGCGTTGGAGGTAGCAGCGCCACAGGAGAAGATTGGCTACCGCTTCTCCTTCGACATGTTGGGCGAAGCAGCGATGACGGCGGTCGACGCGGATCGCTATCTCGCCGCCTATGTCAACGCGCTGGAGACGGTCGCAAGACATGCAGGCGCGTTGACGCCCGACCAGAAGGTCTATGAGCGGCCTTCCATATCAGTGAAACTCTCGGCCATTCATCCGCGCTACGAGCCGAAACAAGAGACGCGGGTGTTGGCGGAACTCCTGCCACGGATCTTGAAGCTTTGCGAACGGGCTCGCGACTTGGATCTCGGGATCACGATCGATGCGGAGGAGGCCTTCAGACTGGATCTGTCCTTGGCCCTTTTCGAACGCCTGTCTGCGGCGCCAAGTCTGGCGCGCTGGGATGGTTTAGGCTTGGCAGTTCAAGCCTACGGAAAACGCGCCTATCCCGCCTTGGAGTGGCTCGCTCAGCTTGGCGAACGCACCAACAGACGTATTCCCATTCGCTTGGTAAAGGGCGCCTATTGGGACACGGAGATCAAACGGGCCCAGGAAGCCGGTCTCGAAGGATATCCGGTATTCACACGTAAAGCGAACACGGATGTGTCCTATCTTGCCTGTGCACGGTTCATGCTCTCGCAGAAGCGTTCGATTTATCCCCAGTTCGCCACGCATAATGCTCACACGGTGGCAGCGATCACGGTGATGGGCCAGTTGGACGCTGATTTCGAGTTCCAGCGTCTCCACGGCATGGGACAGGCGCTTTACGATGAGGTCGTTGGGGGCAACAAGCTTAATCGCCCCTGTCGCATCTATGCCCCCGTGGGGACACATGAAGATCTGCTCGCCTACCTGGTGCGCCGTCTTCTTGAGAATGGCGCGAACACCTCATTTGTGCACCGTCTGGCCAATGACGAAGCCCCGATACGCGAAATCATCGCAGATCCGGTGGAAGATATTGGCCGCCATGTTTCGATTCCCCACAGCCATATTCCTTTGCCGCGGGATATCTTCAAACCGCGCAAGAATTCACAAGGCTTCCCCCTCTGGGACGATGAAACCCGCGAGCAGTTCCTCAAGAGGATGGCCGAAGCAGCCGCTGAGCCCACCCACGCAGCTCCTTTGATCGACGGGACGGCGGTCTCGGGAGCCGCGCGGAACGTAACATCACCGCAAGATCGTCGGCGGGTTGTTGGAACGGTTGTGGAAGCTGACGCCGCAGCAGTCGAACGCGCATTGTCATTGTCCGCGAAGGTCCGGCGCGACTGGGATGATCTCGGCGGCTACCAAAGGGCCGCGATCCTGGAACGGGCTGCCGACCAATATGAAGCTCAGGTGCATAGACTTGTCGGTCTGATGACACAGGAGGCTGGAAAGACGATCGACAACGCGCTTGCCGATCACCGAGAAGCTGTCGACTTTCTACGTTTCTATGCAAGCGAGGCGCGGGCGAAATTTTCAACCGGCATGACATTGCCGGGTCCGACGGGTGAAAGGAACGAGATGTGGCTTTATGGCCGCGGGACCTTCGCCTGCATAAGCCCGTGGAATTTCCCTCTTGCGATCTTCACTGGGCAGATCGCCGCTGCACTGGCGGCGGGCAACACGGTGATTGCCAAGCCGGCAGAGCAGACGCCCTTGGTTGCCTTCGAGGCCGTTCGCCTGATGCATCATGCCGGTGTCCCCGGCAGTGTTCTCCATCTCCTGCCGGGCGGAGGGGCAGCAGTAGGCGGGCGCCTGATTGCCGACAGCAGAATTGATGGCGTTGCCTTCACGGGATCTAACGAGACCGCCGCCCTGATCAATCGAGCGCTCGCGGCGAGGTCCGGTGCGATTGTTCCGCTGATCGCCGAGACGGGGGGCATGAACGCCATGATCGTGGATTCGACGGCCTTGCCGGAACAGGCGGTGCGTGATGTCGTCATGTCCGCCTTTGATAGCGCTGGACAACGGTGCTCCGCAGCACGGCTGCTTTTCGTGCAGCGGGATATCGCTGATCGGCTTTTGCCGATGCTTAAGGGCGCCATGGAAGAACTCCGCATCGGTGATCCCGCAGACTATGCGACGGATGTGGGACCCGTCATCGACGAGGACGCAGCGAATGTCCTTATAGCCCACAAGCAGCGCATGAGCCGAGAGGCTCGCACTCTCATCGACCTTCCCCTGCCAGCCGAGACGCGTCATGGGACATTCGTCTCCCCTGCAGCCTATGAGATTGACTCGATGGCCATGTTGGAGCGGGAGGTATTCGGCCCGATTCTCCATGTTGTCCGCTACGATGGAGACAAGCTTTCGGAAGTCTGCGACGCCGTGAACGGCTCGGGCTATGGATTGACGCTTGGTCTTCACACGCGCATTGAAACGACCGCCGAAGAGGTTCGCAAACGGGTGAGAGTGGGCAATGTCTACGTCAACCGGAATCAGATCGGCGCCGTCGTTGGCTCCCAGCCTTTTGGAGGGGAGGGCCTCTCCGGAACCGGTCCCAAGGCTGGAGGCCCGCACTATCTCTACCGCTTCGCCACGGAACGCGTTGTATCAACGGATACAACCGCATCCGGCGGGAATACGAGCCTATTCTCTATGGTGAGTGAAGATGAATAGAACGTCCTCTCCGAGGGGGCTTATGGAGATGGGTAATCCTCTGAGGCGCTTGTCACCTGAACGTCGACGGAGTCAGGAGTGTAGTTGACCACATAATCATCGACGATGATGGTCGCGATGTCCCCAAATTCGCTCGGCTTGGGAATGATTTGATTCCCATACCCGACGGTCACACGATTGCTCTTGTAGATATACTTCTGAACTCTAAGCGAACATGATGGTCCGCCGCAGGTGAAGCCCAGGCTCTCGAAAAAGGCAGGACTGTAAGCGACGCCTTGTTCCTTGCGCAGGTCGCCTAACGCGAACTTCATGGCGCGCCGCTTTTCAGCCTCACTGCCTTTGATGTCCCGTTCGAACACCTTGGCTCGAAGATAAGGATTATTGCTGCCTTCGAAGGAGGTGTAGGTGGTCTGCGTACAAGCTGCGACCGCCGTAACCGCTGCCAAGGCGGCCAAGGAACTCAGGCGCATTCTAATCCCCATAGTCTCTCTCACTAGCCGCCGGTCACCGGCGGAAAAAACGCTATTTCTCGCGCCCCGTCGATGGAAGCATCGAGCGGAACCAGGACCTGATCCACAGCTGCTCTGACGACGCGCAAGTCCCCGAACGCGTATGCGTAAGTTTCGTCCTTTTTTGTCAGCCAATCAATCACATCTGCAACGGTTTTGATCTCGGTGGGCAGATTGAGTTCTTCCTGTGCAGTTCCGACACGCTCGCGGACCCACGCGAAATAAAGGATTTTCATGATTGGTCCTCCTCGACCACCCGCTCGACACCGGCTTTGAGGTAATCATAGCCCGTGTAGAGGGTGAGCAGGGCCGCCACCCACAGCCCAATCAGTCCGATGGTCGTCGTCGCCAAGAAGAATCTGTCGCCGGCCTCTCCGGCGAGAAGAAAGCCGATGGCCACCATCTGGAGCGTGGTCTTCCACTTGGAGAGTTGCGTCACGGGGACCGATACCCGCAATTCTGCGAGATATTCTCGCAGTCCCGACACGAGTACCTCGCGCAGCAGGATGATGACCGCTGCGATCACATGGATCCCGTCTATAGTCCGCTCCCCCGTGAGCATGAGCAGCACCGCCGCAACCAGCAGCTTGTCGGCGATCGGGTCGAGCATCCGTCCGAGAGAGGACTGCTGAGACCACAGCCGGGCAAGGTAGCCGTCAAAGAAATCGCTGATTGCCGCGGCGAGAAAAATGGCGACTGCAATCCATCGCGCGCGGTCTCCATCGAGGAAGAAACAGGCGACCAGCAGCGGGACGGCAGCGATCCGTCCGAACGTCAAGATGTTCGGCAGGTTGAAAATCCGTGCACGCCGCTGTCTGACCAAGTCTGGTTTTATACTCATGACAGGTGCCGACCTCGGTCAGCTTCGCCCTTCGTGGAAGTAATCATAGATGGTTCGCGCAAGAGAGCCACTCACGCCGGCGACGGCAGAAAGATCTGCGACATTGGCGCGCGCCACCGCTCGTGCGGAGCCGAAGGCTCTCAGTAGCGAGCGCTTCCTGTCAGGACCGATCCCGGGAATGTCATCCAGTGGATTGGTTCCCATGGTCTTCTTGCGGCGAGCCCTGTGACTGCCGATTGCGAATCGATGCGCTTCGTCTCGCAGTCGCTGGACATAATAAAGAACGGGATCTCGCGTCTCTAGCATGAATGGAGAGCGTCCGGCCATATGGAAATGCTCGCGTCCCGCATCTCGCTCTGGCCCCTTGGCCACGCCGACGACGGCAACGTTGTTGACACCGAGATCCTTGAGGACGCCAAGCGCGGCAGAAAGCTGACCCGGTCCCCCATCTATGAGAAGGAGATCGGGCCAGGCGGGGATGTCTTCAAACACGCCCTCGTCCTCGGCGTCTTCCGCCTCATCAAGATCCAGCGGCCCCTCAACTGCGTTCGCCGCGGTCTCCTTCATCAGGCGGGAGAAGCGTCGCGTCAGGACCTCCCGCATCATCGCATAGTCATCGCCGGCGGCATTGGCATCCCGAATATTGAACTTCCGATATTCCTTTTTGATGAAACCTTCCGGGCCTGCAACCACCATGGCGCCGACGGGGGATGCGCCCTGAATGTGGCTGTTGTCGTAGATTTCGATGCGGCGAGGGTTGCGCGCCAGCCCGAACGCCCGACCCACGCCTTCTAGCAGTCGATTTTGCGAGCCGGTATCAGCAAGCTTTCGTCCCAGCGCCTCCCGAGCATTGTTGACCGCATGGGTGATCAGCTCGCGCTTCTCGCCTCTCTGCGGGACGGAGATCGTGACCTTGTGCCCGGCGCGTGTCGCGAGTGCAGTCTCAAGCAACTCGTGCAGCGTAATCGCCTCGCTGATCAGGATAAGTTTGGGGCAGGGCTTGTCGTCGTAAAACTGCGCAATGAAGGATTCGAGCACTTCGCCTGGCTCCACGCTCCGGTCGGCCCGGGGGAAGTAGGCGCGATTGCCCCAGTTCTGCCCAGCGCGGAAGAAGAAGACCTGGATGCATGTTTGTCCTCCCTCCTGGAACAGTCCGAAGACGTCGGCCTCTTCCACTCGCTGAGGATTGATCCCCTGATGCGCCGTGACATGTGACAAGGCGGCGATGCGATCGCGGTAGCGGGCAGCCTGTTCGAAATCGAGGCGCTCAGAGGCAGCTTCCATATTCTGGGCAAGATCACTCTTGACCGAATGGCTGCGTCCCGAAAGAAAGTCGACCGCATTGGCCACGAGATGGCGATAATCCTCTTCCCCGATATAGCCGGTGCAAGGAGCGCTGCACCGTTTGATCTGATAGAGCAGGCAGGGTCTCGTGCGATTTTCGTACACGGAATCGGTGCAGGATCGCAGCAAGAAGGCCTTTTCCAAGGCGTTGATGGTCCGGTTGACGGCGCCGGCGGACGCAAACGGGCCAAAATAGGAGCCCTTACGATTACGCGCCCCGCGATGTTTGGCGATCTGGGCAGTCGGATGGTCCTGGGCGATCAGAATATAGGGAAATGACTTATCGTCCCGCAGGACAACGTTGTATCGCGGCTTCAGCTTCTTGATGAGATTGGCTTCAAGGAGCAAGGCCTCGACTTCCGTGGCCGTGACGATCAGCTCCATCGAGGCGGTCAGCGAGATCATGGTGGCAATGCGGTTGGTGTGACCGCCGAGCCGAGTATAGCTGGACAGACGACCCCTGAGGCTCCGTGCTTTGCCGACGTACAGGATTGTGCCCTTGTCATCGAGCATACGATAGACGCCGGGTCGCGCGGGTGCCGTGCGCACAACCGACCGGATCACATCGATACCGATGGTTACAGTCGTTGGTTCGAGATCGGTGTCAATGCTCTGCAGGTTTTGGCTCATCCAGACCGTGGTTCGAAGCGGCGTCCGTGTCGGCAATATGGTTGCACGAGCCATAAGTCGCAAACGGTCCTCTGTCGATATATGAGCTTTAAAGATAAGGCTTGCTGCCATTGCGTCGGGCGGGCTCTGCCGCTATAAGCCGCGGGATCACGCATGGCCGGGCGCCGTTCACCCCTGGAGGAAGCCCCGCGCGCGTGTCGAGAGGTTGCCCTGAGCGGCCTCGTTTCGCAATTCAAGGAGAGTACCCATGGCGCAGACACATGAATTGACTGCCGTCGTGCGTGAACGGGCCGGCAAGGGGGCCGCTCGGGCAACACGGCGACAGGGATTGGTCCCCGGAGTGATTTATGGGGGCAAGATGGAGCCGCAACTCGTATCCGTTGAGTACAAAGTGTTGATGAAGGAGGTCGAGACCGGCCATTTCCTCTCCACCATGTACAGCCTTAAGGTGGGTGACGAGACGGTCCAAGTGCTGCCGCGCGACATCCAGTTTGAGCCGGTGCGCGACTTCATCATTCATGTGGATTTCCTGCGCGTCGTCAAAGGCTCGCACATCACGGTTGAGGTTCCGGTGCTCTTCATCAATGAAGAGGCCTCGCCCGGCATCAAGCGCGGCGGTGTTCTGAACATCGTGCGCCACGAGATTGAACTCGATTGCCCCGCCGATAGCATTCCTGAAGAGATCACCATCGATCTGACTGGAACGAATATTGGTGATTCGATTCATATTTCGGCGGTGCAGTTGCCGGAAGGTGCGAAGCCGACCATCACCGACCGCGATTTCACCATCGCCACGATCGCGGCGCCGGCCGTGCTCCGTGAGGGTGACGACGAAGCGGGAGCGGAAGGCGGCGAGGCGGCTGCTTCCTAAGCCGCCGAGCGCGCCCAAAGGGGCGAGGAGCCTGTGGTCATCATCGTCGGACTGGGCAATCCAGGCCCGAAATACGAGAACAACCGTCACAATATCGGCTTCATGGCTGTCGATGCGATCCATCGGCGCCATGGGCTGGGACCGTGGCGGAGACGCTTCCAAGGTGAGATTGCCGAAGGCGAGATCGCCGGCGTCCGGCTTCTTCTGTTGAAGCCGATGACCTTCATGAATGAGAGCGGTCGGTCCGTGGGTGAGGTTCTCCGCTTCTACAAGGCGGAACCCACCGATGTGGTCGTGCTTCATGATGAGCTCGATCTCGAGCCTGGCAAGCTCAGGGTCAAACTTGGTGGAGGGGCTGCAGGCCATAATGGACTGAAATCCATGATCGCCCATATTGGCCCGCACTTTACGCGCATCCGCTTGGGCATTGGTCATCCCGGGCATCGGGATCTCGTTCACCATCATGTTTTGAGCGATTTCGCCAAGGCCGACTCTGTTTGGCTTGACAGCCTGCTTGACGCCATCGCAGCCAACGCCGATCAACTGGCCACGGATCAGCACGCTCGATTTCAGAATTTGGTCCATATGGCGGTTCATCCGCCGAAGCCGAAGCCGGCACGCAATGTGGAACCGGCCCCCGAGAAGGATTGAGCTATGGGTTTCCGCTGCGGCATCGTCGGCCTCCCCAATGTGGGTAAGTCGACGCTTTTCAATGCGCTGACCGAGACGGCGGCAGCCCAGGCGGCGAATTACCCGTTTTGCACGATCGAGCCCAATGTGGGTGACGTCGCGGTGCCCGACCCACGCCTTGAAAAGCTCGCCCTCATCGCCAAGTCGCGGGAGACTATCCCGACGCGTCTGACCTTCGTGGACATTGCCGGCCTCGTTCGCGGCGCCTCGAAGGGCGAGGGTCTAGGCAATCAGTTCCTTGCCAATATCCGCGAGGTGGATGCAATCGCTCATGTGCTCCGTTGCTTCGTCGACGACGACGTGACCCATGTTGAGGGAAAGATCGATCCCTGGAGCGATGCTCAGATTGTCGAGACGGAGTTGATGCTGTCCGATCTGGAAAGCTTGGAGCGGCGACGTGTGGCGCTGGAAAAGAAGGCCAAGGGTGGCGACAAGGAGGCGAAGGCCACCGTCGACCTCATGGACAAGGCGCTGGTTCTGTTGCGCGAGGGAAGACCAGCGCGCTTTGCTGAAATCGCCGAGGATCAGCGCGCAGCCTGGAAGGCGTTGGGATTAATCACCAACAAGCCCGTCCTCTACGTCTGCAACGTGGACGAGGCTTCGGCGGCCGAAGGGAACGACTATTCGCGGGCGGTCTTCGAGCAGGCAAAGGCCGAAGGAGCGGGGGCTGTCGTCATCTCCGCCCAGATCGAAGCCGAGCTGGCGCAATTGTCAGCGGAGGAGCGGACGGAATACCTTGCCGATCTCGGTCTCGAAGAGCCTGGGCTCAATCGCCTCATTAGGGAAGGCTACAGGCTTCTCGAGCTGATCACCTACTTCACCGTCGGCCCCAAAGAGGCGCGCGCATGGACCGTGCGCCAGGCCACGACCGCGCCGAAGGCTGCCGGCGTCATCCACACGGACTTCGAGAAGGGCTTCATTCGGGCCGAAACCATTGCCTATGATGATTATGTCGTGCTGGGCGGCGAAACCGGGGCCAAGGAGGCCGGCAAGATGCGGTTGGAAGGCAAGGACTACGTGGTCCGCGACGGTGACGTCATGCATTTCCGCTTCGCCAACTAGAGGAGGGGCCATGTCGGAGCTGCTTTATTTCGAGGACTTCCCGGTCGGCCGCACCTTCACGTCGCGTGATTACGAATTGACCGCCGACGAGATCAAAAGCTTTGCGCGCGAATATGACTGGCTTCCATTTCACACCGACGAGGAAGCGGCAAAAGACAGCTTCCTCGGCGGTCTGGCAGCGAGTGGTTGGCATGTCAGCGCGATCGTTATGCGTCTGATCGCAGACAGTTATATTTTGAGTGCGGCCAGCATGGGCTCGTTCGGGATCGAGGAATGCAAATGGCTGAAACCGGTTCGGCCGGGCGATGTTCTGACTCTCAGATCCGTCGTGGTGGAGGCGCGCGTGTCTGCCAAGCGGCCGGAAATGGGTATCGTGGCGATGCTGTGGGAGCTATTCCGGGCGGATGGTGAGAAAGTGACCGAGGTGCGTGGCTCCAATCTGTTTAAAACCCGAGCCTCCGAGATGTCCGATGTATGAATTCTACGAAGATATGGCCATCGGGGAGCCCATTCTCGTGGGCACTTATCGCTTCACGGCAGAAAGCATCACCGGTTTCGCGAGGCGGTATGATCCGCAGCCCTTCCATCTGACGGAGGCGGCGGCGCGCCAGTCCCATTTCGGCCATCTCTGCGCTTCCGGTTGGCAGACCGCGGCCGCCTGGATGAACTGCAATCTGCGTAAGCTCGAAAGCATGCGCGCGACCGAACAGCCGCGTCGCGGCCGGTGGCCCGAGATCGGCGTATCACCGGGCTTTGAGCAGCTGCGCTGGTCGAAGCCCGTCTATGTTGACGACGAGGTGACCTACACCATGTCGGTGGTCGACAAGCGCGAGCTCAAATCGCGTCCCGAATGGGGCATGATCACCTTCGCGATCGAGGGGCGCAATCAGGACGGCGTGCCGGTGATCTCCTTCCGCAGCAAGGTCCTTGTGCAGAAAGTCGAGACGTGACCGCTCACGCTTCCCGCCGCTCGGGAAACAGGCCGAGCAAACCTTCCCGGCTGGCATCGCACACGCCCCTCTCGGTGATGAGACCGCTGACGAGCCGCGCCGGCGTGACATCGAAGCCGTAATTGGCAGCGGGGCTCCCCGGAGCGGAAATCTGGACGGTCACGATCTCGCCATTCGCGCTGCGCCCGGTCATGTGCGTGACCTCTTCGCCCGAGCGCTGCTCGATGGGAATGTCGCGTACCCCGTCGGCGATCGTCCAGTCGATGGTAGAGGAGGGTAGGGCGACATAGAAAGCGACGTCATTGTCCTTCGCGGCCAGCGCCTTGAGATAGGTTCCGATCTTGTTGGCGACGTCGCCCTGCGCGGTCGTGCGGTCGGTGCCGACGATGGCAAGGTCGACCATGCCATGCTGCATGAGATGGCCACCGGTATTGTCAGCGATGATGGTGTGCGGCACACCGTGCTGTCCGAGTTCCCAGGCCGTCAGTGCAGCACCCTGATTGCGCGGTCGGGTCTCGTCGACCCAGACATGAACGTCAAGCCCGGCCTCATGCGCCATGTAGATGGGTGCCAGCGCCGTGCCCCAGTCCACGGTGGCGATCCAGCCGGCATTGCAATGGGTGAGCACATTGATCCGTTGGCCGGGCTTCGCATCCGCGGCGCGCCGGATGAGTTTCAATCCGTGCTGACCGATCTGCCGATTGGTTTCTACGTCCGCATCGCAGAGCGCGGCGGCCTTGGTGAAGGCCGCCTCGACCCGGTCCTCCCGCGGCTGGTTGCGGATGGCGCCCAGCATCTCGTCGATTGCCCAATGGAGGTTGATCGCTGTCGGGCGGGTGCGCCGCAGGCGGAGGGCCGCCTCCTCCAGGGCGTCGTCGGAAGCGTCCGAGGCCAGTGCCAGCGCCATGCCATAGGCGGCGGTGGCACCGATCAGCGGAGCACCCCGCACCTGCATCGTCTCGATCGCCCGGGCGGCATCCTCGAGCGTTTCGATTCCGATGACCACGAAGTCGTGCGGCAGCCGCGTCTGGTCGATGATGCGGACCGAGCGGCCGTCCGCCTCGACCCAGATCGATCGGTAGTGGACGCCGTTGACCTTCATGCCTATTCGCCCTCGAACTCGATGATCGTATGGACTCGCAGCCCCTTCTCGCGCACCTTCGCCGCCCCTTGCAGGAAGGGCAGGTCGATGATGAAGGCGGCGGCGATCACCTCGCCACCGGATTCCTGCAGGAGCTCGATGGCGGCAGAGGCCGTTCCCCCCGTGGCGATCAGGTCGTCGATGAGCAGGATCCGGTCGCCGCGCCTGACGGCATCGGCATGGATCTCGACAGTATCGACACCATATTCGAGTTGATACTCCTTGCCGATCGTCTTCCAGGGAAGCTTGCCCTTTTTGCGGATGGGGATGAAGCCGACGCCCAACTCCCGCGCAACCGCCCCGCCGAGGATGAACCCACGCGCCTCGATGCCCGCGACGTAATCGATGTCCTGGTAGATGAAGGGCCAGATCAGCTCGTCGATGGAGGCCCGCAGCCCGCGTGCATCCGCCAGCAGCGTCGTGACGTCACGGAAGATGATGCCGGGTTTGGGATAATCGGGGATCGAGCGGATCAGGCTCTTGATGTCCGTGTGACTGCGGACGGGCATGGGCAAGTGTTCCTCATTTGGGGCACGAAGCCGGACGGCGGGAGACGCCATGGCCCGAGGGCCTGCGCCGAGGCGTTGAGGCTTAACAGATACGCGACGCGATTTCGAGTATAGGAGGCCGTGAGTTCTGCCAAGAGTGAAGGAATTGCAATGACTGAACACCGCGAAGTCGTCGTCACCGACATCAAGATGCCCTTCTGGTCGATGGTGCGTTTCCTGGTGAAGCTCGCGATCGCCTCCATCCCGGCCATGATCATCCTTTGGCTCATTGGCATGGCTCTGTTTGCAGCGATCGGGCTGACCGGTCTCGTCTGGCTGCCCTGGGCAGGCAGCTGGCACTGGGGCACAGGCAACGGCACCGGGCTCGGCACTGGCGTGTAGTGAGCCGAAGGGGCGCATCCGCGACCTTCGATGCGATAGCGCAGGGCGTGGAGCGCCGAGCGCCGAGCGGGCGCGAATGGTTTAAGGATATCGAGCGACCGATCGGCGCTCCACGCGCTGCCGGCATGCGCCGAAGGCGCGGGGATAAGTTCACTAGAAATGCAGCCGTTCCACCCAGAAAGCGGCAAACAACTTAAGATTGCACAGACTTTCTTTGCAATTTTTTTAAACCAGAAGAGTAAAAAACAAGCTCCTACAACGTACCTACTTGGAAATGATTTGGCGAGGATCGATGATAGAGCCGCCACTGTGCGCAGCCATCAGCATCGGATGGCCATGCCACCGCCTGAATCTTCAGGAGCCTGGCTCCCACGCGAATGCTTTTTCTGGGATGGTGAGTGAGATAAACTTCGTCCAACAATAAAACATCAATATTTCATCCAAAAATTATTGAGAACAGGCTCATGATTTTGAGTTGGGCTCGGCGCAATTGAACATTTATCTTCATAGGTATCATCATGAGAAAAATCCCTTCTCCAGCCATGGAGCCCCTTATAAAGTCCATAAACGCGAACATGGAACCTGACATGCCGACGGTCTTTACTCCGTTGACGTCTGGCTTGACTTCTCAGATGGCATTCAAAAATTTTGACTCGGCACAAGCAAAGGTCCGCTGGGATAAGCCGGTGAGCCATTCGGAATACCCGTCTTGGATGAAGACCTTCTTTAGTCATGGTCAGGACTCACCCGAATTCAAGTCAGCGTTTTCAACAGCAAAAATGGAGAACGGTGTCGGTCCTGGAGGTCTTCCGAAATTTCAAGCGGTTGAACCAGAAGTTATTCAGCGAGATTTACATTACAATACAGCTACGGGGCCGAAAAAATCTGTTTCGTTTTCTTCGTCACCTGATACCCTCATTGAGGGAGAGAACATCGAACGTACGAATTACAAGAAAAACCCCATGGCGGGGTATAAGGACGTGGAGATCAGCAACCTGTTTGACGAGAGATCTGCCAATATGTCTGCCCGCGATAAGGCCGATGCGATGCATCGGGAAGTCTCAAGCGCCGAGTTTCACAAGCCAAGCAGTGCCGATGATTTTTGGCCTAATCCGAGGGATGTCGACGAGGAACTGCAAGCCTTTGAGGATAAGCAGACCGAAGCGAACATTGCTGCCGTATTGGACCATTATGGCTCCTTGTAGGGGCAGCTAAGCCCCTACGCACACCCGTACCCAGAAGAATTTATTTAAGGATATTTGAAATGCAGCCAATCGTGACTTCACGGACTTCTGTTCTGCCGGCCCCGAATGCGGAAATGCCGAAGGTCCACGTGACCGGGGTCGCGCTTGCAAACATCAAATGGGACAACCTTCCGGAGAAGGCGGCGCCGCCGTTTCCGGGGAAGATCTCCCTGATCCACGAGACCAAGTGGATCGCATACGGACCGGAAGAGGGCAGCGCTACGGAATGGACCCAATTTCGCAAGCCGCTCGTCCTTAAGGCGCCGCGCGCCGGCTATGGCGACGCGGAAGTCGGCAATATGATCCGCGCCAAAGAACACCATGTTCCGGCGGAACTGCGTGCGAGAGCTTTGGAAGCCGAAGTGAAATCTCCAGAGTTCTGGTCGGACAAGGTGTCCGACACACGTTCGTTTCTGGAAGACGCAGGTCCGAACTTCGGGCCCTTCCACGATTCCCTCGTTGGAACGACACATCGCACCGTCGATAACTGGTATCAGATCTGACAGACCAAAGAGACGGTAAGGCTGCGGAAGCCCCTGTCGCGTTTGCCCGGGTCCTGTTCATCTCTACAAGCGGGACCTGGGAAGACTTCATGCCTGTTGATTTTTATCATCTTAGGCCGCACGTCGTCGATAACACTGCGCTTAAACAGCAATAGTGCCGTTTTTTATTATTAAATTTGATGAGATGACCATGAGACCCAGCCAGTTGGCTTCTAAAGCTGCAAACATCGTGCAGGGGCACTTTAGTGTGCAGAAAGCGTGCCTTGAGGGACTGAGCGAAGTGGTTCGCACAAATGGGTATTCGACCGCGCCCATTGCACCGCTGGAACAGGCCGCGCTTGATAATCTGGCGATCGCAAACAGCTACACCCCGTATCGCGGCCCTGCACGATCGTCCGAAGTCATCAACCAGGCCATGAAGCAGACGAACGCTGTTCACCATCTGGTTGCCAACGCGGACGCTGAGATCTTTCCTGCACTTGATCGATTGACCCAGACGCCTGCAGCCGTTCCCGAAATCAATACTGCAGTCTCAAGCGCCAAGGATTTTCTGTTGCAGAATTCCGAGAACACGCACCGGCAGCTCTCATCGATCGTCAAGGCGCTGTCGGATCCGAGCACCGGAGAAGCCGTGGAATTGGGAAAGAAGTCGGTGAACTTTGCACCGGAAGAGAGCTTTCAGCGGATCGAGTTCGAGCGCTATCCTGCAGAGGCCTATGAGCTGACACTCAGATAAGGTTCGTGCCGCCGAGACTGATGCACATCAAGATTATTCCCTGTTCAAGCCACGGCGCCGCATCGCATCATGCCAGTCGGCAACTGGCTCGGGGATGGGCAGCCAGCGATCGGGTCATCGCTCGCACCAGGAGTGATCAGACAGGCTCGCCACGCGCTGCTTACAGAACCCGCCCCGCAACGGCGTCTAGCTTCGCCAGCAGAGCAGGGTCACGCGCCTCCGGCGCCGTGATGATGGCGTATTCCAGCGCCCGGTCGGATCCGATCGGGCAGGGCTCGTGCTCGCGAGGGAAGTCCCGAGCCAGTCGGGCAACAAGACGTCGGGCATTGTCGCCATTGGCAGTCATGACCCGGATGATCTGACTGATGTCGACCGCTCCGTGATCCGGATGCCAGCTGTCAAAATCGGTGACCATGGCGACGGTTGAATAGCTAATCTCCGCCTCGCGGGCGAGCTTCGCTTCCGGCATGTTCGTCATGCCGATGACGTCGCAGCCCCACTCGCGATAGAGCTTGGACTCAGCCAGGCTCGAAAACTGCGGGCCTTCCATGGCCAGATAGGTGCCGCCCAGATGATGCTGGATCTGCTCGGCTCGGGCGGCCGCGGCCACATGCTCGACGAGCCTGGGGCTCACGGGATCGGCGACTGACACATGCGCAACGCAGCCATTGCCGAAGAAGCTCTTGGCCCTCGCGAAGGTCCGATCGATGAACTGGTCGACAAGGACGAATGTGCCCGGTGGCAGATGCTCTCGGAAGGAGCCGCAAGCCGAGACGGAGACGAGGTCGGTGACCCCGGCCCGCTTCATCACATCGATATTGGCGCGGTAATTGATGTCGCTCGGCGACAGCCGGTGTCCACGTCCATGCCGGGGCAGGAACACCACGGGTAGGCCGTCGACGTCACCGATGGTGACCGCATCCGACGGTGCCCCCCAGGGGCTCTCGATCTGCTCGCGACGGGCATTTGCTAGGGGCAGCTCGTAGAAACCGCTGCCACCGATGATGCCGAGAACGGCTTTCGTCATAGATCGCGCCTCAATGCTTGATGCGCGACCAGATTTTCTGCTTGGTGAGATAAAGCAGGACGGTCAGGATCGCGACATAGATGAGGACCTGAAAACCCAGCTCCTTGCGCTGCTCCAGCTTCGGCTCAGCCGCCCAAGTCATGAACGCAGACACGTCGCGCGCCATCTGGTCAACGGTCGCCGGCGTACCGTCGCTATAGGAAATCTGATCATCCGCCAGCGGCGGCGGCATGCCGATCCAGTGGCCGGCAGAGAAATAGGGATTATACATCTTGCCGGGTGGCGCCGAGGCGGCCAGATCCTCCGGCGGCTCCTGATACCCGGTCAGGATCGAATAGACATATTGCGGCCCGCCGATGCCGTTAATCAGCTGGTTGAAGGTACCGTACCAACCTGGACGCGACTTCGTCAGCAGCGAAAGGTCAGGAGGCAGCGCCCCGCCATTGGCGGCACGCGCGGCGTTCGTGTTCGGGAAGGGATGCGGAAAGCGGTCCGACGGAAGGCCAGGACGCTCGAACATCTCGCCCTCGTCGTTCGGCCCGGCCTGGACCTGGTACTCGGCCGCGATCGCCTTGACCTGCTCTTCCGGGAACTCGGGACCACCGGGATCGCCGAGATTGCGGAAGCTCAGAAGCTCCATGCTATGGCAGGCGGAGCAGACCTCCTTATAGACCTGAAACCCGCGTTGCAGCTGCGCCCGGTCGAAGGTGCCGAACGGCCCTTCGAACGAAAAACTGATGTCCTTGGCAGGCATCTGCCCTTCGGCGGCGAAGGTGGGTGTGGCGAGGGCGCCGAGGGCAAGGATGCCGAGGGCCGCGGCGAGCTTGCGCATTCTGGTCTCTGTGCTCATGGACGGGCCCATCACTCGGCGGGTTGTGCTGTGGGCTGCCCGGCGGTCTTGGGGCCGAGAACCGATTCGGAAATGCTCGAAGGCAGCGGTTTGGGCGTCTCGATCAAGCCGACGAGTGGCAGAATGATCAAGAAATGCGCGAAGTAATAGACCGTTCCGATCTGACCGATGATCACCCAGATCCCCTCCGGCGGCTTGGAGCCGACGACGCCGAGCACGACGCAATCGATAGCGAGGATCCAGAAGAACTGGCGATAAATCGGGCGGTAGTTCGAGGAGCGCACCTTGGACGTATCGAGCCAGGGCAGGAAGAACAGGACCACGATAGCGCCGAACATGGCGATCACGCCCATGAGCTTGTCCGGGATCGAACGCAGAATGGCGTAAAAGGGCAGGAAATACCACTCAGGCACGATATGCGGCGGCGTCTTCAGCGGATCCGCCATCTCGTAATTGACCGCATGCCCCATGTAATTGGGCAGATAGAACACGAAGAGCGCGAACACGAGCAGGAAGGCCATGATCGCGAAGGCATCCTTCATCGTGTAATAGGGATGGAAGGGCAGCGTGTCTTGGTCGGATTTGACATCGACCCCTGTCGGGTTGTTGTTGCCCGGGACGTGCAGCGCCCAGATATGCAGGATCACCAGGCCGACCAGCACGAAGGGCAGGAGATAGTGCAGGCTGAAGAAGCGCTGCAGAGTGGCATTGTCGACGGTAAACCCGCCCCACAGCCAGGTTACGATGGACTCGCCGAAGAACGGCACCGCCGAGAACAGATTGGTGATGACTTTCGCACCCCAGAAGCTCATCTGCCCCCAGGGCAGCACATAGCCCATGAAGGCTGTGGCCATCATCACTAGATAGATGATGACGCCGATGATCCACAAGACTTCGCGCGGCGCCTTGTAAGATCCGTAATAGAGGCCGCGGAAGATGTGCAGATAGACGGCGATAAAGAAGAACGAGGCGCCGTTGGCATGCATGTATCGGATGAGCCAACCGTAATTCACGTCGCGCATGATGTGCTCGACGCTGTTGAAGGCCATCAGCGTGTTCGGCGTGTAATGCATCACCAGGACGATGCCGGTCATCAGCTGCAGCACCAGGAAGATCGCCAGGATGCCGCCGAAGGTCCAGAAATAGTTCAGGTTCCGCGGTGTCGGGAAGGCGAGAGCCTGGTCATGCGCCATGCGGATGATGGGCAGCCTTGCGTCGAGCCACTTCTCGATGCCGGTCTTCGGCTGATAGGTGGAATGTCCTCCGCTCATCGGGACTAGTCTCCTCAGCCGATCGTTACTTTGGTTTCACCAGTGTATTTATAGGGCGGTATCGCCAGGTTCTCCGGCGCCGGGCCCCTGCGGATGCGGCCGGCGGCGTCGTAATGCGAGCCGTGGCACGGGCAGAACCAGCCGTCGAAATCCCCTGACTGCCCGATCGGTACGCAGCCCAGATGGGTGCAGACGCCGATCTGGATGAGATATTGTTCCTTGTTGTCGATGACCCGGTTCTCGTCCGTGGCCGGCGCAGTGTCGGGCAGGTTGGCGTTGCGAGCCAGAGGATCGATGAGGTCGCCAAGCGCGACCGCCTTCGACTCCTCGATCTCCTTCTGCGTGCGATAGCGCACGAACACCGGATTGCCGCGCCACGTGATGGTGATGCTTTGGCCTTCGGCAAGCGGCGTGAGGTCGACTTCGGTCGAAGCAAGCGCCAGCACCGAGGCATCCGGGTTCATCTGATCGATGAGCGGCCAGGCGACGGCGGCGGCGCCGACGGCAGCGAAAGCCCCTGTAGCGATATAAAGGAAATCGCGCCGCGTGGGTTCTTCGGTATGGGTCGCTACTTCCACGTATTCAGCCCCTTGAGATCACCGGACGACCAAGTCCTGCAAGGATATGCAGGTCGGCAAGGAATATGCAAAGCCGAAACGGCTCGGTGCGACGCGACAAACCGCGTGTTTCGAGCCGTACCGTCCCTGCATGCCGAGAAGGATTCTAAATTCCTCCGAGGCGGACGTCTTTTCGCATCGTGATCCCGGAATGTCCAGCCGTCGCTTGTTCCGGCAAAGTGTCGCATAAGCCCCATCGCGCCCAATCCATCATAGGCCCTGACAAACATGGTCGACATTGCCCTCTATCAGCCCGATATCCCGCAGAACATGGGCACGATCCTGCGTCTGGGCGCCTGCCTCGGCGTGACAGTTCATATTATCGAGCCCATGGGTTTCCCCTGGTCGGAACGACGGTTGCGCCGGGCAGGGATGGATTATCTGGACGGCGTCGACGTGGTCCGCCACGCCAAGTTCGAATCATTTGCGGCGGCAAAAGGTGGGCGGCGCCTCGTCTTGCTGACCACTAATGCCTCCTTGAGCTATGTCAAGGCCGCCTACCGAGCCGACGATATTTTGCTTCTGGGCCGAGAGAGTGCCGGCGTGCCGGTGGAGGTTCATGAACAGGCCGATCTGCGCGTGACCATTCCGATGCATCCAGGCTTTCGGTCGCTGAATGTGGCGGTCGCCTGCGCTATGGTGTTAGGGGAGGCATTGCGACAGACCAGCGAGGACCCTTGAAGATGACGGTTGAAGCCAAGCCAGGACCGGATGAACTTGAACGCCGCAAACAGGCTGCTCAAGCTTGGTTTGAGACCCTGCGCGATCGCATCCATGCGCGCCTCGAGGTCTTGGAGGACGACTATGCAGGTCCTGCGTTCCAGAATGCGCCCGGTGGTCGCTTCGAGCGTCAGGCCTGGCAGCGCGAGCAGGGGGCCGGTGGTGGGGGTGTCATGGGCATCCTGCGTGGCCGATTGTTTGAGAAGGCGGGGTGCCATGTCTCCACGGTCCATGGCGAGTTTTCGCCTGAATTCCGCAACCAGATCCCTGGAGCGGACCAGGATCCGAGGTTCTTCGCCACCGGCGTTTCCGTGATCATTCATCCGCTCAATCCCAACGTGCCCACCGTGCACATGAACACGCGCTTCATCGTCACCGCCAAAGCCTGGTTCGGGGGCGGCGGCGACCTGACGCCGGTTCTCGATCGCCGCCGAACGCAAGCGGATCCCGACAGCATCTCTTTTCATGCGGCGATGCGCGCGGCCTGCGAGGCCCACGCCTGCGCTGACTATAATCATTACAAGCAGTGGTGTGATGAATACTTCTTTCTCCCTCACCGCAACGAACCGCGTGGCATCGGCGGAATCTTCTTCGACCACCACGACAGCGGTGATTGGGAGGCGGACTTCGCCTTTGTCCGCGACGTGGGAATGAAGTTCCTGGAGGCCTATGAGGAGATCGTCCGGCGTAACATGAATGAACCGTGGAGCGAGGCGGACCGTCGCGAGCAGATGGTCCGTCGCGGCCGCTACGTGGAGTTCAACCTGCTTTACGATCGCGGCACCACGTTTGGGCTGAAGACCGGAGGCCATGTGGAAGCTATTCTCTCCTCAATGCCGCCGATTGTCACCTGGCCATAGGTCGATCGTCCTGAACTAACGTTCAACATCCGATTGCGCTCCTATCCGGAAACGGGCATCACGCCACTGGAGAGGAGGGCATGATGAGCACCTTCGCGGGCTTGGATAGAGGACGTTGGAATACGTTGATCGCAGCGATTGCCTGCGTGACGGTCTTCGACGTGGCGCTTGGCCTTAGCTTTCCCTTGTTCTCGTTGATCTTGGAGGCGCGAGGCCATTCTGCCGGGATGATCGGCCTCAATGCGAGCTTCGGACCGCTGGGGGTGCTGGCGGCGGGTCCTCTGATCCCGCTGGTGACGGTGCGTTTTGGCTCCAAGCTCGTGGCGCAGGTCTGTTGCGTCCTGGTGGCCCTGCTGCTCCTGTCTTTTAAGCTGATCGACAGCTTCACTCTCTGGTTCCCGCTGCGGTTTCTCTTCGGCTTCTGCGCGGCGACCCTCTTTGCGGTGTCGGAGTCCTGGGTCGTTCGAACTGCTGAAGGGCCGTATCGCGGCCGCATCACCGCGGTTTATGCCAGCATTCTTTCCGGTGGCTTCGCTCTTGGCCCCGCCATGCTACCCTTCACCGGCTTCAAGGGCTGGACGCCCTTCGTCATCGGCGCGGCGATCATGCTGATCGCTCTGGTGCCTCTGCATTTTGTCGACGTCGATGACCGTCTCCATCCGGAAGAGCGGAGGGCCTCCTTCTTTGCGTTTTTTCCACAAGCGCCGGTGCTGCTCATCGGCGTCGGGACCTTCGCATTGCTCGACGCCGCCGTGCTCGCGCTGCTGCCGCTCTACGGACTCCGTGAGGGTCTGAGCGTGGACGTATCGGCCTGGGCGCTGACGGTGCTGATCGGCGGCAATCTCCTATTGCAATATCCCATAGGCTGGATCGGCGATCATTTGCCTCGTCGTGCCGTGATGCTGGCGTGCGCCCTCCTCACCTCGGCCTCACTCGCGGTGCTGCCCTCGGTCATGGGCACCCTCCTGATGTGGCCGGTGCTGGTGCTGGTCGGCGCCTGCGGTTTTGGCATCTACACTTTGGCCATCGCCATCCTGGGTGAGCGCTATAAAGGCTCCGCCTTGATGGCGGGCGCTTCCGCCTTTGCCGCCATGTGGGGATTGGGTGGCATGGCCGGGCCGAGCCTGACTGGATGGAGCATGGAACTGTTCGGACCGAACGGTTTTCCTCTGACTCTGGCGGCGATATTTGCTGCCTTCAGCCTGCTCATGATCATTCGGGACGCATCAAAAAGTCGGGTTTAGAGACCGGGACCCCTTCTTGGCACTTGCGGTATACAACCTATGAGGGTATATTCCTGCTCATATTTCATTCGCTCGTGGTATTTTTTGAATCCTAGTGGGTTATTTTCATCGTTGAGGTGTTCTCATGGCATTCGTGGCCAGCGCCGCCAGGCTTGTTGGATCTAGCGTAGGCAAATTTATCGGATCTGGCGCGAAGTTTTTTGGTGCGAGCAACGCAGCGTTGCCGATTCTGGCCTCGGAACTTCCCAACGTCACTAACGTGCTTACAGCACCGGCGTCCATCAAGACAGAATCGAGTTTACTGGGTGTCACAAAGGAAATGACGTCGATCGGCCATTCCTTCGGCCCATCGACAGCGTTTAAATCCAATTTTGCTGCTCCCCGAGATGGCGCCGAGATCGCGCCCAGCTTTCTTCAAAAACATCCGGTGGCATTTAATCTCGCTATGACTGCTGCCAGCCTCGGGGCGGGTGCTATTATTCCGACGGTCATTCAGATGAAGGCAGGCGAGCGGCAATTTGAACAGTCGATGCAGACGCAGGAGAAAATGGCGGACGATCAGAAGAAGCTCGTCGAACAGCAGACGGAGCGTCAGGAGCAGATCATCGCCGAACAGAAGGAGACGGCCAAGCAGCAAATGGCGGATCAGAAGCAATTCGCCTATGAGCAGCAGGAGTCCAACTTAGTGAGTCAATATGGTGTCGAGCAGGGCCAGAAGGTCATCGCCATCATGAAGCATGCGGGATATTTGGGCGGCCCGGATGAGAAATCGGAAGCCCTTTATGCAGCGCTCGAGAAATCCGGTGAGCTCAAGCCCGCAGAGGCTGCATCGAAACAGGCGAGCACAGCAGAGGCGACAGCTCCCGCCAACGAAGCGGACACCGCCGACAGGGCAGCCACCACCGACAGGGCAGCCACCACCGACAAGTCAGCCCTATCGAGCAAGGCCGCCCCGGCTGAGGTCGCGCCCTCCTCGGATGAGGCCCAGCTCGCCAAACTGGCTGAAAAGCTGTTGGTGTTGGCAAAGGCAGACGGCGGTGGCGCTCAGGCCACCTCGCAAGGATCGCAAGAGGCGCATCTGCTCGAACTGGCTCAGAAACTTCTGGCCAGCGAGATGCAGGAAGCGCGGGCGCTCGCAAAGAACGATGGTTTGATCATGCACTCGGCCCCGGCGGGCGATTACGAGGAGCCGACGCTCTCTCAGTCGCAGCCGCTATTGACCCATTCCGATTATGCTGTGATTGCATAGGAGCGTTGCATGTGGGGGCTGATCGCTCTTGGCCTAAACCTGTTGGTCGGTCTGTTTAGCGGCAATAGATCGGCGCCTCAGGTTGTCGCCGCCGACAGCATGGAAGGCAATGGGCCGGTTCCTGAAACGGCCTCTCATTCGCACACCGAGCGCGGTGACGATGACGCAGGCACGGGCCAGGACGGGTTATGGGGCCATTGAGGGCCACACCCCGTCACCTTTCAAAAAGTCGATTGCTCCTGCAGGCGCTTTGAACCAATCTCGCGCCGATGGATCGGCTGGTGACGCCGGTCCGTTTCTTTGCCGAGCCCGGCATCGAACCGATGGAGCCGGTCAGTGGTTCACGCCCTCACACAACTGTCGCGCAACGCAGGCCGCGGGAATATTTATCTCTTCAGCATGGGCCTGGTGGTCTTCGCCGGCCTGCTCTGGAGTGCCCAGGGAGTCCTCATCCGTCTCATGGGGCAGGCCGATCCCTGGATGCTTCTCTTGTTGCGGGGCTTTGGCATCGTCATCAGCGTGATGCTTTTGATGGCGTTCTTCGGGGGTGGAAACCCGCTGCGGCTGATCCGCCAGGCAGGCTGGCGCGCTGCGGCCGCCGGCCTGTCCATCGGTGTCTCCGGCGTGTTTTTCATTCTGGCGATCAGCTACACGACCATCGCCAACGCCATGTTCATGGTCGGTGCAGGGCCCTTTTTTGCAGCGCTTCTCGGCCGCTGGTTCCTCGGCCAGCCGGTGCGCCGCGAGACCTGGATCGCTATGGCCCTGAGCCTTTTTGGCATTTTTCTCATGGTCTTCAACAACCTGGAGGGTGGCCATGTTCTGGGAACGGTTTACTCACTGCTGTCGACGCTGGCCTTTGCGGTACACAGCATCTTCCTGAAAAGTGCGGGAAGCATCGACATGACTCCAACTGCCCTGCACAAGGGATGGAGCGAAGCGGCCGTCGGCGCGATCGTGCTGATCGGCCTCTCTCTGGACGGTGCGGGCAAGGTGGCTCCGGCTTTTGACGTCTCCCTTTCCGATGCGGCGATCGGCGTATTGATCGGGCTCATTCTGGGCTTCGGCATGTGGCTCTTCACCCTAGGCGCGCGCCATATCAGCCCGGCAGAGATGACATTGGCTTCGCTAATCGAGCTGGTGCTGAGTCCCCTGTGGGTCTGGATCGTCGTCTCCGAGCAGCCGGAGACCATGACCCTGGTCGGGGGTGCGGTGATCATTTCGGCGATCGTGTACCAGGCAGCGACCGGAGCCCGTCGTGCCAGACCCCCGGTCGTGGTCTGACGCGACCGGGACGTTAGGAGCTCAACGAATAAGGCCGGCCGCACGCACAACATTGTCGAACAACTGTATAGCTGTGCGATTGACCGAGGGGAGTCTGACGTCGATCTCCTGTGACAGTCGCAAATCCGCCCCGATGCCCAAGCCCTTTTCGATGGCCGGTAGATAATCTGGAAGGGACCGCCAGGCGGCCATGCTCTCAGCACTGGCCTCCGCATGGAACTGCAGCCCAAAGGCGTGGCTTCCGACCTGCATAGCCTGCACTGCGCAAGCCGGAGAGTGTCCCAGGCCTGTGGCGCCAACCGGCAGGGCTTTGACCTCCGCCCCGTGCCATTGCATCCAGGTGGTCGAGGCAGGCATGCCGGCGAATAAGGGCGACTTCCGTCCCTCTGCATTGAGTTCGATACCGTGAAAGCCGATCTCACCTGTTGTCGCGCGGCCGACTTCACCGCCTAACGCATCCGCGAGCAATTGATGGCCCAGGCAGATTCCGAGATATGGCTTGTCAAGCTCTCCGACCCAGCGGCGGATCGCTGCCTTCTCCTGTGCAAGCCAGGGATAGCGTGCCTCCTGCCAGACGTCCTGAATCCCGCCCATGACCAGCAGGAAATCAAAGGCCTCAAGCGCCGGGACGGCTTCGCCGGCATGGAGATGCACAGTTGTCCAGGCCAACCCGTGTTTGTCCATGAGGCCTTTGAAAAGCCCGGGGTCTTCCTTTTCCATATGCTGAAAGACAAGGACGCGCGGCGAGGACGAGGTGGTCATGATGGATTTCGGGGCCGGACGGGAGGCAGGACAAGGGCCTTGGCCCGGCATTGGAGACGCGCTCCCTCAGGGCAGCTCATGGGCGTGCCATCGCGCTGGAAACAGATCCTCACTTCGCTCAATGCAGCGCGATCCCGCCGGTTTCCACAGTAGACGCCGACCATACTGGCATCGATCGCAGGGTTGGCGGCGACCAGATCCTGGATCAGCTCCTGCGGTGTCGTCACGATGTCCTGGGCGGGCGATGAGTATTTGGCGGGGATGGCGATGCCCGTGAACAGTCGGCGGATCAATGCGAAATACTCGCCCTGATCCAGGCCTGAGCAACTGCCGTGCCGCCGCCATTCATGGATGATCAGCCCTTTGGACGGCATGATGTCGGACATGGACGCAATGGTCTCGTTCGGGATCCAGCTCTCTGGAGTGGGGCAATATTCCGGCCATCCCTGATCATATTGCGGCCAGAGCCCGTGGGCGATGAAGGCATAGGCGCGTTGCGCGCTGCATTGCATGCGGTCCCTTTGCCCATTTTCCCCAGCGCAATAGGTGGGTGACCAGGAGAGAGACAAGACATAATGGTCGAATCGGCCCGGCTTCTCGCCACGCGCCTCGGCGGGAGAGTTGGTGGCAAGGGCTGCGGTCAGCAGCAGGATCAAGTACGAAAGAAAGCGGATCATGGATATCGTTCCCCCTTGGGATGGAAGGGCCAGTAATGCTGACCGGCGGGGGCATGCGGTCACGCCGACTATGGGGGATGGTGAGGTTCCTCGCAAGGCGCGACGAAAGCTACCTCATGGGGAAATCAAACACCAAAATTCCTGCTTCCCCGCCCTCCGTGAGAGCGATGAGCTCCTTCGCAGCTGAAATGTGGTCAGGGTAACGCAGATAGGCATCGCGGGACCGATCGGTGTTGAAGTCGATGGTGAAGCCATGAGTATAGCCTTGCGTCTTGCCCTCGGGGCTGACATTTGCCCCCGCCTGAAAATGCCGTAGCCCGGGAACGACCTGCTCCAGATCTCGAAGGTCCTGGAAGACCCGATCTATTGCTGATTGCGGGGTGTCGGTCTTGATCTTGGCCAGGACGACATGTCGAACCGGCGGAGTCTCGGCGACCTCAGAACAGGCTGTTAGTCCGACAAGCAAGCCGCTGAGCAATCCCGCGAGGTAAGGACGCATGTTGATGGCTCCAGGAGAATCCAATGGTCTGTGACCAGAATGATATCGCGAGCCATATTATGCAACTTTTGAGTGTATAAAAGGTGAGGGAGACGCGAGGGGTGATGCCTCGCGTCGTTGATTTTGAGAGAGCAGGTTCAAACTAGGCTATCTGCCGTTTCCAGTCGCAAGGGCCGGCGTCCGTGACGGGGCGACACTGGCGCGAGGCATATGTCCCGTGGAGGTTTCCCCGCGAGTGCGCCGCTCCGGCGCAGTCTCCGCATGCGATTGACCGTTGAGGGCCATCGAGGCTGCCGCCAGCGGGTTCTCGTCGATCTGCCGCTCTATGGTCCCCGTCCGTCGGCGGTCGAGCTCGCGGTTCACCCGCTTTACCGCGGCGGACAGGATGTCGCGCCGCATCCCCGGTCCCTCGCTACCCTTGCCGTTAGCGTTGTCGGTGACTGGTCTCGTCTTGCTCGGGATGGACGACGCCTTCTCCCGGCTTTCCCTCAGGGTTTTGCGGAGCAAGACCAGCTCAGGCGTCTGGATGAGCTTGAGCGCGGGCAGATGGGTTTGGTCAACAAGTTGAAGCTCTTCTTCGGAAAGATAACGCTGCTCTGTCTTTCTGCTGCGCGCCATGTCGATCATGCCTCCATTGTTGGCCGCATCGATGTGAGGATCACGTTTGCGAAAGCTGCGTGCCCTGTTCATCGACCCAACGCCGCAAGGCCCGCAGCGGTTGCGACTTCGGACGGCGAGAAATTCTGGATCTGTGACGGCCTTGGCGGAGCCCGCATATGCTCAATGGGGACCCCGCATTGCTGGGCGCCGATCAATTCGACTTGAGGACGGGGAAGCCGCGTTGCTGCGGCGCGGCATCGTCTTGGAAAGGCCGCATGAACTCGCTAGATAGGGGCTGCTTCAATCTGGATCGAAAGACCCCATGACCCCTCCGCGCCCCACTGCCGGCATGCCCCCCCTGTCCTTGCTGATCTTCGGGTCGCGTTGGCTTCAATTGCCTCTTTATCTCGGCCTGATCGTGGCTCAGGTCGTCTACGTGCTGCTCTTCATGAAGGAGCTCTGGCACCTCATCCTTCATTCTGTGGATTTCACCGAGCAGCAGATCATGCTGGTCGTGCTCGGTCTCATAGACGTGGTCATGATCTCCAACCTGTTGATCATGGTCATCGTCGGCGGCTACGAGACCTTCGTCTCGCGCCTCAAGCTCCAGGGCCATCCGGACGAGCCAGAATGGCTAAGTCATGTGAATGCTGGGGTTCTCAAGGTGAAGCTCGCGATGGCCATCATCGGAATTTCGTCCATTCACCTGCTGCGCACCTTTATCGAGGCCGGCAGCTTGGGCGCCGAGGGCTCCCGGTACACCGAGAGTGGCGTTTTATGGCAGACGGTGATTCATTGCGTCTTCATCCTCTCGGCGATCGGCATCGCCGCCGTCGACAAGATGACTCAAGGGATCGGCGATCGGCACCACGGTCGGACCCTGTCGAAACCCTCGACCCTAACGCAAGCCCCTGAGGCGGATTAGCTGCAGCGGACCTGGGGACTGCGGGCCAGAGTCCTCTCCATCCTCTCGACAATGGCATCATAGTCGCGCTTCTTCTCGCGAGGATAGCGCAGGTGGAATTGCTGGGCCGTCGGTACGCCGCAAACGGTCTTCAGCAGAACCTTGTAATAGAGGATGTGGTCGTCCAGCAGACCGGAAAACACGAACCAGCTCTGGCCTCCGTCCCGATAGGTGACGTCAAGGCCGCGATCCTCCGCTCCCTTGATCAGTTGTTGGCGAAACGCCTTGAACGACAGGGAGGTCAAGGCTGCGCTATAAACTGAAATTTCGCCCGTCCCATCGACGGCCTTCAGGTCGATTCCCTCTCCTTGGGTCTCACCCGAGACGTCAATGAACCCCTCTCGCGGCACCTCGATGCTGATCCCGAGCCGCTGGTCGGAGTAACGTCGCCAGGATGACTGCGCATCAGCAGGCTCCGTGGAAAGTCCCCAGAGCGACGCTGTGAAAACTGACGCGGCCAAGGCGAGGGCAGTGGCATATTGGGGTCTACGGATCATCCGGTGATCCTCCTCTGAAGCGCGGTTTCTGCTGAATGCCCTCGCACCCGTGCTCTTGCCTAGGGCTCTATGAGGCGTTGTTGGGCGACCTGTCTTCGGTTTCAAAACACCATCGCGGCGGCGGCAGCGCTGAACCCAAGCAGGGTCAGCGTCGCGACGCCGGCCTCGATGCACCAGAAGACACGGCTCTCAATGTCATCCCGATCCAAACGTCTTCTCATGGGCCCCTCCTAGCGCTTCCGGCGCAGCCTGAAACTCAAATGACGATTGTCGTCTCATGATCCCGGCACAAAACTCCGAGTGCCGCATGGCGAGACGATGAATGCATTTTATTGAACCCTGTTTGTCGAATCTGGTTCCACCCCCTCCGAGGAAGTCGCAATCACTGCGGGAGGTGGACACGGGGAAGGGCGCATCTCCTGAGAACGCGGGTTGGCGCCCTGTGGCAAACATTTGGCAAAAAATCGGGGCTACTTGATCGCCGGCACCATTAAGGCTATGTACCGCTTGCCCTTTTCCGGGCACTCCCTTGGGGGATCGTCTAACGGTAGGACAGCGGACTCTGACTCCGCCAGTCTAGGTTCGAATCCTAGTCCCCCAGCCACTTGATTTTCTTACTCTTTTCCTTTTTAAAGGAACAAGAGGGTTAGTCGGGAGGCGCAGTTGGGACCTTTCGTTCTCGCTTCGAGCTTCTTGATCGCAGACTTACCGAAGGCGGGGTTTCGCTGGAGGTAACGAGCGTTCAAAGATCGAAGGAACCACTTGGAACGGGTGCCTCCAGCTCATTCCGATCGACACTTGTATTTTGCGATGAAACGGCGATCGATCCAGTCTTTCCAGTGCCATACCCAATGCCCTTCCACCGACCAGCTTCCACGCGACGCGATGGCGTAACGCTCGCCGGTTGACAGAATGCTCAACCAGATCCTCGGCGGTGTGAAGCGTATCAAGGGCAAGCTTTGAGCCTGGGCATGGAGATTCCGGGCCAGGACCGGCCCCTGCCGGACGGCGATCACACCGGCCTTGGGGCAGGGAGATCCGATCAGCCCGGCCGCGTCCCCCGCACAAAAGACATATCCGTGCGATGTCGATCGAAGGTGTTCATCCACTGCAACGAAACCTTTAGCATCCAGGGCCAGTCCGGAGTGCACCAGCCATTCCGCCGGTCGAACACCGGTGGCCCAGATTTGCTCGTCATAGAGGGTAGAGTTCCTATTCGCCTCCGGTAAAGCCGGAAGATCGTCGTCGGTGATCAAGAGGACGTCGCCACGTTCTAATCGCCGTGCCGCGCTCCGCCGAACGGCGGGGGAGAATTCCTGCAGCAACCCCTGACGATCGAACAAGGTAACCTGGCCTTGGTCCGGTCGCGCTCCCCTCCTGGCGGCCTCCTGCATACGATATCGTAGAGCAAGCGCAAGCTCGACCCCGCCGGCTCCGGCTCCGACAACGGCGATGCGGATACCAGGGTCCGCCTCGATCCGATTAACCAACTGCTCCCATCGCAGCGCGAAGTCATCCATAGGTTTGGCGGGGAGGGCATCTTCGGCAGGTGTGCTGTTCCCAAGGCTGGTGACGGCACCGCAATTGATCGAGATTATCGTCCCTGCAATGGGCCGCCCGTCCTGCAGCGTGAGCACCCGTTGTGCGGCATCGAAGGAAACGACTTCGCCGATGACGACTTCGCATCGGGCCCATTCTGCCAAGGGAGCCACTGGGACCTGCGCCTCGTTCGCACCATAATGGCCCGCAACAAAACCAGGAAGCATGCCTGAATAGGGGGCTCGCTTCCCTCTCGTGATCAATGTCAGCCTGAGTCCGTCGTTTGGACGGCGACCAAAACATCGGAGGACCTCCAGATGCGCATGTCCGCAGCCGACCAGGACGAGATGGTGAGGCTCTTGTGTCATGGCGCGGAAAGCAGCCGCCAGCCCCAGAGCCAGCGTGTGACCGTGGTGATCATGGCCAGCGCTGCGAACACCCAAGAGATGACTGCAAAATAGCTCGGGAAGAGGCACATGGCCGCAAAGGCGATGATGGTCTCGGCTCCCTCGGTTAGCCCTCCGAGATAATAGAGCCCCTTCTGCGGATAGGCGCTCGAGGTCAGTCCACGTTTGGCTGCAACCATCGCAAAGGCGAGAAAGCTGCTCCCCGTTCCAACGAAGGAAAGCAGCAAGGCGCTGGCAGCGAGCGCATTGGCGGCAGGATCGGCGACGGCAAAGCCGAACGGGACTGTCGCGTAGAAGAAGAAATCGAGACCAATGTCGAGAAAGGCGCCGCGCTCGGTCGGACCCTGCCTCCGTGCAACGGCTCCATCTAGCCCATCCAGAAGCCTGTTCAGGAGGATCATTGCCAGTGCCGCACCGTAGAATGCCTGCGTCAACAGCAGTGAACCGCAGACGCCGATGACGAACCCTCCCATCGTTACCTGATCGGCCGAAACTCCACGGGAGGACAACCATGCGGCGGCCCCGCCAAAGAGTGTATCCTGCCAGCGGATCAGATGATGATCGAACAATTCCGCCTCCATTGGTTCAGCGTTGGGCCGTCGCCCACGACGCTCAGAGGGTTATGATCTCACCTCGTGCCGGGTAGTCCTTGGCAACCACAAAGTCCATTGCCTGCAGAACGTCTGCAAGATGAGGTCTGGCAAATGGCATCGTCTGGACGCTGGCGAAATAGAGTGTGCCGTCGGGCCGGACCAGGAACAGACCCGGCTCGGTGAAGCGTTGCGGCTCCTCCACGCCTGCGGACGTTGTGCCCCTGCCCGACGAGACGAAGAGACCCCAGCGTCGTGCCGAGGCCAAGTCCAGACCATAGCCCAGCCGAAGCTTGGGAAGACCCCAGGATGATTTCGTCTCTTCCGCGCGCTCCGCCGTATCGGACGAGATCGCAACGACGGAGACGCCGCGTCCTTCCAGTTCGCCAAGCTTCGCCTCCAGGTCCTTGAGCTGGCCTTTGCAGATCGGGCAGTGCAAGCCGCGGTAAAACACGATGAGCGTAAAGGTTTTGGGTGCCTCGTCCTTGAGACTGAAGCTGCCTCCTCCAGCCAGGGGAACGGTCAGGTCCGGAACGGGTTGGCGTGGAAATAGCGTCACGAGATCGGTCATTTGCACCTCCAGGAATTAGCGCAGGGTCATCGGCTCGCATTTCACGGAAACGGGGCCAGGGGTTCTAAAATCGGGCATGGAGTCGAGGGAGCGGCGGGCAACAGCTCCATCTTGCGATATTAGATCAATTGCTCTAGTATTTGCAACTGCCACCGCAACGCTGTTGGAGCGCTAGGATTGGGACGACATCGGACTTTCGACGAGACGGCTGCACTCGATGCCGCCGTCTCGTGCTTCTGGGGCAAGGGTTACGCGGCGACCTCGGTAAGAGACTTGTCCGACGCGATGGGGATAGGGGGCGCAAGCCTCTATCATTCGTTTGGTGACAAGAGGGCACTCTTTGCTCGTGCGCTGCAGCGCTATCTCGACTTTTCTGCGCGCAGGCGTCTGTCACAGCTCGATTCTGCAGAGGACGCGTTGGCGGCTCTGCACGGCTTTTTCGCGGATTTGCTCAAGGCCTCGCTTTCAGATCGGCGGGGTTGTCTTCTGATCAATTCGGCCTTGGAACTGGCTCCCCATGACGAGGGGCTGGCCCGGGATATCCGCGACGCGCTCACGGAAATAGAAAGCGGTTTGCGGCGCGCGGTGCAGCGTGCCCAGCAGCAGGGAACAGTGCCCATGGTGGAATCCGAAGTTGAGATCGCTCGCCGGCTTCTATCGGCCGTGGTGTCTCTGAGGGTTCTGGCGCGTGTCAGCAATGACGAGGAATTGCTGAGCAGCATTGTCCGTCATTCCCTTCCTCCGGCCTCCTAGATCATGAGCGAGGGTGAGGCGCCGGAGGGAGACGCCGACGACAAGGTTGCCGACCTGCTGTTGGTCCGTCTGCGTGCCCGCGACGCCATGGCCTTTAGGAGCCTATTGCGCGAATTGCACCGTCCCATGATCGCCCTCGCCCGAAGCTTCGTGAAAAGCCGCGAGATAGCCGAGGAGGTGGTTCAGGACACCTGGGTTGCCGTGGTCGCCGGATTGGACGGGTTCGAGCAGAGATCGTCACTGAAGGCCTGGATTTTCAATATTCTCGTCAACAAGGCGCGAACTCGTGGAGCACGAGACGGTCGCATTCTCAGTTTCTCGGACCTTGAGCGCGACGGCGAGCCGGCAGTCAGTCCTTAATGTCAGCGCCGCAAACCAGAGGGTGCTTCTCCATCGCGGACGGTCCAGGCTTCGGGAGGAGATTGAGCAGCTGGTCGCGCCCTCGCAGGCGGGAAAGTTACCCTCCGCGGCGAAGAGCTTGTAACGTGACCAGACCCATGGAAGACGCAGGGTCAGCACTTGACGATGGGTTTGCGGCCCTCGGAATTTGGAGAACTGCCTTGCTCACATGTCGTGAGGTGACCGAAGAGGCGAGTGCCTTTCTCGACCGAGAGCAGGGCTTGTTTGCCGCTGCAAAATTCCGGCTGCACCTGATGTTGTGTCGGCATTGCCGGCGCTATGTTGACCAGCTCGCCGAGACGATCGCTCTCCTTCGAACATCGCGAGAGACCTCGATGGATCCGGTCGCGGAGGACGCATTGATCACAATGTTCCACGAACGGAAATGAGCTTGTCCCTCCCCATGAAGAAGCTCAAGCTCTCCTACCTGTTGATCCTCCTGCTTCTTCTCGCGGCGATGGCAGCCCATCTCTCCGGTGTCGCGGCGTGGCTCGACATCAAGTGGATTGCGGCGCATCGGGACGAGCTTCTGAACTGGGTGGAAGCCCGGCCGATCGCTTCCGGGGCTCTGTTCATCGTGTTCTATGCCGCTGTGGTCGCCCTGTCGCTGCCAGCTGCAACCGTGCTCACGCTTCTCGGCGGCTTCCTTTTCGGTCGCTGGATCGGAACGGCTCTCGTCGTGGTGGGTGCGACGCTCGGCGCGGTGGCCATTTTCTCCATCGCGAAGACGTCATTCGGGGAGGGTCTGCGCAGCAAGGCCGGACCGCTTTACCAGAAGGTGGCGGCGAATATGCAGGAGAACGCCTTCGGCTATCTCCTCTTCATGCGCCTTGTACCCGTATTTCCATTCTTCCTGGTCAATATCGTCCCCGCCATGTTCTCTATCGAAACGGGAACTTTCGCCCTGGCGACATTCATCGGCATCATTCCCGGGTCCTTCGTCTATGCCAATCTCGGCGGCGAACTGTCGACCATCACGGACCCGGGCGATCTAATCTCGGCGAAGACACTCATCGCCTTCTCTTTGCTTGGCGTGATGGCCCTGGTGCCGACCCTCTACCGGCAATGGTGCGCCCGCGGAAGCAAGGCCGGCTAAGTGGCAGTATCTCTGCTACAACTGTGGCAGCTTCTGCAACAACCTCACCAGCCACCGGGTGCGGTCGCCGAACAGCGTCGGTTTGTACCATTCGCTGGCCGCCTGTTTGCTGATCTCGGAGAAGGTGGGATAGGGCAGGATCAAGCTGGCAACGTCCTTCAGTTTCAGCTTTTGCTGGATGGCAAGGCCCCAGACGCCGATCATTTCGCCGGCGCCGGGAGCGACGATCGAGCATCCCAGGATTCGACCATTGCTCCGCGCCACAAGCTTCAGAAGGCCCTCTTCACGGCGCTCCGCCACCGCGCGGTCCACACTTTTAAAGGAGTGGACCGGGCCTCTTACATCCTTGCCGAAGCGCTCTCTGGCCTCCGTCAAGGTCAGGCCGACATGGGCAAGCTCGGGATCGGTGTAGGTCACCCAGGGCAAAGCGGAATAATCGACCTTCGCCGGTAGTCGGAAGGCAATGTTGCGGATGACGATGCCCGCGTGATAGCCGGCCACATGGGTGAATTGAGGGCCACCTGCGATATCGCCGATGGCGAAGATGTGTTTCTGGCTGGTCCGAAGCCGCGCATCCGTCTTGATCCCCTTGCCATCGAAAGCGATGCCGGCCGCGTCTAGCCCGAGACCATCCACATTGACTTTCCGCCCGACTGAGATGAGCAGATGAGATCCCTCAAGGCTGCGTCGGGTCCCGGCATGCTCGATCCAGACGCGCGTGCCTGTGTCGAGATACTCGACCGCCTCCACCTTCACATTCTCGAGGATTTCGACACCCTGGGCCTCGAGAGTGCGGCGAACGATCTCGACCAGCTCGGGTTCGTCCTTGGGCAGGATGCGATGTATTTCCAGCACGGTCACCTTGCTGCCCAATCTGCGATGCGCCTGGGCCATCTCAATGCCGATTGGCCCTCCTCCGATGACCACGAGATGGTCGGGCGTCTCGGCGATCGAGAAGATTGTCTCATTGGTCAGGATTCGACGGGGATCCAGCCCCGGTATCGGGGGCACCGCGGCGTGGGAGCCTGCCGCCACGACGAAATATCGCGCCGTGATCGCGGTCTCCCCGGCCAACAGCCGCGTGGCACTTTCGAATGTTGCATGCTGGCGGACGACGTGAACGCCGAGACCCTCAAGGCGCTCCTGGGAATCGTGGGGCGCGATTTGGTCGATCGTCTCCCGGATGTAGTCTCGGATCTGATGACGCGTGAACGCCGGTCGATCGCTGTCCAAATGCGCGCGTTTGGCTAATGCCAGGAGAGCCTTGGACGGGACGCAGCCAGTATTGAGGCAGTCACCCCCCATCAGGCCGGGCTCGATGAGCACTGTCTTGAGTCCGAGCTGCGCCGCGCCGGCCGCGACGGAAAGCCCGCCCGACCCTGCGCCGATCACACACACATCGCATTGCCTATCGGACGTCATCTCGAACCTCTCGCTTTCTTAGAAAGCCACCAGGCTGGTCAGGAAGGTCCATCAAGGGGCGCGAGGACCTCATGACCCAATCACCGCCAATTCGTTCAGGCCGAAAAAATCGGCACGCCGGATCTCGATTGGTCGATCCGGCCGGTAGCCCTGGCTGGTCGCCACGGCAAGGGTCTGCGGGGTCGTCAGCGCCAGTGTTCCGATCTCCTTATTGTACTTTTCGAGCTTGGCGGCGAGATTGACACTGGAGCCGATCACGGTGAATTCGAGATGATCGCCGTCTCCCACCACGCCGAACACCACCGTACCGGCCACGACCGCGCCCCCAAGCGGGCGTTCCGACAGGAGCGACAGGGGGCCGTGCGCCTCACGCCAACTCGCTACGCGGTGGAGGAGTTCATCGACGGCCCGTAATGCGTTCGCTGCATAGGGAGTGCCGTCACTCACTGTCCCAAAGGAGGCCATGATCCCGTCGCCAAGGAATTTGTCGATGGCACCGCCATGGCGGCGAATGATGCTGCCGATCTGTGCCCGGTATTCTGATAGCAAGACGATCACGGTTTCCGGATCCCGGCTTGCGGCCAGATCGGTGAAACCCCGCAAATCGATGAACAGCACCGCGGCGTCGCAACGTCGGCCCTTGCCGATATCGGATGCATGCGACGATCTGATCCGTGTTGCGACCGGCTCATCGAAGAACCGCGAGAAGTTCTGTGCCGCGGCCCCCTCGGCGATTGAATCGATGAGCAGTTTGCGTGCCCGTCGCAGCGCGAGCCAGAGCACGCCCGTTACGATGATGACGGAGAGGATTTTGTCGACCTCCGCCCCGATCAGCACCGAATTGCTCGTGAGATATTCGACATAGTCCCTGGTGATAACCATGCCCGAAGGATCGTACAGAGCCACATAGGCCACCATGACGATCCAGCCGGCCGAACTAATTATTCCGGCGAACAAGACAAACCGTGGCTGAAACCGCAATGCCCGGAGCGCTATGAAGATAAAAATATATAAAAAGGTCGGAACCTTGAGGTAGAATGAGGGAGGCTGGCCGTATTGAACGTGAAAGCTCCATATCAAAATCATTAATAGGCTAATGTCGATCACTATTGAGAGGAATACGAGCCATTCAGGGATAGATTTCTTTAGAAAATAAATCAAAAGGAAGAAATTGATGGCGATATAAATTCCCAGGGCGAAGGGTGTTAGTTGAAAATCCGTGCCGGCATCCGTTTTAGGGGAGATCGCATACAGGAGGGCAAACAGCAATGTGATCGTCAGTTGGATGGCACGGATCAGGATTTCGCTCGTGGCGTCCTGTTTCCGGATGGCGGTGACGACTGTGGCCGGCAAGGCATCGAAGCGGGCACGAGCAGTGCCGCTGCCGATTGCCTCCGCCGCCCTCTTTATGTCTGCCCACATTGGCCTGCCCCTCGTGTCTGCATATGAACTGCCTGCGGCGCGTGCATGGGTCACTGGTGGTAAGTCATCTCCAGGGCTGGAACATTACCATCGGACGCCCCGGATCGGTCTTTTCCTACGGCGTTATGTCATGGCGACTGTAACGACCTGCGATGCCAGCCGACTAAGTCATGCTTTTAGTTCGTGGTCAGTTCTCCTGGGCAGCGAGGGCTGAGTCAAAGCAGAGGACACCGAGATTTCACTGGACCACTTCGTGTTCAGGGACGCTCATAAACCTGCGTAGTGCAAACGAGCAGATCATTCGACATGGAAGATATCAATGGAATCGCTTTACTGGGTCATGTCCTGGGCCTGCCACCGGAAATGCAAACATTGCTATGAAGACAAGTTTCGCCCTTATGTCCGAGATCGGCTCGGCGAGGTGGTGGAGGAAGCCCGGACAAACTTTCCCCTGATCGTCAATAACCTGCCGGGGCGCATGACATATCTCGATCTGGAGGCGCCCCGCCCCGATGGCAGTCTTCCTGAAAAGACCGGAAGAATCATCCTTTCGGGAGGTGAATCGCTGCTCGATCCCATTCGCCTGGCCGTGACCTACCCGCTGATCGAAGCTTTGATCTCGCGCTACCGCCACGCCAGCGGGGTCAAGATCGTGGTCCAAACCACGGGTGACCTCATCACCGAGGAGATCATCGACGATTTGCTTTCGCGAGGGATCTACATGATTTCCGTCTCTGGGATCGATGATTTCCATGTCGGCATGAAAGGCCCCGACAGGCAACGCGCCTTCAGGGACAGGCTCACGGCCATGTTCGATCGTGCCGGCCTCAAAGCCTCCGGCTTATCCGCATCGACCCGCAATTGGCACGAAGAGGATGGCCCTCTCTACAGTTTTTTCGGCGCAACGCCCGACAGCTGGATCGGCAAGCTTTGGCCGCGCGGACGGGCCTGGAGCAACGGCCTATCGACCGCGTCCCTGGCGGATAATTTCTGCAACCGCTGGTCCGGCGGACTGAACTTCCTGCAACATGGCTATTCGGGTTCCGAGGTATCCATCGAACCGACGGGCGATCTCTATCCCTGCTGCGTCAAGACCAAGGTGCCACTCGGCAATCTGCTGGACGAAAAGCTCATCGACATTCTCGAATCCCTGGCCGGAGAGCCAGCGCTCGAGGCGATCTCTATGGGCCACCCGGAGCGCATGGGGATTGCCTATGACTGGTCCCTGGAGCGCTTCCTGGACCGGAGCCGCACCAAGACGCCCCAGGGGAAGGATTATGCCAATCTCTGCATCGGCTGCGATGCGTTCCATGAAGAAGTGTTGGGGCCCATCCTACAAAAGGCAAAAATAAATCGGCGTAGTCGAACCTATCTCGGAGTGCCGGCATGATCGGGTTTCGGTCGATTGGCATGGCGCTGGGCCTCCTAGTGGCATCGCTGTTGACCGCCTCGGCGGCCGAGACCGGCGATTGGCAGGAGGTCTTGGCAAAGGCGCGGGGCCAGACCGTCTATTTCAATGCCTGGGCCGGCGACACGCAGACGAATGATTTCATCGACTGGGTCGGTAGAGAGGCCGAGAACCGCTATGGCGTCTCTCTGCGCCATGTGAAACTCAAGGACACCGCCGAGGCGGTGACACGGGTGGTCGCGGAGAAGGCCGCTGGTCGGGAGGAAGGTGGATCTGTGGATCTGATCTGGATCAATGGCCCTAACTTCCTGACCATGAAGAAGCAGGGCCTGTTGTTCGGTCCGTTCGCCTCGCATCTTCCGAACTGGCGCTTTGTGGACATTGCTGACAAGCCCTCCAACCTCGTCGACTTCACCATTCCCGTCGATGGCTATGAATCACCCTGGCGAATGGCGCAGCTGGTCTTTGTCTTTCACAGTGCGAGGACCCCGTTGCCGAGCCTCCCTAAATCCATGAAGGAAATGCTTGGATGGGCGACGGAACATCCCGGCCGACTGACCCATCCGGATGTCAGGAACTTTCTCGGAGCGACCTTCCTCAAGCAGGCGCTCTACGAACTTGCAGACGATCCCAAGCTTCTGCAAACGCCGGCGACCGAAGAGACTTTTGCGACGGTCACGGCCCCGTTCTGGGCGTGGTACGACAAGCTCAAACCATTGCTCTGGCAAGGCGGGAACGAGTTCCCGAATACCGGACCGGCACAGAAACAACTGCTGAGCGACAATGAAATCGACATCGCGATCTCCTTCAATCCGTCGGAGGCCGCCGTTTCGATTCAGAACGGCACCCTGCCTGACACGGCACGTGTCTATGTCCTCGACGGTGGCACGATCGGCAATACCAGCTTCGTGGCGATCCCCTTCAATGCCGCCCATAAGGAAGGCGCCATGGTGGTGGCCAATCTGCTTCTCGAGCCAGAGATTCAGGCGCGGGCTCAGGACCCGATGACCATGGGCAATTTCACGGTGCTGGATCTCGACAAGCTCGATGCGGCGCAGCGCCAGCTGTTTGAGCGGCCGGCTGATGCGGTAGGCCTGCCGACCAACGCCGAGCTGGGAACGGCCCTTCTGGAGCCTGATCCCAGCTGGATGACCCGCCTCGTCGCCGAATGGCAAATGCGCTACGTCCGGTAGTCCGGAGCATGTGGCTCAGCTTCGCACCGGTTCTCACGCTCACTGTGCTCGGCATTCCGATTGCCCTCGGCTTGGCATTCACGCTGATGCCGGCCTTTGGGATCTTCGCGGCAATCGGAGGGACGGAGCTCTCCCTCGACAGCTGGCGCGCGTTATTTTCGGCACCAGGATTCGCGATTGCCTTGATCCTGTCGCTGACAACCGGGCTCGCTGCCACTGTCATCTCCTTCGTCCTCGCCGTGGGATTCTGCGCGATGGCGGCGCAATCCGCCTTCGTCCAACGGCTTCGGCGATGGCTGGGACCGCTCCTGGCAAGCCCCCACAGTGCCATGGCCTTGGGCTTTGCGTTTCTGATCATGCCCAGCGGGTGGCTGGTCCGCTTCGTGTCCCTGTTCACCGGGAGCACCCGGCCGCCAGCCGAGTTGGTGACCGTACAGGATCCTTCCGGGATCGCATTGATCGCTGGGCTCCTGTTGAAGGAGACGCCCTATCTCGTCTTGATGATTCTTGCCGCCTCGTCGCAGATACCCGTCCGTCAGATCCTGGCGAGCGCCCGCGCCCTTGGGCAGCGCCCGGCCGCTGCCTGGCTCAAGGCGGTATTTCCACAGATCTATCCCCAGATCCGGTTGCCCATCTTTGCGGTCCTGGCTTTTTCGCTGTCGGTCGTCGACGTGGCAATGATCCTAGGCCCAGGAAACCCACCGCCACTGGCGGTGATGGCCACCCTGTGGTTCTCCGATTATGATCTCGATCTCTATTACCCGGCCTCGGCGGCGGCCATCCTGCAACTCCTCCTCGTCGTCGCGTGCATTGCCCTGTGGTGGCTCGCAGAAACACCGCTGGCAGGCGTCGGGCGTCGTCTGATCGAACGGGGTGGCGCCCTGAAGGGGCAGGCAACTGTGACGATGCTGGCAGGGGCAGCAGCGATCCTCGTCGGCGGGATGGGCCTCGCTTCGATCCTCGGTATGGCACTGTGGTCGATCGCCAAAACCTGGCGGTTTCCAGACATTTTGCCCACGGCCTGGCAAATGTCCCTTTGGCTCGATCGCGGGGGGCAGATCCTCTCGACGGTCGTCACGACAGCCTTAATCGCCACCCTGTCCACGCTGATATCCCTAGCGCTCGCCCTCGGCTGCCTCGAAAACGAACAGCGACAAGGACTACGGCCGGGTAAAACCGCACTGTGGCTTTTGTACATGCCGCTGCTGGTTCCGCAGATCGCCTTTCTCTTCGGCATTCAGGTACTGTTGATCCGCCTCAGGCTCGATGGCACCCTCTTCGCCGTGGTCTGGGCGCACATGGTCTTCGTCTTGCCCTATGTCTTCCTGTCGCTTGCAGATCCGTTCCGTGCCCTCGACCCACGCTTTGCTGCCAGCGCGGCAGCGCTCGGGGCAAAGCCTTTGCGGATCTTCCTCGAAGTCAAGCTGCCACTCCTGGCGCGGCCGATCCTCGCCGGAGTGGCAGTGGGATTTGCAGTGAGCGTCGGACAATACCTGCCGACGCTGTTTGCCGGCGCCGGCCGCGTTTCCACCCTCACTACAGAAGCAGTGACCCTTGCCAGCGGCGGGGACAGGCGTGTGATCGGCATGGTAGCCCTGCTGCAATCCGCTCTGCCCTGGGCCGTCTACGGCCTCGCCCTCCTTCTACCCCTGCTCCTGTTCCGCAAAAGGGGGGATCTGTCACGATGAAGGGCATCCAGGCCGCACCGTTCGCTCTCCACCTGCGCGACGTCACGATCACCGTCCTCGGCCGCACCGAGCCCCTCGTCGACGGCCTGTCGCTCATTATAGAGCCAGGAATGGCTACGACGCTCATGGGAGCCAGCGGCTCCGGAAAGTCGACACTGCTGGCCTATATCGGCGGTTTTATCGACCGCAGCGCGTTTCATGCTTCGGGTCAGATCTCGATCGGGACGGAGCTCTTAAGCCACAGACCGCCGGAAGAAAGGCGCCTCGGGGTTTTGTTTCAGGACGCGATCCTCTTCCCGCATCTCTCGGTGGGCGGCAATCTGCTGTTCGGCATCCCACGTACGCGACTGAGGCGACGCGATGCACGCCGCGCGGTTGTGGAAGAGGCTTTGGCAAGCGCCGGGCTGGCCGGATACGCTGATCGCGATCCCGCCACCCTGTCCGGGGGACAGAAGGCTCGTGTCGCCTTGCTGCGCACCCTGCTCGCTGAGCCGCGTGCCCTGCTTCTGGACGAGCCGTTCGGAAAGCTCGATGTCGAGCTGCGCGAGGAGTTCCGAGACTTCGTCTTTTCTCACATTCTCGAGCGGGGCCTGCCGGCTCTGCTCGTGACCCATGATCCGGCCGATGCTACGGCCACCGGGGGCCCCGTCGTCTCCATCGACAAGCCACTGCCGAAGCCTGCATGAATTCGACAAAATTCCAGGGGCTCTCGATCATCATACCGACCCTCAACGAGGGAAAAAGGATCGGCCGCACTCTCCGTAGTCTTGTCCCGTTGCGCGAACGCGGCGCCGAAATCGTGGTCGTCGACGGCGGCAGTTCGGATTGTACCCAGGAAGTGGCTGTGCCCCTGGCAGACCTCGTCATGGGAGCGAGACGGGGTCGTGCCCGCCAGATGAATGCCGGGACAACCGCCTCGAAGGGACACTTACTTTTGTTTCTTCACGCCGACACGGAGTTATCTGAAGAGGCTATGCTGGCGCTGCAATCGGTGTTGGAGAACGAGACGGTAATCTGGGGTCGCTTTGACGTGCGGATCGGCGACGGACATTCCCTCCTCCGCATCGTCGCTGAGATGATGAACCTCCGCTCCCGCCTGACCGGGATCGCGACCGGCGACCAGGCGATCTTCGTCAGGCGGCCAGCACTGGAGGACATTGGTGGTTTTCCCGACATTCCAATCATGGAAGATATCGCTGTGTCGCGGCGGCTGAAATCTTTGGCGCGACCGGTTTGTCTTGGGGAGAAGGTGACGACGTCGAGCCGGCGCTGGGAGAAGAACGGCATCGTGCTGACCATCGCGTTGATGTGGTGGCTTCGTCTAGCCTATTGGGCGCACGTGAACCCCCGCACTCTCGCGCGCTGGTACGGGGTCAATATCGATGCCTCCTGAACCTATCTCGGTCGCCATCCTTGCCAAAGCACCCATCGCTGGATACGCGAAGACGCGCCTAATCTCCGCTCTCGGCGCGAACGGTGCGGCTGAACTTCACGAACGCTTAATTCAGCGGACGGTTGCAACTGCCCTAAAGGCAGCCATCGGCCCGGTTATCCTGTGGTGCGCGCCAGATTGCGGGCATCCTGTTTTTGTCAGCCTCCGCCGGTGCCACGAGATCATGCTACGCGCCCAGGCCGAGGGTGATTTGGGCGATCGGATGCATGCTGCCTTCGTGGCAGGCCCTCCAGCGAGTGCAACACTTCTCGTGGGCACCGACTGCCCAACCTTAACTCCCGAACATTTGCAGGACTGTGCCAACGAACTTGCGTGCAATGACGCAGTCTTTCTTCCCGCGGAGGATGGCGGCTATGTGCTTGTTGGTCTGAACCGTCCTGAAGCGGGGTTGTTCAAGGACATCCCCTGGGGGACGGCCGAAGTGATGGAAACAACGCGTTGTCGGTTGGCGAGCCATGGCCTCGGCTGGAGCGAGCCGACCACGCTCTGGGATCTGGACCGGCCGGAAGACCTGGAGCGTTGGCGCGCCCTTACTGGAGAGGAACCGACCAAACAGCCACAGCTTAACACCTCGCGTGACCGCGGTTGAGACGAACTTCGTTACTGGTCTTGGCCGTTACCATTTTGTCCAAGGCGGCACACATTGCGTTGGACGTTCATCGATCCGTTGATCCTCGCCAAGTTCCCGAAGGATCAACTCGGCATCGAGCCGGGTGACGCATCTGCGTCGGCACTTTTGGCCGATGGCAACCTCACCGCGTTCAAGGCTCACCTCACAGTTGACATTCGCAAATAAATGTACAGAATGTAGCTATTGAGGTGGTTCGCTGCCTTGTCCATTGGAGGATCCGACTGATGAGAACCGCCAGCCAAGTGACTTCGGTGCCGAGCCAGGCGCAGTCCACCTCGATGCGGACGGGCGATGACTATCTTCGCTCGTTGCAGGACGGTCGCGTCGTCTTTGTGGACGGTGAGAAGGTTGCCGACGTCACCAAGCATCCGGCCTTTGCAGCCGCCGCTCGATCGGCTGCCCAGCTTTATGATATCGCCGCCGATCCGACCATGTCTGAGCGGATGACCTACGAATCGCCGAGTTCGGGCAAGCGCGTCCTTCGCGCCTATCAGATCCCCAAGACCCATGCTGATCTGAAGGCAAAGCGACTCGCGTCCGAGACTTGGTCAGAGGCGTCCTTTGGAATGATGGGCAGGACGCCCGATCACGTCGCCGGCTTTTTCTGCGGCTATGCGGCGGTGCCGGAAGTCTTCGCAGCCGGTGGCCAGGAATATGGCGAACGGGTCGTCGATTTCTATGAGACCCTGCGCGAGAACCACCTATGGGCAACCTACGCTATTGTGCCGCCACAAATCGATCGGTCTAAGCCTGCTCACAAGCAGAGCGATCCGACGCTGTATGCCGGCGTGCTGAAGGAAAAGGATGGTGGCATCATCCTGGGTGGCGCTCAGCAATTGGCCTCCGCGGGAATCTATTCCGATTACCTTTATTTGAGCTGCATTCACCCCCTGCAGCCGGGCGATGAGAACTACGCGATCGGCGTTGCCATTCCGATGAATGCACCGGGGCTGAAGCTTTATCCACGTCGGCCCTTTGCCCTGCAGGCTCCGGATTCCTTCGACTATCCCTTGAGCAGTCGTTTCGATGAGTCGGATTGCTTCGTCGTCCTGGATAATGTTTTCGTGCCCTGGGAGCATGTCTTCATTTACCGCAATCTGGCGGTCTGTCGTGATCAGTGGTGGAAAACACCGTCCCATCTCTACGGCAACCTGCAGGCGCAGGCGCGTTATGCAACGAAGCTCCGCTTCATGATCGGCCTTGCCTCACGCATGAATGACACGATCGGCAGTTCGGCTTTGCCGCCGGTTATGGTGCAGATGGGCGAATTGGCAGCTTTGGTTTCCATCGTCGAGAGCATGTTGGAAGCCCAAGAGGTCTTGGCCACCGTCGATGACAAGGGCGTGCTGTGGCCATGCAAAAAGACGCTTTACGCGGTGATGGCGCTGCAATCGGAGATCAATCCGCGCATGATCGAGATCATTCGCGAGCTGACCGGGTCGGCCATGGTGACCCTGCCATCTTCCGTGAAGGACCTGGAAAGTCCGCTGACGGCACCGGACATGGAGCGCTATATGGCCTCCGGCAACAGCACCGCGCGCGATCGGATCAAATTGATGCGCCTTGCCTGGGACTTCGTAGGGTCCGAGTTCGGCAACCGGCATCATCAATATGAGAAATTCTATGGTGGCGCGTCGTTCATCATAAAGCAGAACATGCTTCGCAGCTATGACATGGACCGTGCGACCAGTCTCGTCGATGCTGCCCTCGACATGGATTGAGACCGGGGGCTTGGTCCGTCTGAATTCAGGGTTTCACGCCCTCTCGCATCTCGCGTTCCGCAACCTTGATCTCAGCGATGGCAAGCTCGCCGTTCCTCGATAAGCGGCCGAAAATGGACTGCGCTGCCACCAGATCGGCAGCGTTCAGTCCCGCGAACAGGACGTCATTGATCCGCCGGACCAGGGAGGTGACATGCAACACCATGGCCTCGCCGTCCCCGGTGAGGCTGACAAGGACACTGCGCCGGTCCTTGTTTGCTGCACGTTTGGCTAGCAAACCCAGGCGGATCAACCGGCCGACTTCAGTGGTCACGTGTGTGGGGGCGAGATGGACATATTGCGCCAGCGCCTTGATGGAGATGCCGGCATTGCCCTGACGATAGGCCACACCGATGAGGACTGCAAACTGGGACCCTGTGAGACCCACTGATCTTCCGAAGGCTTCACGGCATGCGGTCAGCCGACCGAGAACTTCTACAATCAGATAGATGACATGGCGGAAGGTATCGTCGCTGCCATTCACCAGGAGGTCGTCATGAGATACGGTTTTCGGAGGGACGAAAGTGGAAGTGTGCTCCCGGGCATCGGCCGACCCGGCATGAGTGATGTTGCCTGAGGGGAGATCTTTTCTATTCGGCATGACGCGCGATATCCCAAGAGAAGTTAGGGTTGAGAGCAGCGGCTCCGATTCGACAGTCCTACAGTCGCGAGCTTCGCCACACACAGGCCGGACTTCGATCTGAAAAGTGTACTAAACATAGCTAAATTTCGTAAGTATAAATTCGGCGTGTCAGCTCTGCAGAGGTTGCATGTAGATTTTCTTCCCCGAAATTTTTGGCCATCCTATCTCTCGGAATCATCACATGCCGTCAGAACCTCTTTCCGTCGAAAATGGCCACCAATTGCGCGATGCCTTTGGACTTTTTGCGACGGGGGTCGTCATCGTGACAGCGATGGACGGCACCGAGCGACTTGGAGCAACTGTCAGCTCGTTCACGTCGGTTTCGCTGGATCCACCTCTCATTTCCTTCAGCCTCGCCCGTACTGCTAAATCCTTTGCCGCCTGGAACAGGGTGAGCGAATTCGCTGTCAGCGTTTTGGCCGAAACGCAGTCTGACCTCTCCACGCGCTTCGCAAGAAGCCTCGGCGACAAGTGGACCGGCGTCGGCGTCGAGCCCGCCCGTGCTATTCGCGCCGATCTCATTAGCGGGTCTCTGCTGTGGCTGGAATGCAAGGTCTATAGTCGCTGCGATGGGGGCGATCACGTCATCATTCTGGGGGAGCTGCTGGCCATGGCGCGCGCAGACAGTGCTGCACGGCCACTCCTTTTTTATGGAGGAGCTTACCGGCATCTCTCTGATGCGGATCGTGAGATGGTCCCCGAGTCGGCCTTGTGGCTTCACGGATGGTGAAGGCGGGTTGGTCTCGATGTCACTGAAGCATCGGCTTTCTCAAGAAGCTGCTGCGATCTGCGGACTTGATCCGCAGCCAGGTCTCGCGACCGTCTCGCAGGATTCTCATCGGCACTTCCGCTCCCGCTGGTCCGCTGTCCCAGACCTTTCGATAAAAATCGGCTAGGCCGTCAACTTTGCCGTCGCGAACGTCGGAGATCACATCTCCCTGCCGCAGGCCTGCCTGTTCGGCAGGGCCTCCGTCGGCAACGCTCATGACGATGACCTCACCGTTGTTTTCAGCCGTGTAAGCTCCGAGCCATGGCCGCGGCGGCTTGTTGATCTGGCCCTGTGTCAGCAGATCATCCAGAATTGGCAGCAACAGGTTGATAGGAACGACCATGTTGACATCGGCGGTCTCTCGCCGCCGGCTCATCTGCAAAAGCAGCGAGCCGATACCGAGCAGCCTGCCATTGGCGTCGACCAGTGCGGCTCCTCCCCATGACGGATGGGCCGGTGCAATGAAGATAGCCTCGTCAAGCAGGTATTCCCAGTAGCCGGCAAACTCCTGTTTGGCCACGATATGCGCCTGGACCGCACGACCGGTTCCGTCGGCGAGCACCACGGGATCGCCGATCTCGGTGGTGGCCGCGTCTCCGAATTCCAGGGCAGGCAGCCCAAGTGTTCCGAGCGGCTGGACCAGGCCGAACCCGGTCTCCTGATCGTAAGCCAGCACATGGCCGAGAACAGCTTTGCCATCCTTGCTGGTCAGCCAGATCTCGTCAGCCTCGGTGACCAGATAGCCGATCGTGAGGACAAGCCCGTCGTCGCGAATGACAACGCCGCTGCCCTCTCTCAGGGTCCCCAGGGTCTCGGCCGTGAAGGCATCATCCGGAATGGATGATCGCACTGCCACGATTGATCGCAAAAAATGATCGATATTCATGCTTTCATCCTGACATCGCATGGCGCTGCGGGTCGTAGCGCCCGCCAAACTCACATGCATATGGTCTTATATAGGGAGGAAACCACCCGAGCCCCAATCCCATGTCTTGAGGTGTCGTACGGACGCGGTACGAACTTTCGGGATGTCGCTGGGCATCGGTTTTCTGACAATTTACCAAACGGCCTGTTCATGTTCTGGACAGAATTTCTGAGATAAATAGGTTTATGTCTTCGATGATATCGAAGCAGGATCAATAAAAGAACTATCAGTCAGGTAGAAAAATGTCGATGCATGCAGAAGCGATCGAACAGGGTGCAGAAATGCAATCGTTCGATACTCAAAAGTCGGAGAAATTTGCTGAGCGGATGCTTGGCGTGTTTAATGACGCGGCGCTGACCCTTATGGTCTCCATCGGCCATCGCACGGGACTGTTTGATATTTTCGCCGAGCTGGAATGGGTGAGCAGTTCAAGGCTGGCATCGGTTGCCAAGTTGGACGAGCGCTATGTGCGCGAATGGCTGGGGGCCATGACCACGGGTGGCGTGGTCCTCCACGACCCCGAGAACGGAACCTACCAGCTCCCAAAGGAGCACTCGGCTTGGCTGACGCGCACCGCCAGTCCAAACAACCTTGCTGTCACGGCACAATGGATTCCGCTTCTGGCCCGCGCTGAAGACAAGATCGTTGAACGCTTTGAGCATGGCGGCGGCACGCAGTACCATGATTATTGCGGCTTCCATCACGTCATGGCCGAGGAGAGCTCGCAGACGGCGGTTGCGCCGCTGTTCGATAGTATCCTTCCGCTAGTTCCGGGATTGGAGATGCAGCTTGCGCGCGGCATCGATGTCCTCGACGCGGGCTGTGGCTCGGGCCGGGCGTTGCAAGCGATGGCGCAGCGCTTTCCGCAGTCGCGCTTCACGGGATACGATCTTTGTGCCGATGCCTTGGACGGTGCCCTCAGGGAGAGTGACCGTCTGGGCCTGAAGAATATCCATTTCGAACAGCGTGATCTGACCGCCTATGATGAGCCCGGTCGCTTCGACTTCATCACCACCTTCGATGCGGTTCATGACCAGAAGGATCCCTCAGGCATGCTGCGCGGACTTGCTCGAGCCTTGAAGCCGGGCGGCGTCTATCTGATGCAGGACATCGGCGGCTCCAGTGTCTTGAGCCGCAACGTGGATCACGCCATGGGAACATTCCTCTACACCATCTCCTGCATGCATTGCATGGCGGTTTCCCTGGGCCAGGGCGGGGCGGGGCTCGGTGCCATGTGGGGTGTGGAGCTGGCGGAACAGATGCTGGGCGAGGCAGGCTTCGTGAAGATCGAACAACATCGACTGCCTCACGATCCCATCAATGTCTACTTCGTCTCGCGGCGCGCTTAGCCCCTGAGTTCGGATCCCTTTCCTCGACCTCGGCTGGGCGGGGGGAGGGGCCCGAGCACCGTCAATCAGTCTTGACTGCGCCAATGATTGATAATGAGTTGTGTTTTTACCGTCTCGACCTGCTGTCCATAGCGTCGATGATAAATACCTAACTGGGCGTCGTGAGTTTCATCCGATGAACTGCAGAGCGCATCTGTCGCGATGATGACCCGGTAGCCGCGGTCGATGGCACCCAGCACTGTACTGAGCACGCACACGTCCGTTTCTCCTCCACTCACAATGATGGTATCGATCTTTCGACGCAGGAGTCGCTCTTGGAGATCCGTTTCGACCCAAGGTGAATAGACCCTTTTGTCGAGAAGCTCAGCCGGCGGAACGAAGCGGTGCAGCGCGGGAATGAGTTCGACCATGTCGCGGCCGAGGCGCTCGATCGTCATCGATGACCACCGCTCATAATAGCGCTTCCAAGTGCCCTGGCCCACCCCAACCTTTTCCGCGGGGATGAAGCGCGTGAACATGGTGGCCTCGGGAGCGGTCTGCACCAAACGCAGCACGTTCGGCACCACCCTGTTCATCCATGGCGTACGCCAGGGGGTGTTCTCGGCAAATAATCGCTGCATGTCGACGCACAGATGCAGGCTCCTGTCACCAATGCTGCCGAAGCGGAGGCGGTTCTTGTCCAGCACCACGTGGCTCGCCGCTTATTTTTCGGCGCTCAGATGCTTGGATAAGATCTTATTCATCTCGAACATGGAGACCTTCTTCGCGCCAAAAAGGCTCTCTAGCTTGTCATCTGCGAGGATCTCGCGGCCGTCCTTTGGATTCTGGAGCTTGTTCTTCTTGATATAGTCCCACATGCGACTGACGACCTCGCCGCGTGCCAGAGGCTCCTTGCCGACGATTTCAGCAAGTTGCGCCGATGGTTTTACGGGGGTATGGATGGCATCTGCCTTGCCATCGCGGTCGGCCTTCACTGCAGCGTCCTTTTTGGCCATTGGTCGTTCCCTTCGATGCGTGTTTCGTGGTTTCGGCAGGTGAACAGCTTCTGGCAGCCTAAGTTCCCAGTTAGGTCTGTCTTCAGACCTGATCGTTGTGGGGCTTCTTTGTCTCGCCCACGCTTTTGGCCATTTCCGAGAAATTCGACAGCCACTTGTCGCCACTTCGCGCATTCGCCAGTTGCAGCAGCCGAAGTGGAAAAACGATCGCATCTCGGTTCGCCGGACTAAGCTCCTCGGTACGATCGTCGCCCAGCGCGGCCTCTTCCGCGGAGCGAAGCGCGATCTCGACTTCGCCGCGAGTGAGCAGCCCTTTCTCGACAAGAGCACGGTTGACTGCGGCGATGGCGAGATACAATCCCTCCAATTGCAGATTGGCAGTATTCATGTTCCGGTGGATCCCTCGTAAGAAGCGTGCACGTGACGCAAGTCGAAATCTGGTTCGAGGAGAATTCCCCTACCGATTTACGAACCCTCGACCGGTGCACTCTGTTCCCGGCGGCGGGATTTCTTAGGCGCATTTCCTGGCAGTCGACAGGGGACGGCGATCCGGGGAAAATGACGACCACGGGAGGACAGCAATGGTCAATCTTGTGGATTTTGGGAGTTTTTACGTCGGCGGAAGGCCCTTGGTGGTCAGCGGTAGGCAGAAGCAACGCATCTCCTATTCGAGCGGCTTCAAGGATGTTGAGTATGACCCGAACGGTCAATTCTGGGCTGAGCAGGCCTATGTCCAGTATTTCATACCCGCGGAACGTCGATTCGAGACACCTTTGCTTCTGGTGCATGGTGGGGGACTTACCGGGGCCTGCTGGGAGACGACGCCCGATGGCCGTCCAGGCTGGTTGACTTCTTCCTTGCGGCAGGCGTTGCAACTTATGTCATCGACAACACCGAGCGGGGCCGTTCTGGCTTTTGTACGCATCCGGGTGTCTGGGCGGGTCAACCAATCATCCGCAGCGATGAAGAGGCCTGGCTTCTCTATAGGTTTGGCCGGCCCGCGGATTTTGCCGCCCTCCGTCCTTTCGTCGGTCAGAGATTTCCCGTCGACAGGATGACAGAGCTGTCGAAGCGCACCGTGCCGCGTTGGGCGGCAAACGGTCCCTTGATGTTGGCCGGTTTGGAAGCCGCCATCGATCGGATCGGATCCTGCTTCATCCTCGGCCATAGCCAGGGCGGTGGCTTGGCACTGCATGCCACTCTCTCTCACCGACAGGTGCACGCGGTGGTCTTGCTGGAGCCTCACGGAGTGCCGGGCTCCTTTGACCCTGCGCAGGTCGCCGGGCGATCCTGCCTGACGATCATGGGCGACTTCATCGACGAGGCAGCGGAATGGCATACCCTTGATGAGCAAGCAAAGCGCGCCCACCGCAGCTGGAATGAAGCGGGCGGCACCTCGTGGCTCATGGAACTGCCTCAACGCGGCATCAAGGGCAACTCCCACATGCTGATGATGGACAACAACAGTGATCAGGTGGCGGGTCTTGTGCTGGAGTGGCTCGATGGCGAGAAGGCTGCCGGCCGGCTAATGTGAACCGTGCCACCTGAAAGCTATGGCCGCTTAGCAATGGCTTTATGATTGCCGCGACGGTAAGGGATAGGCCGATGGCCGGCCACACCCGGCGGAAAGACCCGAGAGGCACTGGATGGATCAAAATACGCTCTCAGCATATGACAAGGGTGCCGAAGCCTTTGCTCAGGACTGGCACGAGCAGCCGGCACCGAGCGATCTTCATGCGGTGGTTCGCGAATATTTTATTCCCGGCACAACTGCTGATATCGGCTGTGGAAGCGGCCGCGAGGTAGCATGGCTGAATGGCAATGGCTTTGCGGCGGTGGGCTTCGATGGTTCAGAAGGTTTGTTGTCGGAAGCTCGCAGACGCTACCCCGATTATGAGTTCAAGAGGGCGCTGCTGCCGGGTCTTGCAGGTATCGACGCTGCCAGCTTCGAAAATGTTCTCTGCGAAACCGTGATTATGCACCTGGATGCAGAGGCAATCGGATCGGCTGTTAGGCGGCTGCTGGACATCCTGAAGCCCGGCGGCATCCTTTATCTGACCTGGCGGGTAACGCAGGGTGAGGATCAGCGTGACGCCCATGGCCGGCTTTATAGCGCCTTCGAAAGCGATGACGTTCTTTCGCTCTTTTCGACCGATACCCTCCTGCTGAACGAGGAGGTCGTCAGTGCCTCCTCGGGTAAGAAGATCCATCGTTTGGTGGTCCGCAAGCCCTGACGACCGTCAGAGCTTTGGAGTCACGGCCGCGAGCACACCCAGCAGCTTCTCGTCGCGTTCGGCGACGAGATCCTCGAAGCTGCGGGTGCCGATTTCATCGTTTACGCCCCGAACCATCTGGTCGCGGAGCTCGGGAGTGATCTCGACGGTGCCGAGGTCGGCCCACCAGCGCTCGATGGCCGGACCGAGATGATCGAAGAAATGCGCCATGCCGCCCCTTCCACCAGCCAGATGAAAGGTGAGATGTGGGCCCATGGCCGCCCAGCGAAGGCCGGGGCCGTGGGCGATGGCAGCATCCACGTCGTCGACGCTGCCGACGCCAGTGGCGACCAGATGCAGGGCCTCACGCCACAGGGCGACCTGCAGCCGGTTGGCAATATGCCCCGGCACTTCTTTGCGCACATGAATCGCGCGCTTGCCGATATGGTTATAGAAGCTGATGGCCCATTGCACCGCCTCCTCTGAAGTCGCGCCGCCGCCGACGACTTCGACGAGGGGGATGAGGTGCGGCGGGTTGAAAGGGTGGCCGACGACGAGACGCTCAGGATGGCGCATCTCGGCCTGCATTTCAGTGACGCCGAAGCCGGACGTTGAAGATGCAATGACCCGGTCGCCGGGTAGCACGGAATCGATCTCTGCCAGGACTGCTCGCTTGATCGGAGCCCTCTCCGGCGCATTTTCCTGAATGAAGTCGGCGCCCGTCGCAGCATCGGCAGCGGTGCCGTGAAAGCTCAGCCGCGCGAGTGCTGCGTCCAGAGGTTCTCGGGTTATCCCAAGCCTGGTGAGTGCGGTCCACGCCTCCCGCACATAGCCTCGGACGGAGTCCGGCGCGCTCGCCACTGGATCCGTCAGGCGCACGCTGAGGCCCTTGGCGAGGAACCACGCCGTCCAGGATGAGCCTATGGTTCCGGCACCGATCACACCGATGGTGCGGACCGCTGACAAGTCGATGAATGCCATGGAATATCCGTTGTTAGAGATAAGTGGCGGAGAGCGAATCGGCGATTCCGTCGGCGAGCAAGGTCTTGCTTTCGCCCTCCAGGACCACCTTGCCGCGGCGGAGCACATAGCCCCGGTCCGAGACTTTGAGCGCCAGTGTGGCCATCTGCTCGGCGATGACCACCGTTGCCCCCGAGCGTCTGGCATAGCCGGTAATGAATTCATAGATCTGGGTGACGATGATGGGAGCCAATCCCAGGGAGGGCTCGTCGAGCAGGAGGTAATCGGGGTCCCGGATCGTTGCGCAGGACAGGATGACCATCTGCTGTTGTCCACCGCTGAGATAGCCTGCCTGGACCTTTGCCTTTTCTGCAAGGATCGGAAATCGCCCATAGATGTCGTCGATTGCGGCGGGAAGCGGTGTCTTGCGGCTGCCGAAGGACCAGGCGAGTTTCAGATTGTCTTCCACCGTCAACTGGCGGAAGAGGCGGCGCCCTTCCATGGCGTGTGCAAGGCCGAGTTTCGCTCGTTTCTCGGCAGGCACTTTGGAGATATCCTGCGAATTCATGAGGATGGTGCCGCCACGCAAGGGCGCAACGCCCGAAATGGCGCGCAGCAGAGATGATTTCCCCGCACCATTGGCCCTGAGGATGGCGGTCATGCTGCCTGCAGCCGCGGTGATGGACACGTCGCGGACGGCCTCCACTGCGCCATAGCTGACCTGGACGTTGCGAAGTTCAAGCATGCGCCATTTCCTCTTCGCCGAGATACGCGCTGATGACCGTCTTGTCAGCGCGCATGCCGGCGATCGTCCCGCGGTAGATGACTTTGCCGCTGTCGAGGACGACCACATCGTCCACGAGGTCCGCCAGGAAATCCATGTGGTGGTCAATGAGCATGATGGTCAGTCCCATCTCCTTCATCCGTCGGATGATACGTGCGAGATGTTCCATCTCTACCTCCGAAAGCCCGGCGGCGGGCTCGTCAAGAAGGATGGCGCGGGGCTCCGCAACCAACGCGCGGGCGACTTCCGCGAGCCGACGATAGCCATAGGGCAGGGTCTCGATGGTCCTATCCGCCATGTCGCTGAGTTCGGTCAGCTTCATGATCGCCTCGATCCGGCCGAGAAAGCGGGCCTCCTCCTCGGTTGCCGACGGCAAGGAGAGAGCGCTGGCAACGCCGGAATGCTTCATCAGCCGATGCGCGCCGAGCAACAAATTCTCGCGTACCGTGAAATGCGGTACGAGGCGCGGGTCCTGGAAAGTGCGTACGATGCCGGCCTGTGCGATCTTGTGATCCGTAACCCCTGTGACGTCACGCCCCTCAAAGTGGATGCGGCCCTCCGTGGGCTGATAGATGCCGCTGATCACATTCACAAGTGTGCTCTTGCCCGACCCGTTGGGACCGACCAGCGCCGTGATATGGCCAGGTATCAATGTCAGGCTGACATCATCAAGGGCGGTCAGCCCGCCAAACTGCTTGGTCACGCCCTGGACTTCGAGCGGGCCTACCGAGCCATCGCCCTTGGTCGAAATTGAGGCCATGTCAACGCCTTTGCGGACCCGTCTGATCGACTGGGATTGGATGAATCGTGGGGGCAACAGCAGCAGCCCCGCAATGCCGCGTGGCAGCACGATCAGCGAAAAGGTGAGGATGAGGCCGTAGACGATGAATTGATACTCTGCGAAGACTTGTAAAGTTTCCGGTAGGAAGGTGAACAAGGCGGCGCTGAGCACCTGGCCGGCAATGGAGCCCAGTCCGCCGACGATCGAGATTACCAGAACCTCGATCGAGCGATTGAGCCCGAAACTCTCAGGCCCCAGATAGCCCACGAGGTGAGCGTAAAGCGCGCCTGCAATGCCTGCGAGAAGTCCGCTGAGCGCATAGGCCTGGCGTTTTGTTGCCGCCCGGGGAACGCCGAGGCTTCCTGCCGCCAGCTCGCTGTGATGAATCGCGAAGAAGGCGCGCCCGGTCCTGCTCTGAGTTAGGTTGCGCATCACCCATATACAGAGAACGGTGATCACGAGGATGGCGCGGAAATACCAGACCTCGTTGATGCGCACCCCGAACACCTTGAGAGTTCGCAGCGTGGGCGAGGGCAGACCGCTGAGCCCCATGGTGCCGCCGGTGACGTCGTTCCACTCCCGCACGATCTCGAAGAAGATCATGCCGAAGCCCAACGTCATCATCGCCAGATAGACGTCCCGCACCCGGCCCGCGGGAAAGGACAGAAGATAACCTACGAGGGCGGCGGCGGCAGCGCCCGCAATGATCGAGAGAGGAACGTTCATCCCATAGGTCTTGGCGAGGATTCCGGTTACATAGGCGCCCATGCCAAAGAGCCCAGCATGGCCAAGCGAGATCTGGCCGGCAAGCCCGGTCAGCAGATTGATGCTGAGCGCAAAGATGATCGAGATAAGCACAAAGCTCAGGATGTGCACCGTGCCGGAAGTCATCCATTGGACACTGATGCCGAGTGCGACGACCAATACCGCCAAAAGGTAAACATTGGTGACGAGTTGAGTGAGGAGAGTCCGGATGGAGTTCATGCCTTGGAGACCTCGGCCTGACTGAACAGCCCGTTCGGACGAAAGGCGAGCATCAGCATAAGAATTGCAAAAGCTACGGGCTGCTCCGCGGCGGCTGTCCAGTAACCGCCCACGAGCTTCGACAAAACTCCGAGGGCAATACCTCCGACGAGTGCGCCGACCGAACTTCCCATGCCACCGACTACGGCTGCGACGAACCCGAACAGAACGAGGTTGAACCCGAAGGCTGGATCAACGGTGCCTCCGATCTGTGAGACCAGCAGGCCGGCGACGCCGGCGAGCAGGGCCGAAAGGACGAAGGAACCCACGACGATGAGATTGACCGGCATGCCGTTGACACGGCCGAGTTCCGGATCATGCGACACGGCGCGCACCGCATGACCCCAACGGGTGAGCCGCAGAAAGGCTTCCATGATGACGATGAGGAGAATCGAGAGGCCCAGCACCACGAGATATTGCAGGGAGACATAGAGGCCGAAGACGGTGATGAAATCTTCAGATCCGAAGAGGATCGATGGAAATGCCACCGCCTGAGAGCCGAACAGCTTGGCAGCGATGCCTTGCAAGACGATGCCGAAGCCGAGCGTCGAGACCACCCAACCCATGCTGTTGTTGCTCTTGAGCGCCGGTCGCACGGTGAAGCGTTCGATGAAGATGCCGAGCGCCGCGACGACGATCAAAGACAGCAAGACCGCCAGCGCCATGGCCATGCCCTGGCTCGCAAAGAAGACCATAATCATGGCGCAGAACATCATGACCGAGCCATGGCCGAAATTGAGGGTCTTCGTCGTCCAGAAAGTGACGTTCAGCCCCAGCGCGACGAGGGCATAGACCGACCCGACGCTGACGCCAGCAAGAACGAGCGAAAAGAAGAAGCTCACTATTTCCTCCTCAAGGAAGCTGCCTTCGTCTGTTGCGAAGGTTAGAGCTTCCGCCACCCCGGATGCAGAATCAAAGGCTGAGGTCCCGTCGCTTCTGGCGATCCGAACCTCAGCCGATGCACAGCGAGCCGGTTACTGCGATACGATCGACAGGTTGATCTTCCCGTCTTTTTTGTCGATTTCGTAGACTGCCAGATCTTCTGCCTTCAGCGCGCGATGCTCTTCCGGAGTGAAGGTGATTGAAGCGATGCTGGCGCCAGCGAAACCTTTGGTTTCGTTGAGTGCCTTGATGATTGCCTCCGGCTCAGTCGAACCCGCCCGCTGGATCGCATCGGCAAGCACGTTCAGACAGTCGTAACCGGTGCCGACAGTGGTCGCCATGGAGATCTGTGCACGGTCGGGATTGGGTCCCCACCACCGGTCAGCGCCATACTTCGCCTTGTACAGATCAGTAAAGGTCTTTGTGGCGGGCGGCAGCGTCTCGAGCCCCATGACCTTGATCGTTGCAGCCCTGGTCCCAATGACCAGGTCCCCGGCTCCCTCCATGTAGGGAGGTGTAATTCCCCCGGCCGTCGAATAGAGCGGAATGCCGATATTGAGGCGCGCCATGTTTTTGCGGATGACGGCGAGGTCCGCGCCAAGGCCCACAACCAGCAGCACTTCCGCGCCGGCGCGTTGGACGCGGGCCAGCTGAGCGGTCATGTCTTGGGCGCGCTGATTATACGATTCGGACGTCACGGTAAGATCCGGATTGGCGGCCTTCATCGCCTCGTCGACGAGTTTTGCGCCAGTCACCCCATAGCCCGTGCTCTCGTGAAGAATCCCGATGTTCTTGTATTCCTTGGCAAGAACGTCGGCGAGCTTCTTGGCCTCGACCGTGTTGCTAATCGAGACCGAGAAGACATTGGGGCGCGGTTCCGTCTCGCCGCCATTAGGATAGACGATGGCTGGCGTCTGTGCCTGAGGATTGCACATGGGACGGCCGTCGGCGACCACCATGTCCACAACGGCAAGGGTGGGGCCGCTGCCGGAAGGGGCGATCAGGGCGACGACCTCCTCATTGTCGAGGATACGGCGCATGTTCTGTACAGCGCGGTCGGGGACCAACTGATCGTCGAGCAGCTCTGCCATCTCGAGCTTCTTGCCGTTGATGCCGCCTTTCTTGTTCCATTCCTCGATCGCGATATCAGCGCCTCGACGAATGCCTTCGCCGAATTCATTGAACGGGCCGGTCAGAGCGCCCGTGAAGCCGAACTTGATGGTCTCCTGCGCCGAAACCGAACCGACGGCCAAGGCGGCGACAGCGACGCCGGCGAGAATGCCGGTGCGCCAAAAAGATCTTCCTGCATTTTTCATAATATTCCTCCCTTGAGTTTCCTGAACGAGAAGCGCCGCTTCAGCTTGGCGGCTTTCTTCGGTGATAAAGGCTTGCTGAGCCTGGCTATTTTCCCGCCTGGCCGACTTCGTCGGTCAGGATCGGTAGGCTCTGGGTGATGGTGTGAATGCCGAGCACGCTGATCAATTCGAAGATCTCCATGATCTCCTGACCTGTTGCGCCCAGTTTCAAGGCATTGCGAATATGGATGCGCAATCCAGGTTCATGGAGATGGGTGCAGGCAGCATCCACAGCGATATAGACGAATTCCTTTACCTTCGGTTCGAGCTTGCCGGACTTCCACGGCACCGACGAGATATCGAGATAGGCCTCGAAATAATCGGGCGACAGCCGCAGAATTCCGTCCATCGGTTCGCTCCAGAAACCGCGCGTCTCCACGAACCGCTTCTTGAGGTCTTCCTGCCGCTCGCTGAGCTGCGCCTCGGGCAGTGGGCCGCCCATGCCGGTGCTCTTCATCTCTTCCAGAAGGATCGGCACCCCCACGGTGCAGGACTGAACGCCCAGCATGGCCGTGATCTCCATGACTTCAAGCACCTCTTCACGCGTGGCGCCGTAACGCAGAGCGTTGCGCATGTGGATCCGCGTGCCGGGGTCATAGAGATGGGTGGTCGACGTGTCGATGGCGACGTAGAGCAGCTCGCGCACCTTTGGCTCAAGGCCGTCTTTGCGCTTCCACGGCGATGAGGAAAAGTTCTTATATGCTTCAAAGAAATCCGGATCGATATCGAGCAGATCGGTCCAGAGATCGCTCCAATAACCGCGAGCTGCGGTGAATTCTTCCTTCAGCGCCTGCCGGCGCGCGTCCAGTGTTCCCATCCCGACCTCGCTTTTATCTATCGCCATGAGTCATACAGCAAATCTCGCCGTGATATGTCCCCATGGTCGCTTTTCAGCGGCACATGGTAGGGGCAAGTGCCGAGAAGAAAATATCAATGGTCGACAAGCTTCTTTGCGATTTATGCAAAGATCTCATGGCGCGCCTGGTCACATCGTTGACCATTCGGTTTCGAGGTGCCGCCTGTCCTCGGGATCATCGATCCCGAACAATGGTTCAAAGTCCGTGGCGCTGGTCGCTCCGTCTTTGCGATTGGCGAAGAAGCCAACCAGGAAATTGACGAAGGTTCGGACTTTCAGTGGCACATAGCGTGAGCGTTCATAGACCGCATAGATGTTATGGTCGAACGTCGTGGGACTGGTTTGCCAATCTGGCAAGACATGGACCAAGCGGCCGGACTGAAGCTCGTCCCAGATGCACCATTTCGGCAGCAGGCCGAGTCCCATGTTTGCGAGCGCGCATTCTCTTACCAGCTCAGGATTATTGACCTGGATCGGACCAGTCACCCTGAGATCTTTGGTTCCTGCACGGTTTCGCAACCGCCACATGGCAGACCCGTCGTCAAATCGTCCGTCGAGATAGGTGAGGCAGCTATGCTGCAGCAGATCATCCGGTCGGTCGATTATCGGATGGGTAGCGAGATAGGTTGGGCTGGCGAAGATAATGCGCTGACTGGCATCCCACAGCTTCCGCACCGCCAGAGAAGGCTCATCCAAGTTTCCAAGCCTGATAGCAACGTCAATTTTATGTTCGATAAGATCACGCGATTCTTCGGTGAGCCACAGCTTGACTTTGATCTCGGGGAAATGCTCGTTGAAGGCGGGGAGCGCCGAGGAAAGCAGCCGAGTGCCGATGGACACTCGGGTGTGAACATGCAGCAGGCCCCTGGGTTTGGTCTGGTGCTCTGAGACCACGCTCTCCAGCGCGTCGAGCTCGTTGATGATGTCGGATGCGCGTTCGAAATACATCTGCCCGACTTCGGTCAAAGTGAGCTTCCGACTGGTCCGATAAATGAGGCGAACGCCAAGGGCATGCTCCAAGGCATTGATCTGTCTGGAGACGGAGGCGGGCGACAGACCGATGAGCCGTCCGGCCGCGGAAAAACTCCCGGCCTGGACGACCTTGATGAAGAGCCGGATATTCTTGAGGGTTTCCACAGAATGCAGACCTTCTTTGCATGAAGTGCAACAATGGTAGTCGCAGAACGATCATTCGCAAGCCCTTACCGATCCGTAATATGGAAGGATCGACGCAACAGGATCCCAGCGACCTCCAATCGCCTCAAAGAGGGTCCGTCATCAAAGGGTAGGAAACGAAAGCATGCAGGGCATTTACGAGTATTTTCCCCTCGAGCGGGTGAACTTCGGCGAAACGATAGAGGTCGCCCTGGCTCGTGAGGTCAAGAATCTGGGAGCCGAGCGCGTCTTTGTGCTCTCATCAAAGACCTTGAGCCGTGAGACCGATGCCCTTGAGCGCGTCAAACAGATTTTAGGCCCGCGTTATAAGGGTGTCTTTGATGACATGCCGGCGCATTCGCCGCGCAGTGCTCTCTTGAAAGCTTTGAGCCTGGCACGCGAGGCCAATCCCGACTTGTTGATCTCCCTCGGTGGCGGTTCGTCGATCGACGGCGCCAAGCTGGTTCAGGTGGGCCTCTCCGAGGACATCAGAACCCATGAGGACTTCAACCGATTTCATCTTCAACGTGGCGCTGACGGCGCGATCTTCAACCCCGGCGTTCGCGACGGGGGACTGCGGCAGATCGCGATCCCGACGACATTGTCGGGGGCCGAATATACAACTACAGGCGGCTCCGTCGATGACGTCGCCCACAAAAAGGACCTCTATGTAGCCCCGCAACTGGTTCCCGTCGCAACCCTGCTTGATCCAAGTGTCGCTGTGCACACGACGGAATGGCTGTGGCTTTCGACGGCTTTCCGGGCCGTCGATCATTCAGTTGAATCCATCTGTTCACCAACGGCGAACCCCTTCACCGATGCGACCTGCATCCACGGTCTTCGCATGTTGCAGCGGTCCCTGCGGCGAACCCGCAAAGATCCCCAGGATCTCGACGCGCGTCTTCAGTCTCAGATGGGGGTCTGGCTCTCCACCAGCGGCATGGGCCGTGGCCAGCACGGCGCCAGCCACGGCATCAGCTATTCCTTGGCAGCGATTGCAAACGTGCCCCATGGACATTGTTCCTGCGTCTTGCTGCCGGCGACGATGCGCTTCAACAGTAAGGTGAATGCCGATCGGCAGGAGATCGTCAGTGAAGCGCTGGAGCGGCCTGGCCAACCGGCTGCCGATGCTCTGCTCGAGATACTCGAGGAATTGGGCCTGCCTCGACGCCTGAGGGATGTCGGTGTGACCCGTGATCAGCTGCAGCCCATCGCACGGACGGTGATTGCCAGCGGTCAGGCCCGGTTCAATCCTCGGCCAGTGACGGATGAATCCGACGTGATGGAGATTCTTGAAACGGCCTGGTGACATCGCGAGCTTACATCTTTGCGCCAAGTGAAAAGATCCTCATCGTGGTTGGGGGCTTTTCACTCCAGGAGTGCAAAGCTAGCGTCACTGATAAAGTCGGACCCGCGCAGTCTCTCCGCGGGTGCAACAAACGTCGAGCCGGTGGCGGTTGAACCCAGATCCACCAAGGCTTCGCACAGAGGAAACGGGCCTTAGCCCCACGTCACAGCGAGGAATTGTCTCATGAAGTTCGGCATGTTCTACGAGCATCAATTGCCTGAACCTTGGACCGAGGGTTCAGAACTAAAGCTCTATCAAGATGCACTTGATCAGGTAGAACTCGCCGACAAGCTCGGATATGATTATGTCTGGGAGGTGGAGCATCACTTCCTGGAGGAATACTCGCATTCATCGGCTCCGGAAGTCTTTCTGGCTGCTTGCTCGCAGCGGACGAAGAACATCCGCCTGGGACATGGCGTGATGCTGATGTCCCCGAACTACAATCATCCTGCTCGCTCCGCGGAGCGGATTGCCACCCTGGATCTCGTATCACGCGGCCGCGTGGAGTGGGGCACCGGCGAATCCGCCACTGCGATGGAAATGGGCGGCTTCGGGATGACGCCCGACGACAAGACTCAGAAGTGGCAGGAAGCGACTGAGCAGGCCGCCAACATGATGGCGATGACCCCCTATCCTGGCTACAAGGGCGAATATTTTGAGATGCCCGCCCGCAACGTCGTTCCGAAGCCAGTGCAACGGCCGCACCCCCCGATGTGGGTCGCGTGCTCTCGCCGGGAATCCATCCATCGCGCCGCGAAGCATGGCCTCGGAGCTCTGGCCTTTGCCTTCGTGGAGCCGGAGCAGGCGGCCCATTGGGTCCAGGAATACTACGATATCATCAAATCCGATGAATGCGTGCCGCTCGCCCATACCGTCAATCCGAACATCGCCCTCGTGAGTGGGATGTCGATTCATGAAGACGAGCAGGAGGCTTTAGATCGGGGTCTCGATGGTTTCCGCTTCTTTGGCTATTCGCTGGGATATTACGGCCTTTATGGGCAGCACCGGCCGGGCCGTTCGCAGGTCTGGGAAAAATTCCTCGAGGTGAAGGACGGCCTGAAGGACAATGCCGGCAATGGCGGGATCGGGACCCCCGATCAGGTGCGGGCCCACCTGGAGCGCTATGAGAAGATCGGTGTCGATCAGATCATTTTCGTGCAGCAGAGCGGCAACAACAAACACGAGCACATTATGGAATCACTGCAGCTCTTCGCTGATACAGTGATGCCCGACTTCAAGGCGCGCGATCTCATTCGTGAGGCCAAGAAGCGCGAGGAGCTTGCTCCCTATATCGAAGCGGCCTTGGCCCGCAAGAAGCGCATGGCCGAAATTGAGGAGATGGACATCCCCGTGGTTGACGCATTCGGGCGCAAGAAGGATGCGACCGTTGGGGTGGCTCAGGTGTCGACCTTCTCTGACCGTGGCGGCTCCATTTCGGTGCCTCGCGCCGACCCCCACGCCAAGAAGGAAAAGGTCGAAAGCTGAGGCGAGTTCTGTCGGAGGTCAGGCCATGACACTGGATCCGGGAGCCGCGCGCGTGCTCGAACTGATGGCCGCGTCTGGCAGGCCTCTCTATGAGAGCCTGTCACCGCAGGAGGCGCGGGATGCCTATGGCGCAGCACGAAGAGCATCCACGGCCGAACCCCAGCCCATGGAGATGGTGGAGGATATTGAAGCGCCTGGGCCCCGCGGCCCGGTTGCCATGCGTCACTATCGTCCCCTGGGATCCGGCACAGAACCTCTGCCCTTGTTGATCTACCTCCATGGCGGGGGCTGGGTCCTGGGCGACCTCGACAGCCATGACGGTCTCTGTCGGCAATTTGCCCACCAGGCCCGGTGTGCAGTCGTCTCGGTGGACTATGGACTGGCTCCGGAGGCCAAGTTCCCTGGCGGCGTTGAGGATGCAATTGCAGCTAGCGATTGGCTGCTGAAGCAGGCTTCGTCATTGAGGTTCGATGTCTCGCGGGTGGCGATTGGCGGCGACAGCGCCGGCGGCACCCTATCGATCGCAACGGTTCTCCATAATGCGCGCGCCGGCAGGTCGCCCTTCAGCTATCTCATGTTGATTTATCCTGTGACCGACATGAGCTTCGACACACCCTCTCATGAGGAGTTTGCCGAAGGCTATTTCCTGACCCGTTCCCTGCAGGAGTGGTTTCACACTCATTATCTGAACGATCCCGTCGATCGGAGTGACTGGCGCGCCTCCCCCATGCGGGCAGAGAACCTGTCAGCACTTCCGCCCACATTTGTCCTCACGGCCAGTCACGATCCACTGCGTGATGAAGCTGAGCGCTTCGCCAAAAAACTTGTGGAAGCGGGAGTCACTGTGACGATGAAGCGAGCCCAGGGGCAGATCCACGGATTTCTGCCGATGGAGACCTTTATCCCGGCGGCCAAGGCTGTCATTGCCGAGCTTGCTAGACATCTTTCCTATGCCCTACGGTCGGAAGGCAAAAGCTCGTGATGCACAGCCAACCCATTTCCACCGCTGTGCCTTATGAGGAGATGGCGGGGCAGGAGCTGCGGCAGAGATTTCGCGGAGCAATGCGTCGCCTCGCCAGTGGCGTCGGCATTGTGACCACAGCTGAAGGTGAGCGCTGGTTCGGCATGACCGCGACTGCCATTACTTCCCTATCCATGGAGCCGCCAGCATTAGTGGTCTGCGTCAATAAGAACGCCTCGATCCATGCACCCCTCCATGAATCCGGCCGCTTCACAGTGAATTTGCTGCGACGCGATCAGGCTCATATAGGCAACGCTTTCGCAAAATTGCCGGCAGCGGAGCGGTTCACTGTCGGTGAGTGGCAGTTCGACAGTGGACATTCTCCGTATCTCATCGGTGCCCAGGCAGTAATCCACTGTCGTTTGGGACCGCTGATGCCATTCGGCACCCACACGCTGCTGGTGGGAGAGGTGATGGAAGCCATCATCCATCAGGAAGTGGCCCCCCTTGTTTTCGTCGACGGCAATTTTTTGGTCGAGTAGGGACATGATCATCAGTGTGGCAGCCCAAGGTCGAGTGAAGCTTGTCGACGCCGACGACTTTAAAGGCTTCAAGATTCGTGTTGACGATCCCCAGACATCGCCCGGCAATCTGTCGAAGGTGCTGGCCGGGGTAGCAACGGTGGATGACACCGGCCATGCCTGGGTGAATGAGCAGGCGTTGCGCAAACTCGGCGCTCAGGCGGGGGGCCCCGGATGGCAGGATTCCGCTACGGGAATGATTGCTTATGCGAAGCGGGCGGGCTGGGTCGATGAAACGTCTGGCGCCATCCGTGCGCATGTGGAGTGGCCAACCGGCTCTGTCCAATCCTGACCCGTGTTGGGCTCGTCGCTCTAGCCCCCACCCCATCCTCTAAGAAACTTGACTGATGATTCACGGTTCGTCTAAGACTAGAGGCGCCTAGGACATTCACCAGGAGCCTTGCACCACGCGCTGTGGATAGGCTTCGTCCGCGGAGGGAGCCTGTTGCCTATGTCTGACGCTCACGAGCTGAATTGTGAAACTCTGGACAGCGCTTTAGCAGAGGCTGACATTCGCGTCCTCCTCATGGTGCTCTTCCATATGACGGGAGACGCTCGCTGGCTGGAGCCGCCTTACCACCCCAAGCGCGATGTCCGACTGATCCCCGATCCCCAGGCTGGTCTGGGCCCCGACATTCAGGAGGAGGTCAGGGCGGCAGCCCGAAAGATTTTTGCCGACGGGATCCCTGAACCGGTAATTCGCGATCCCGGTGAAGATCTCATGCACACCATGATGAGCATTTGTCTTGGTGAGAAAGTGGCTCCGGAGTATGCGGCCCTCAATCGCGAAGAGATGGGGCTCGTCTCTCGCGACATAGACTGGAGCGAACAGCCGGCGACGTCGACACTGGCCAATCGCCACGCGCTGATTGTGGGAGCAGGAGTCTGCGGGCTCGCTTTGGCAATCAAGCTGGGCCGCCTCGGCATTCCCTATACGATCGTGGAAAAGAATGCCGATCTCGGTGGCACGTGGCATGTGAATCGCTACCCTGGCTGCGGCGTGGATACACCCAATCATTCCTATTCCTTTTCCTTCGCGCAAGGTCACCGATGGAGCCGCTATTTCTCCCCTCGTGAAGAGATCGAGGCCTATCTGCATGGGCTCGCCGACCGCTTCGACCTCCGCCGCAACATTCGCTTTAATTGTCGCCTGACCGCGGCGCGATGGGACGAAAGCTGCAATCTCTGGAAATCGACCCTGGTCAGCGGCGATGAGCAGACCACGTTCGAGAGCACCTTTTTGGTCAGTGCAGTGGGTCAGCTCAATGATCCTTCGCCCGCACCCATCAAGGGGACCGACAGCTTTTCCGGGGAGTTGCTGCATTCGACCTACTGGAACGAGGGCGTGGCGGTCGCTGGCAAGCGAGTGGCTGTGATCGGCACGGGAGCGACGGCCATGCAGTTGGTGCCGACCATCGCGGACAGCTGCGAATCCGTGGATGTTTACCAGCGCACGCCACAATGGGCGAGGCCGATTGCAGGCTACTCTGATCCGATCAGTGAGGGCATACAGCTGCTGCTCAAGACCATTCCCTTCTACTCGGAATGGTTTCGCTTCAACATGTTCTGGCGCTATGGGGACGGTCTTCTGCCGCTGCTGCGCAAGGACCCGAATTGGGCGCACCCCGATCGTGCCGTCAATCGGATCAACGATCGCCATCGTGAGGAGATGACGGACTTCATCCGTGCCGAGCTGGGCGATAGGCCTGACCTCATCGCGAAATGCGTGCCGAGTTACCCCCCTTATGGCAAGCGCATACTCTTGGACAATGGTTGGTACCGGACGCTGCTCAAGGAGAATGTCGACCTTATAGACACGGCCATTGAGCAGATAGAGGCAACCGGCATTCGCACTACAGATGGAACATTGCGGCCAGCCGATGTGATCGTGCTCTCGACCGGTTTCAAGGTCACCGAGATGGCGGCTCGCCTCAACATCACAGGCGCGGGTGGAAAGACCTTGCGTGAGGTTTGGAGCCCGGACAATCCGACCGCTTACCTCGGATTGACCGTACCCGGCTTTCCTAATTTCTTCTGCATGCTGGGGCCGAACTCTGGGCCGGGACATGGCGGCAGCGTGATCTTCCAGGCAGAATGCCAGATCCGCCACGTGACCGGCTGCATGGTGGCCATGATCGAGCGAGGTGCCGTTTCAATTGAAATCGGCAGTGAAGCTCACGACGACTATGTGCGCCGGGTAGACGAGGAGCACGAACAACTGATCTGGAGTCATCCGGGGATGACGACCTATTATCGCAATTCCCGAGGCCGAGTATTCTCGGTCATGCCATGGCGCTTCGTGGACTATTGGGCGATGACCCATGATGTTGACATGCAGGCTTATCAACTACATTTTTCGTCGACTGCGCCGCAGGACAAGCCTCAGCGGGCTGCGGCGCTCAGCCTGTAGATGCCTTGGGTAACCAGGGTCATATATGATTCGGTCACCCAATCCGGCAGATCGACGGTTTGGCCATCCTGCCGCGCGAAACGCATGCAAAGATATTGCCGAGCGCCCATCAGGCTGAAAGCCAGAGCTTCTAATTGCCGGCGATCTGAGAAGACAACTTCGCCGTTCCCGAAGCCGCGCTCGAGCGTGCGGATATAGGCGTCGGCGATCCGGTCCATATGCATTTGAAAGGCCCTCGGCGCAAAAACCTCGGCCTCGTAGAGGATCCGATAGAATTCGGGCTTCAGCTTAATGAACTCGAAGAACGAGAGGAAGCTGCGCCGCTCTCGCTCAATTGCATCTGGTGCGCCATGGGCCTGGGCGCGGATGAAGTCGAGCAACTCTGCCCCCAAAGCGGGTAGCAGCTGGTCGAACAAGTCCTGGCGGGAGTCGAAATGATTATAGAAGGTCCCCTGGGCAACTTTGGCATTCGCGGTGATCAACGACACCAGAGCATTGGCGTAGCCGACCTCGCCCACAACCTTGGCTGCGGCGTGAAACAGGTCGGCCTTGATCTTCTGGCCTTTCTCCGCCCGGGTGAGTTTCTGGGCAGGCTGGGTCGTCATGGCGCGGTTTGCGGTCAATGGTAAAGGGCCTCTGATGAGTCGATACGGGTATCCTAAAGAAACACAGGCGCACGCTTTTGCAAGAAGGCGGCCTTGCCCTCTTCCGGATGGCCGCTTGCGCGGACCTTCGCAGCCAGCGCACGTTCGCCGGCTTCCTGAGGGAGATATGCCTGAGTCCTTGGCCCCAAAGCCGCCTCTTTCGTGGCCTGGACGGCCGCCCAGCTGTTTCGCGAGATCATTCTGGCCCGCTCAAGGGCTGTGGTCCAGACCTCTGTGCGCGAACAGATTTCGCTGACCAGCCCCATCCCGTCCGCGTCTCGGCCGGAAATCATCCGCCCCGTGAGCAGAAGGTCCATCGCCTTGGCCTGACCGATTTGCAGGGCAAGCTTCATCGCGCCGCCCCCGGAGGGCATGATCCCCCATCGAACTTCCGGCATTCCGAAGCGCGCATCTTCCGCGGCGATCCTGAGATCTGCAGCTAAAGCCAGCTCCAGCCCGCCAGCCACACAGGCGCCGACGATCGAGGCGACAAGCGGCTTTGAAAACAGCGTCGTCTTCAGCAGGGCACGATCGAGCAACTCATCAATATCTGCGAGGCGATCGAGATTAGCGGATAAGTCTGCACCGGAGCAGAAAGCATCTTCACCATGGCCGCGCATCAGCACGACGCGCACGCTCGGATCTGCGGCAAGTGCGGGCCACAACTCGGCAAGCTGGAGGAACATGGCGTGGTCCAGTGCATTCCGGCGTCCCGGGTTGTCGAGGCTGACGCAGACGATGCCCGGCTCGATGAGATTGGTAACGATCGGCATCGGGCTAACCTTACGGCCATTGACGATTCATGATTCATCGCTCATCATTTGACCGGTGTCAACGAACGCGGAGTGTGATCTCGTCCGCGTGCGGACATGCTATTGGCGCGGGCGTAGTTTCCGTCAGCCACATCGCGGGAGGCATTCTTGGGTCAGAACGTGGTTGTGATCGGCGCCGGTGTGGTGGGGATGGGCTGTGCCAGCTATCTCCAACGCGATGGACACCAAGTCACTGTGATCGATCGTGTGGAACCGGGGCGATCAACCTCCTTTGGAAATGGCGGTGGCATCGCCAGTACCTTTGTTTTGCCCTTGGCTATGCCCGGCCTGATGAAGAAATATGTTAAATACTATCTCGATCCTGAAGGGCCTGTGTCGCTACGTTGGTCCCACATGCCACAGATGCTGCCATTTCTGTGGAAGTTTCTGCGCAATTGCAGGCCGGAGCGGGTGAAGGAATGCACAGAAGCGCTGACGTCCTTCATGCCACCGGCCTACGCAGCCTGGAAGCCCCTCTTCGAAGAGGCTGGGTTGACCGATCTAGTGCGGGCGGGGGGCGGCTTGTGGATTTACAAGGATGATGCGGCCCTCCGGCATGATTGGCCCTTCTGGCAAGGCCGCCGTGACAAGGGACTGCCCTTCGAAGTCATCAGCGACGACGAGTTGCGGCAGCTTGAACCCAGCATTTCGCGCGATTACAAGGCTGCGGTGTTGGAGACGGACTGGCACTATGTGAGGAACCCTTACAAGATCGTCGCCGGGCTGGCCGAATTGGTGCAGCGCAAGGGTGGCAAGATCGTGCTCGATGAAGTTGTCGATTTCGATCGTGGACCCGAGGGAGTGACCGCCGTCCTGACCAAAGGTGGCCGGTATCCCTGCGACGCCGTGGTCATCGCGGCAGGTGCTTGGTCGGACAAGTTGGCCCGCAAGCTCGGGAGCAAAGTGCCGCTTGAAAGCCAACGCGGTTACCACGTGACCCTGCCCAATTCTGGTGTGGACATCCGCCACCTGATCATTGCCGGAGCGGCCAAGATTGCGATTACGCCGATGGATATGGGATTGCGGATCGTAGGCGCCTCGGCCTTTCCGGGCATCGATGCACCCGCGGACTGGCGTCAGTCAGAGATGGTTCTGTCCTGGGGCAAGCGAATTTTGCCGGGCATCAACGCTGAGGGTATGACACAATGGTTCGGTGAGCGGCCATTGACGCCGGACTCGCTCCCAGTTCTGGGGGCTTCGCCCCACTTCAGAAACGCATTCTACGCCTTTGGACATAGCCATATGGGGCTGACCACTGGCGCAATTACGGGCAAGCTGATCGCAGAGGCGGTGAGCCACAAGCCGACCAGCATCGACCTTGCACCGTTTCGGATCGACCGGTCATATTGACCATGAGCAATAACCCACGAGGAGAGTTTAATGGCTGAAGTTGAAGCAAAGATCGCGAAGATGGGGTTGTATCTGCCGGAGCCGTTCAAGGCTCCGCCTGGCATGGTGTTACCCTTCAAGACCGTGATCGTACGCGGCAACCATGCCTATATCGCTGGCCATGCTCCACAGGCGCCCGACGGGTCACCGGCGCAACCGCTGGGGAAGGTCGGCTCCGACCTCACCCTCGAGCAAGGCGCACATGCGGCGATGCTGGTTGGTTTGTCGATGCTCGCCAGCCTGAAGCGTGAGATCGGTGATCTTGATCGCGTGACACAATGGCTGCGGGTGCTGGGCATGGTCAATGTGGCGCCAGGCTTCAACAGCACGACGCCGGTCATCAACGGCTTCAGCAATTTGATCGTTGAACTCTACGGGCCTGAGCGTGGCGCGCATACGCGCTCTGCGGTGGGTATGGCGGTTCTGCCACTCGATCTGCCGGTTGAGATCGAGGGAGAGGTCGAAATAGCAGTATAGTGGATCTGTAACACTCACGTCCCAGGGAGGGCGGTCATGGCCAAGTATCGTGTACGTAAAGCGGACAGTTATGGGCATGCGGTCGGCATTCTGATGCTGGACTATCAAGGACCGTTCATCCCGGGAGATGTGGGCAACGCCAGTACCTATGATTATCCGGTGCTCTACAAGGTGGTGAAGGGCCTGACCTTCGATCGTGTCTGCGCTGGCGATCCCGAGTGTGCGCCCTTGATCATTGAGGCGGCGAAGGAATTGGAGGCGCATGGTGTCCGGGCGATCTCGAGCGATTGCGGCTTCCTCGTCCAGTATCAGAGCCACGTGCGTGATGCCGTGAAAGTTCCCGTGCTGATGTCGAGCCTGCTCCAGATTCCCTTCATGTCTGCGATGTTCGATCCCAAGCGCCCGATCGGCTGCGTCACGGCCTCACGGCGGTCCCTCGGCAACCAGGTACTGGAGCTTGCCGGGATCAAGTCAGACATCAACGTCGTAATCGGCGGCATGGAGGATCAACCGCATTTCGCCGATGCGATCTTAGGCGGCGGCGAGGTGCTCGACAGCGATTTGATCGAGCAGGAGACCGTCAATTGTGCGCTCGAACTGCAAGAGCGCCATCCCAACATGAGTTCAATCCTCATCGAATGCTCGATGCTACCGCCTTACTCAAAGGCGGTGCAGGATGCGACCGGTCTTCCGGTTTTCGATTTCATCTCGATGATCGACTATATGCAGGCCGGCACTACACGGCGTCGGTACGAAGGGCTGTATTAAACCAGCCCCTCATCATTCGGCGGCGATCAAGCATTGCGGCGCGTCCAGCGCCGCGTGCAGGGCTTGTCGCCGTTGTTCTACTCGGGCTTGGTTGGCTTCCTTCACATGGCCGAATCCTCGAATATCCATGGGCAGTGAAGCAATGGCGACAGCCGTCTCGTATGTATCTGCGGTCAGCTTGGGCACGAGCTGCTCGATCTCGGTCCGGTAATCCTCGATCATACGCCGTTCCATGCGCCGCTCTTCGCTGTGGCCAAAAGGATCGAGCACGCTGCCGCGGACGAACCGGAAAGATGCCAGAACGCCAAAGGCGCGCGCAACCCAGGGGCCGTATTCCTTCTTTTTCAGATGGCCGGTGACGGGATCCCGCTTGGCGAACAGTGGCGGTGCGAGATGGTAGTGCAGGGTGAAATCGCCGGTGAACCGCTGACGCAGATCCTCCTCGAAGCTCCCGTCTGAGAACAGCCGGCCCACCTCATATTCGTCTTTGTACGCCATCAGCTTGGAGAGCGATTGAACGACAGCCCGGGTAAAGGCGCCGGCCTCGCCGAACGCTTGTGTGTCGGCAGCCCGCACCTGTTCGACGAAGGTCTCAAAGCGACGGGCATAGCGCCGGTTCTGATAGGCCTTCAGCAAGCGGCTTCGATGGGCGATCAAGGCATCGAGCGACGACAGATCCTCCGTCGGCGCAGACCGGGAGGCGACCTTGGGATTGGCCTCTCCCAGAGCGGCGCCCCGACCCGCTTGGAGGGCGGCCTTGTTCATTTCGACAGCAGCGCCATTGAGTTCGAACGCCCGCTCAAGCGCCGTCATCGAAAGGGGGATCAATCCTTTCTGGAAGGCGAAACCGACGAGCCAGGCATTGGCGGCAAGGGCGTCGCCCGCCGCCTCAGTCGCCAGAGTGGTGGCGTCGAGATAGCTGACTTGGCTCGTTCCCGCCGCAGCCTCGAGTCTCTGCCGAACAGAGCGCGTGGGAAAGGCCAGGTCTGGTTGCCGGGCGAAGTCGCCGGGCATGACCTCGGCCGTGTTGGCGATGATCTGAGTTTTGCCAAAGCGGATTGTCGAGATCGCTTCTTCGCCGATCGCCGCCAGGAGATCAAATCCGAGCAGAATGTCTGCTTGCTCGACACCGATGCGGGCGGCAGGTGAGGTCTCGGGCGAGGCGCTGATGCGGACATGGGAGGTAACGGCCCCTCCCTTTTGCGCAAGACCCATCATGTCCAATGTGGCGCAACCTTTGCCCTCGAGATGGGCTGCCATACCGAGAATGGCGGCAAGAGTGATGACCCCGGTTCCACCGACTCCCGCCATGACAATGTTGAAGGGCTCTGCCAATGAAGGCAGGATTGGATCTGGAAGGGAGGCCGAGCCGGCGAGTGTCTTGGTCTCCGGCTTGCGCAGTGTCCCGCCATGAATAGTGACGAAGCTTGGGCAAAAACCCTCGATGCACGAGTAATCCTTGTTGCAGGAGAACTGATCGATCTCGCGCTTGCGGCCCAGCGCTGTTTCGCGGGGCAGGATCGACACACAGCTCGACTTGGCCCCGCAATCGCCGCAACCCTCGCAAACCGCATGATTAATGAAGACGCGCTTCGTGGGATCCTCCATGAGGCCACGCTTCCGTCGGCGTCGCTTCTCGGTTGCGCACATCTGGTCGTAGACAAGGACGGTGACACCAGGAACGCCGCGCAACTCGCGTTGCACATGGTCGAGATCATTGCGGTGGTGCACGCGCACGCCCTCGGGCAACTCCTCGTCGGCATGCCGGTCCGGGTCGTCGGCCACAACGATGGCACGCTGCACCCCCTCCGCCAAGACCTGCTTCAGGATGACCGGTACGGTCAGCGCAAAGTCATGCGGCTGACCGCCAGTCATGGCGACCACACCGTTGAACAGGATCTTGAAGGTGATGTTCACGCCGGCCGCTACCGCAGCACGGATGGCCAGCAGCCCTGAATGGGTATAGGTGCCGTCTCCCATGTTCTGGAAAACATGGGTACGATGGCTGAATGGCGCCTCGCCAATCCAGTTCACGCCATCCGCGCCCATCTGCGTATAGCCGACGCTGCCGCGATCCATCCACATGGCCATGTAGTTGCAGCCGGTGCCTGCTCCGCCGCGGCTCCCTTCCGGCACGACGGTGGAGCGGTTATGGGGACAGCCGGAGCAGAAGGACGGTTTGCGGTCCATTGGCGAGAGCGGGATAACCTTGGCGTTCTCCCGGGCTTCCATCTCTTGAAGCTTCGCCACGAAGGGACCCGTCTGCCCGAGCTTTGCGAGTTCTTTTCCGATGGCTAGAGCGATGACGCGGCTCGACAGAGTGCCGGTGCTCGGCAGGAGCGACATGCCCATCTCGTCACGCTTTCCGACGACGATTCCCGACCGGTCATTGACCAGAAGTTCCTTGAGCTGGCTCTCAATGAGGCTGCGCTTTTCCTCAACGACGAAGATCCGCTCCATGTCGCGGCAGAACGCCTTCACTCCCCACGGTTCGAGCGGCCACGTCATGGCGACCTTGTAAAGATGGATGCCAAACGTTGCGGCTTCCTCTGCCCCGATACCGATCTCCTCAAGCGCCTCCACTACATCGAGCGTGGTCTTGCCTGTTGTGACGATGCCGAGGCGTCGCTCTCCTTTGCCCCAGACGATTCTGTCCAGCGGATTGGCGCGCTGAAAAGCCAGCATCGCGGGAATTTTGTGGTTGTGAAGCCGGGCCTCCTGGCCAAGCGGTGTGTCGGGATAGCGGAGGTTCAGACCTCCCGGCGGCAGCTCGAAATCGAGGGGCGTCACATAGGAGCGAAGACGATCATCGACGGAAATCGAGGCCGCGCTTTCGACGACATCGTGAGTGCATTTGAGCGCTGCCCAACTACCTGAGAAGCGCGACAGCGCTATACCGTACAGCCCATACTCGATGAGTTCCGCGACATCAGCCGGATTGAGCAGCGGGATCATGAAGTCCAGCATCGTATATTCGGAATAATGCGCAACGCTGGAGGATTCGGCGCGATGGTCATCACCGACCAGCAGGAGCACGCCCCCTTTGGGAGAGGATCCCGCGAGATTCCCGTGGCGCAGCGCGTCACCGGAGCGGTCAAGGCCTGCACCTTTCCCGTACCAATAGGAGCATACTCCGTCGTAGCGACTGTCGCCCCGCGCTTCCCCCTGCTGCGAGCCCCAGATTGCCGTAAGCGCCAGGTCCTCGTTGAGACCGGGTTGGAACGTCACACCCCGGGACGCCAGGACGTCCTTTGCCTGTCTGAGCTGCACGTCTAATGAGGCCAGCGGCGAACCGGGATATCCTGTGACATAGCCTGCGGTATTGCGGCCTTGGGCGCGGTCAGCGTCGATCTGCATCATCGGCAGGCGAACGAGGGCCTGCACCCCCGAAAGGAAGATCTGGCCTTCCCGAAGCTCGTACCGATCGGACAAAGAGACCTGACGCAGCGCCATCTCTGATGACCTTTCCTTCTTGACGTATCGACTTACAGCCGGCCCTGTGGGCTCCGGCGGCAACACTACACTCTTCCAAGCCTAACATGAACGGTGAATCACAATCCATATTTCGTGGAGCGTCTCCTGGTGCCCCACCACGACGGTTTGGATACGGCTTGGCCAGTCCAGCAGAGACGAGCTGAGTGAGAGCCAGCTTTAGCCGAGAGGGTAGGTCGTTCGTGGGGGAAAAGCTCAGCTATCCAGCTGCAATTCCGGCGCACGCAGGGGCCGCTGCGCAAGTTGCCAGCCGGGGAGGGGTTCCCAACTCGGCGCCAGCATCCGAGGAACAAACAATGCATCCGTCATTTCGGACGCGATGGACTGACCGCGCAGCAGATCCTGCCAGAGCGCGCGGCCCGCAATCAAAAACTGTGCCCTGTCCTGGACGCATCGAATGGAATGGATCAACACCACGAGGCCGCCGGCCACCTGCGCTGCGTCGGCGGCCTGGCTGCTCTTGACGACCTCTTTGAGCACCTTGATTTCGTCGATGTAGAGGGAAAGAAAGTTCCGTTCTTCCGGAAATGTCACCAGTCGGCGGCCTGACAAAAACACTTCTGGAAACTGCAGCTTCGTGGCAGTGGTCACCTGCAGCCACCCCGCCGCCAGAGATGTGGCGACAAGGATCTCCGCGCAGTGCTCCTCCGTCGTATTTCGAATCTGCGCTGCAAATCGATTCAGCGAATCGGCAGGCGATTTGACTCTCCGGCCAATCAATGCCCGCTTGATAAGGCCTGCCATCCCCAGTCCCTTCAGCCCCCAAGGCTCAAGGAACATTATCATGACAATTTTCATAAAACGACTCCTCATCACGAGGATGCGACCTGTTGGTGCACCCCGCGATTGTGGAGCTGTGCAAAAGCTAGGGATCGGCCGGGGGTGCCTTGCTGCGTCCAGGCGATGTGCGGGAGGGAGAACGTGCTTTGCGCGGCGCCGATTTCAGAAGCACATCCTTCGCATGATTGATTATCGCGGCAAGATAGGTTGATCCGCCTCGGTCGGGATGCATCATCTGCACAAGTCGTCGATGGGCCCCGCGAACCTCTGACGGAGTGGCATCCACTTTGAGACCGAGGATCTTAAGCGCCTCTTCTCGGCTCATCGTGTCTTCAATGCTCGAACTCCCCTGTTGATGATCGCCGACCCGTTCGACAGCGGCATGGCTCAAATAGGCCTCGAGAATCGCCGCCGCCCTCTGCACAGTCTCCTGAGCGTCTGGAGAGTTTGGCTCGAACTCAGGCAGATCATACGGCCGGGCACGTTTCAACTCGCCTTGGAAGAGGCTGCGCAGCGGGCCCAAGATTGATCGCCATTTGAGTATGGTCGGCACGATGAGCATGACGGCTCCCAGCAGCATGGCCAAGGACCATTGCTGGTACATGAGAAGCGCGGCTAGCATCGGAAGGGAAATGACGGCGAGGACGAGCAACATCCACCTCCCCGTCCGGATCATCGTCTTGGGGTCCGTATGAACGAACCAGTCGATGAACTTTGCCAGAGACGCCACTGCGGAGAGGCCGAGAGCGATAGCGCTGAAGATTACGGCATAGCTCATCCGACGCCTCGCACGGCCCGGAACAGACACATGCCGCCATTGATCAGCATACGTTCCTCCCGCCGGAAAGGGGCTTTCGCTTTGTTGACTTGCTACACATTTCGGACATAATCCCTCAAATATAAAGCGAACGCGACGGGGGAACACTAAGATGTCGAAAACGAGAAGTAAGGCATCCACCAAGAAACCCTCTAGTGCAACACCAAAAATAGAAATCCAACATGAAGGTTTTGATGTTAACCTTCCTATAAAGAAGTCAGCTGTCCAGGATTTTGTGAAGCATCGTGATCAAGTCGCGGAAAAGGATCACGAAGAGTTCCAGGTTTACTTGACGGAAAAGGCGGCGTCTGAAGAGCAGAAGAGCAGGTCTCGAAATCTTGTTGCAGCCGAGGCCGCTGAGAAGAAGGCCAAGTTGAACCGCCGCACGATCCTGAAAGCTGCGGTCGGGACGGCCGCCGTGGCCGAGGCGGGAGTGCTGGCATACGGTGCCTTGGGTGGCTCCGTCAGCGATCAGGGTCTCCGTCATGCGGGCGCCAACTATACGGAAGCGCAACGCCATGACATCATTCGCGAGCTGGTGAACACAAAGGCCGATGTCGACGGTCGCGGCCTGGGAAAGTGGATTGCGCTGCTGCCGACGAAGTTGGGCGGTGGCACCTATGCTTTGGATCTCAATTCCAACCGTGTGCTCGCCTCGATCTGGTATTGGAATTATGGGGATACCAACCCAATTTCCCACCATCTCTGCGCTTTTCCGAGCGCAGATCCGTATCATGGCTTCGAATTCGTCAACAGCACTCAGGGCGGCTTGAACTCGCGGATCTACGGCATCCCGACAGATGAGACTCAGGAACCCGGACCCGGCTTCAACATCTATCGAGTCCGCTTTGACGGCACCCAGATGGAGTTGGTTGAAAACGTCGCCGAGACCACGGGGCTCGGTTTGGGGGTGCACGTGACCGTCAATCCCAAGGATGCCCAGTCCTATTTCGTCACCGATGGCCAGAAGGACATCGCTGCCTGCTTCGATCGCACGACCTCACGCGTGAAGGCGGCGTTGCGTTTTGATTGGGAGCCGAATGTCCGTGAGCTGCGTGAAGCCTGGATCAAGGGCGGCACGATGACCATCAAACGGATGGAGCCGGATCCGAGAACGGGAAAATTCGATTACCGCGGCACCAAGGGCCAGAAGATCGATTGGGAAATGGTGCCCATGGGGGAGCTCTTCGTCGAGGAAGGATCGCTCACCGGACCCGATCCTCTGTCCTTGACGGGAGCCGACGGGACGATCTGGCATCCTGAAGGGCGTTGGGCAGCTACAGTCGTGCGTCTCTGCGGCGGCATCTGCATCTTGGACGCCGAGAACGATTTCGAGCCCGTAGCTTTCCTGCAGTTCAATAAGGACAGCCAGGACCAGTATCCGATCGACCGGGTTGATGACGGCACCTGGAAAGTCACATTCGACAAGATCCACTCTCCCGGCCATGAGATCGGCTTCTCGCCTGATGGTAAATTTCTCTGCATGATGAACAATCTGCGCGAGAACAATTGTTCGATCTTCTCCTGCGCGGATCCGAACCCGAAGAACTGGCGCAAGATCGCCCATGTCGAGGACCCATTGTGGCGAGGCAAATATCCCAATCCCTTTCACATGGTCTTCTCCCTCGACAGCAAGAAGCTCTATCTGTCGATCCTGCATCCCTCGCCGGCCTATAGCGGTATCATGGTGGTAGATACCGAGACATGGACGATCATCAAGGAAATCCAGGGGATCGGTCCCGACCTTCAGACGCCGGCGATCACCTATGACGGCAAATATGTGCTCACGCCCTTTAGTGGCTTTCAGCGCCAATCCAGCGGCATCGCAGTGATCGATACCGCGACCGATACCTTGCTTGGGATCCTGCCGAGCAACGGTGGCCACCATGATTGCGTGATTATCCCGACCGAACTGGCCCATATGAAGCACACCCGCTCGTGCACACTTTAAGCAGCGTCTTTAGCCATGGCGGTTGAGCAGGGCAGCCTTCATTGGCTGCTCGCGAGCTTGGCACTGCAAAATCTGGTGCGTCGCAAGTCACGCACGCTTCTGCTGATCGCTGCCGTCGCCATAGGCAGCGGTGGCGTCTTTACCGGCGCCACCCTAATGCGCAGCATCCAGAGCAGCATGACGGTCGGCTTTACCCGCATGGGCGCCGACCTGATGGTGGTGCCGGAGGGGGCCCTCACCAATATCACTGCGGCGCTGTTGACTGTGGAACCTACCGATCTCACCCTGGATTCAGACGTCCTCGACCGAGCAAATCTTAAAGGGGTGGGTCGTCTGGCGCCGCAACAGATCGTTCGCACCGAGCATTCTGGTGTTGGGGGTGCCCACGAACCAATTGATCTCATCGGCTTCGAGCCCCTTCGAGACTTCACAGTCCAACCGTGGCTTGCCGAGAAACTCAATCGCGACTTGGCGCAAGATGACGTAATTATCGGTGCCCGCCGGGACGCGCCCCTGGGCAGCCAGATGTTGGTCTTTGGCAAGCCCTTTACGGTATATGGAAAACTCGCAGCGACGGGTGTTGGAACGCATGAGCGCGGGCTGTTCATGAGCATGGCGTCCCTGGCGACCTTGGGTCCTGCGATTCACGCCCAGACGGGCAGCTTGCCCTCGGTGCTGCAACCGAACAAGGTCACGGGTTTCCTTGTGGAGTTGGCAGGAGGCGCGACCGAGCTCCAGGTTCGCTTTGCCATTCTCTCAGCAGTCAAAGGGGTCAAAATTATTGCTGGAGACAGCACCTTGACCGGCATACGCCAGGGGCTGACGGCGCTTCTCAGCGGTATTTTGGCGCTCATGGTGCTGATGTTCGTGTCGACCGCCCTCATGGTCAGCGTCTTGTTCTCCGCCATCATTACCGAAAGGCGCAACGAGTTGGGGCTGCTGAAGGCGATTGGAGCAAGGCGCGGCCAGATTGTCGGCGCCATGCTCCTCGAAGCGGTGATCGCCACTGGGGTAGGGGGGATCGTTGGCGTTGTCCTCGGCGTGCTTGCGATGCAGTTCTACGAGCGGTCTTTGGTCTATTATCTCGACAATATTGGCGTTCCATTTATCTGGCTTGAGGGAACTGTCACCATTGCTTTCGCTGTCACGGCGATCATCCTGGCCGCCATTATCGGTGGGCTCGGAACTCTCTATCCCGCTTGGCGAGCCAGCCGGCGAGATGCCTACGATCTGATCCGTGGCGAAGGTTGAACATGCTCAGCTGCGAAGGACTAACAAAGACCTACGTGACCGAAAGAGGCAGAGTCGATGCGGTACGCGGCGTCTCGCTCGATATAGTGGCCGGCTGCTTCGCAGCGATCATTGGTCGCTCGGGTTCGGGTAAATCCTCGCTGATGGCGATGGTCGGCGGCCTTAGCCGCCCCAGCGCCGGCAGAGTGACTGTGGATGGCAGCGACATCTGGACTCTGTCGGAGAATGCGCTGGCGGATTTCCGCAATCGGCGCCTGGGTTATGTGTTCCAATTTGCGAGTCTTTTACCGACGTTGCGCTTGATTGATAATGTGGCACTTCCGGCGATGCTGAACCGCAGGCGGCCCGCCGTCGAGATCTATGCCCGAGCCACCGAACTGCTGAGCCAACTCGGACTGGGGGATCATCTGGATGCTTACCCCTCCGAGGTCTCCGCCGGCGAGCAGCGCCGTGCTGCAATCTCTCGGGCGCTGATTAACGACCCGTCTGTCCTGCTCGCGGATGAGCCGACATCCGATCTCGATGAACAGACCGAAATCGAGATCATGGATGAGCTTCTCGCCGTAAACCGTGATCGAGGAATGACGCTGATCCTGGTCACCCACAATCTGACCTTGGCCGAGCAGGCAGATCAAATCGTTCATCTCGCCGATGGGGCGGTGGTGACGTGAGCCCGCAGCAGCGTCGGCCGGATCTGGGAAATTTGTCCCCGGAAGCAAAGGATAATCTGATCCGGGATCTCTGGAAGCAGCTGGCTTCACTGCAATCAGAGTTGCGGGTGGTCCGACGCAGATCAGGCCTGAGCACGCCGACGAGCCAGGATGAAGGATCTGGCGAGTTGTTGACGAGGCTTCGCGAAGCCGCTCCGCGAAAGACGTCGGCGCCATCGAAAGCTGTTGCGGTTGGTCTTGGCCGCGTCAGGGGGTTGTGGGACTCTCCCGTAGTGCTTGGGCTGGTAGCGCTTTTCGTCATCGCCTTTGCCGTGGATGGCGGAATTGGCTGGTACCAGAACCGCCTGCTTGAACAGCAGAAGCAGGAGCGGCTGCAGCTTGAGAATGCTGCGTTTACCTCCCTCTATGTCGAACTGCGTCGAATCACCTACGAGGCCGATGGCGAGTCCTACCGTCTGACGCTCACCATGCAGAATATTGATCCCGAGATACCGCTTTACGTGATGCTGAATCCGGTGCGGATCTTCATTCAGTCGGGGCTGGTTTGGAAGGAGGTTCCATCAAGTCCTGCACCAGGGACAACCTGGGGCGTCGTAAAGGTCTCCGACAGTTTTTCCTATGACGTTATCTTTAAGGCTAATGTGGAGAACTGGGCGGAGCTCATTCCAGGTTACATGCATGTGCGCGTAGAAGACGACATGCTTATCAGCCAGAGCGCAGAGCCGGTCGATGACATCGTGGGGCGCCGCAACCCGTTTTACGTCTATCTGAAACCGCACGACTCTGACGATGGAGCCATAAAGATGCGTTCGAAGATGCAGGGCAAACCCCCGGTCTTTATCCCGATGCCACCCCATTGACCAGAAAGCGAAATCCGCCCACCCCTCCAGCGGTTCTTCCGCCTTTGCGCTGGTCATGCTCAAGCGTATTTCATTCGCTAGCAAGATAGGTTTCTCTGTTCTGGCATGAAAGAGTTGGATCGCAGGCCGCGAGGTAGACTCTTCTCTGTGCCCGATTGTATCAATCGCTTGCCGCTCTTAGCTTTACGTTGGCCAGCAAGGTGTTAGACTGTTCCACATAGAATGGAAAAGCAGCCTGTACGTATTTGGAGCCAAGAAGGCGAAAATGCGTCGGCTGCCAAGTGATGGCCCTGTGGACGCGAAGATCGGAGGGGAGAAATCGGCGCACAAGTCTTCCAAGCGACGTCGCAGATCGCGGCGGCGCCGGAAGTCGTTGCCCGTTTCGGTCTCCCCACAACGGGCCGAGCTGCTGTCGGCTGCCACAACGGTGCAGACCCGACCAGCGAATGGAACTTTGAACGGCCCATCAAGCGATGTCAGCCAACTTGCTGTAGGGCCGAATGGCTTCAAGGCAATTAGCGGAGTGCCCGACAATCTGGGGCTTCGGGATTTTATCCAACCGCGGAATGCCGGCAGGGCTCCCGGTGATCCGATCTACGGCGCACTTGACCTTGGCACGAACAATTGTCGGCTGTTGATCGCAAAGCCTGCTTCGAGCGGCTTTCAGGTGATTGATGCTTTTTCTCGTATCGTGAGGTTGGGCGAGGGCGTTGGCGCGAGCGGAAGGCTGAGCGACGCGGCCATGAGCAGGACGATCGATGCTTTGCGTGTTTGTGCCGGTAAATTGGCGTGGCAGAAAGCCTCCCGGTTCCGGCTGATTGCCACCGAAGCCTGCAGAATGGCAGAAAATGGACCGAGCTTCATTGATCGCGTGGCGCGTGAGACGGGCCTCCGACTTGAGATCATCGATCGTGGGCTTGAGGCTCAGCTTGCTGTTGCAGGGTCCGCGGCGCTGCTAGCGCCCGATGCAAGCAATGCGCTCGTCTTCGATATTGGCGGTGGCTCTACCGAGCTCATGTGGCTGGTCATAGAGCACGGCAATTATCGGATCGCAAAATGGACGTCGCTGCCATTCGGCGTTGTAACGCTGGCGGAGTTGTTCGGTGGAATCGACGTCACTGAGCGCAGCTTCGAGGACATGATCAATCACATCAGGCCGGCGCTCGAAGATTTTGCCGTTGCCTGTGGGGCAGGGCCCGAGACGCCGCCTGATCATCTTCTGGGCACGTCTGGTACGGTCACAACAATTGCCGGCGTACATCTGTCCTTGATGCGCTATGATCGAAACAAGGTCGACGGGTGTTGGCTGCGCCGGAACGATGTCTGGACAGTGACCAGACAGCTGCTGGCTATGTCCTATGAACAGCGAGCGGCGAGCCCTTGCATCGGCCGTGACCGTGCCGACTTGGTTCTGGCGGGATGTGCGATTTTGGAAGGCATTCAGTCATTGTGGCCGAGTGAGTTGATCCGTGTTGCCGATCGGGGTTTGCGGGAAGGAATACTGACAACAATGATGGTCGAAGATGGAGTTTTCGGCCGCAGCGCGGCGCAGCGGAGTGTGGCGGCGGTAAGTTTAGTATGATGGGCAAAAACGACGGCAGCCGCCAACTCACCGTCCGGGTGAAGTCGGCAAAGAAGCGCAGCCTTTCCTCAAAACTTTGGCTTGAGCGGCAACTGAACGACCCCTATGTCGCTGAAGCTAAGCGTCTTGGCTATCGGTCCCGCGCCGCATTTAAGCTTGAAGAGATCGATAAGCGCTATCGGATCTTGAAGCCCGGCATGCGCATTGTGGATCTCGGTGCAGCCCCTGGTGGCTGGTCTCAGGTCGCGGCCAGGAAGATTGGTGCCGAGAAGGGGCGCGGCAAGCTTCTCGCTGTCGACATTAACGAGTTTGAGGCGGTGCCCGGTGCCCAGTCGATGATCATTGATTTCCTGGACCCGGAGGCTCCGAACAGGATCTTGGAAGCGATGGGAGGAGAGGCTGATCTGGTGATGTCGGACATGGCGGCGCCCTCAACAGGCCACAGCCGTACCGATCACTTGAAGATCATGGCTCTCTGTGAGGCGGCACTCGAACTTGCCTATGATGTACTGTCGCCGAAGGGGGCCTTCCTGGCCAAAGTCCTGCAAGGGGGGGCCGAGAACGACCTACTCTCCGGCATGAAGCGCTCCTTCGAAACCGTTCGCCACGTCAAGCCGCAAGCCAGCCGCGCTGATTCGGCGGAACTTTACGTCTTGGCGACCGGCTTTCGAGGCCGCAACTGACGGCATCACTCGTCGTCAACAGCTCCTTGGGCTCGCCGGATCGCTGCTACAGCTGGAGCAGTTGCACCTCCTGACCCAGACACCTGAATGGCGCGTCCAGACATTTCCGCTCCCGCGTCTCGATGCAGTCGGGCGAAGAGGACCGCGGAAGACGCCGATAGCAAACCGACAAACAGGAAAGCGAAGGCGAAATCGCTAGTTTCCAGCGGGCCGTCGCCTTCAAGCGAAGCGATTTGAAGCAATGCCGCGCCGACGGCGATGCCGATACTCAGCGCCAATTGTTGAGTCATGCTGGTGAAGCTCGTTGCATTTGACAGCGAGTGGGAAGGAAGGTCGGCGAAGGCCACCGTATTGATTGCGGTGAACTGTAATGATCGGAACAGACCGCCGACGAGCAGGACGAAGATCATGACCCAATAGGGGGTGGCGGGGGAGAACAAGGCGCAGGCTGCCATGCTGAGGCCGCTGAGGACGGCGTTATAAATCATGACTTTGCGGAAACCCCATCGGTTGAGGATCTGCGCGACCCCAGCCTTCATGACCAGAGCGCCCGCTGCGGCGGCAAACGTCACCGCACCTGACTCCAACGCATTTTTTCCAAACCCGATTTGCAGCAGCAGCGGCAGCAGGAACGGAAGTGCGCCCACACCGATCCGGAACAGAGTTCCGCCTACAACACTGGCCCGAAACGTTGATACCTTGAGCAGCCGTATGTCGATGATGGGGTGAGGCATTGCGAGAGCGCGGTAAACGTAACCCGTAAGCAAGAGCGACCCCAGGCCGGCCAACGTCAGGGACGCCACCGGAGAGAGTATGCCATCGCTGACATTCTCAAGCCCGAAGACCACGGCGGCAATACCGATGCCGCATAGGAGAAAGCCTATCATGTCGAGTGGCGGCACCTCCGGCTCGCGCACCTCGTCGATGACGAGCATGGCGAGGATGATGGCGATAATGCCGAAGGGAACGTTGATCCAAAAAATCCAGTGCCATGTGGCATAGGTGACGAGAAAGCCTCCGACCAGCGGGCCAAGCACCGGCCCGACCAGCGCGGGCATGGTCACCCACGCCATGGCGCCGAGAAGCTCTGCTTTGGGAACATTGCGCACCAAAACGAGCCGTGCCACGGGCACCATCATCGCACCGCCGATGCCTTGAACGACGCGCGCGGCGATCAGGCTGTTGACCCCGGGAGAAAGGCCGCATGCGACGGATGCTCCGGTGAAGATGACAATGGCGAGGCAAAAAACCCGCCTCGCACCGAAGCGGTCCGCCATCCAGCCGGAAATCGGCATAAACACCGCTAGACTGATGAGGTAAGCGGTCATCGCAAGATGCAAAGTCAGCGGATCGACGTTGAAAGACCGTCCAATTGCAGGCAGCGCCGTTCCCAGGACGGTCGAGTCCAGTTGCTGCATGAACAGCGCGCAAGCAACGATGAGGGCGATGAGACGTCGGCGGGGCATTAGGCGATCCTATCCGCAAAATGTGCTCGCCTGATCGATGGGTCAAGGGGCGAAGACTGCAAAGGAGCTACGCATGGGAAGCCCTTTCCAAAGCACCGCACCGGTGTTAAAGACGCTCGCCAACCTTGGATTTTAGGGAGCCGACTGTGAGGCTCGCATGGAGGCTGGCATCATGGCGACCCCGGCGGCAACGTCATTTCCGCTTTTTCTGACATTCGACGATGTGCTTCTGAAGCCGGCGGCTTCTTCTGTTCTGCCGGCGGAAGTCGCGACGAGTACTCGCCTGACGCGTGACATCATATTGAATATTCCCATCATTTCCGCGGCCATGGACACTGTTACCGAGGCCCCCTTGGCCATTGCCATGGCGCAGGCGGGGGGACTTGGCGTGCTGCACCGAAACATGGAACCTCAGCAGCAGGCCGAGCACGTTCGGCAGGTCAAGAAGTTCGAATCAGGCATGGTCGTGAATCCCGTGACCATCGCGCCAGATGCGAGCTTGGCTGATGCGTTGGAACTGATGAGCCGTCACCGGATCTCCGGGATCCCCGTAACCAGACGCAGCGGCAACGGCGTCGGCGGGAAACTGGTCGGTATTCTAACCAATCGGGACGTGCGCTTTGCGACAGACTTGCGGCAGCTCGTTTCCGAGCTGATGACGAAGGAAAATCTGATCACTGTTCGCGAGACGGTGGACCGAGATGAGGCGAAGCGTCTCCTGCACAAGCATCGTATCGAGAAGCTGCTGGTGGTCGACGATGACTTCCGTTGTGTGGGTCTTATTACCGTTAAGGACATCGAAAAGGCAGCTCAGCATCCCAATGCTTGCAAGGACGATCAGGGACGCCTGCGCGTGGCTGCAGCGACGGGTACCGGCGATAAGGGGTTCGAGCGCGCGGAGTTTCTGATCGATGCCGGGGTTGACCTGGTGGTTGTTGACACGGCGCACGGTCACTCGGTGCATGTGCTGGATCAGGTGAAGCGCATCAAGCGTTTGAGCAACAAAGTCCAGGTGATCGCTGGCAATGTGGCGACCGCCGAAGCGACCAAGGCGCTGATTGATGCAGGGGCAGATGCAGTAAAGGTTGGGATCGGGCCAGGTTCAATCTGCACGACGCGCATTGTTGCAGGCGTCGGTGTGCCCCAATTGTCCGCCATTATCGACAGCGCGACCGAAGCACAGAAGGCCGACGTGCCGGTGATCGCCGACGGCGGCATCAAATATTCCGGTGATCTGGCGAAGGCGCTGGCAGCAGGCGCGAATGTCGCGATGGTCGGATCTCTGCTGGCGGGCACGGACGAGAGCCCCGGCGAAGTGTTCCTTTACCAGGGGCGGTCCTACAAATCCTATCGCGGCATGGGTTCGCTTGGCGCCATGGCTCGAGGCTCGGCTGATCGCTACTTCCAGCAGGATGTGAAGGATCAACTGAAACTGGTGCCGGAAGGGATTGAAGGTCAGGTGCCTTATAAGGGCCCTTTGGCCAGCGTTCTTCATCAACTCGTAGGTGGCTTGCGCGCAGCCATGGGCTACACCGGCTCTGCATCGCTGGAAGAATTTCGGGAGCGTGCTGAATTCATACGGATTTCTTCCGCGGGCGCCCGAGAAAGTCATGTTCACGATGTGACCATTACCAGAGAGTCGCCAAACTATCCCTCTCGCATGTGATATGGAGCAGCCTCACGACGGTTAAAGCCCGGGCGGCACGCCGCGGGCGGAATAAGGATTTGCAGGAACGATGACTCCCGGAGCACGGATACAGGCAGCCATCGAAGTCCTGGAGGAGATGCAGACGAGGCACCGGCCGGCCCCCGAAGCCCTTAAGGATTGGGGCCGTGCTCATCGCTTTGCGGGCTCTGGCGATCGGTCGGCCATCGGAAATCTGATCTTCGACACTCAACGCAGGCGGAATTCACTCGCCGCCCGGATGGGCAGCGATGATCCCCGCTCTTTGATACTGGCGGCTGCGTCCGACATTTTAGGTGGAGGCGGCGAGGCCTTGGCCGAGGCGTTGGCCGGTCCTCATGCGCCGAGGCCCTTGACCGAAGATGAACATGAGAGGGTGACCACCCCACTGACTGCGGCTGCAGACCCATGGATCGAGGGAGATTACCCCGAATGGCTCCATCCTTCTCTTGAGCGGATCTTTGGAGACTCGGTCGCGATCGAGGGGAGGGCGCTTGCACAACGAGCGCCGATCGACCTGCGCGTCAACTCGCTCAAGAGCACTCGTGAGAAGCTTCTCAAGGCCTTGGCTCGCTTTGGGGCCGAACCAACCCCAATGTCTCCCTTGGGGCTGCGAATAGCGCCCGCGATTGGTTTCGGCCGTAATGCCAATGTGGAGCGTGAGCCAGCCCATGAGCGGGGGGCCTTTGAAATCCAGGATGAGGGATCGCAGATTGCGGCGCTGTTGGCAGGTGCAAAGCCGGGTGACCAGGTGGCCGACCTCTGTGCCGGAGCCGGCGGCAAGACGCTTGCCCTGGCGGGGGTCATGGAGAACAAAGGGCAGATCTACGCATTTGATGCCGATGCCAGCCGGCTCCGACCGATCTTTGCGCGGTTGGCCCGAGCGGCTGCGCGCAACGTGCAGGTCATCGGAGCGCATGAAAGCGACCGCGTTGATGCGCTGAAGGATAAGCTCGACTGCGTTTTCGTTGATGCCCCATGCACCGGGACCGGTGCCTGGCGCCGCCATCCGGACGCCAAATGGCGCCTGAAGCCTGCCGGTTTGGAAGCCCGGCAGAAGGAGCAGCGGGCACTTCTCGACCGCGGTGCCGAACTCCTGCGTCCGGGAGGTCGGCTCATTTACGTCACCTGCTCGGTCTTGCCGGAGGAGAATGAGGATCAGATCAACGGTTTTCTTTCGCGCAATCCGAGTTTCATGGCAACGGACTGGCGCGAGGTTTGGAAGACTGCCCTCTCCGCCGACCCCGTCGAGACAGTCTCGCCAGGTATAGGTTTGCTGTTAACCCCGGCGCGCCATCAGACTGACGGGTTCTACGTGGCCATAGTAAAGCGGTCAGACTCCTGACCACCTACAACTGCACGCTTCCTGGTCCACTCCCAAGAACACCGGGACGATTAGGGATGCAAAATGTCGATGGCGCGGTGGCCGTCTTCCACCCCGTCGATGATGAAGACTTCGCCCTTCGAGCTACCTTTGCGCTTGTCCAAGATGGCCCGATAGGCAGGAGAGTCATACCATCCGAGAGCACTCTGGCGGTCGGGGAAGGCTATGACGATCAGATCATCGGCGACATGCCCTTCCAACACGATCTTTTCCCCGCCATGAATGATGAAATGGCCCTCAAACGGAGCGAGTGTGCCGTCGATTGCTTGGACATACTCGATCAATGCTGGGCTCATCACGACGTCACGAAGGTGAGCAACTGCATAACTGGTCATCAAGGATCCTCTTTATGTATTGTGGCTAAGCAGCAGGCTATGGAGTGTGATCCTTGCCGGATTTCGGTCGACGGTCGATTACGTGAGGAGTAATTGCTGATACTGACCCCCATGGATAATCTTGGCACATGCCGCAAGAACAGCTCCCCGTCGGTATTCTGTTGCGTGATTGGCGGCAACGCCGTCGTTTGAGTCAACTCGCGCTTGCCGCCGATGCCGAGATCTCGCAACGCCATTTGAGTTTTCTCGAATCCGGGAGGTCACGGCCGAGCCGAGAAATGGTTCTGCGGCTGACAGAGCAGCTTGCAGTGCCGCTTCGCGATCGCAACGCGATCCTCCTGGCAGCCGGATTTGCACCGGCCTATCCTCATCGTCCTATGGTCGCGCCCGAGTTCGACGCCGCTCGCGAAGCGATCGAGCGGCTACTCCAGGGTCATGACCCGCATCCTGCACTCGCAGTGAACAGACACTGGATGTTGTTGTCAGCTAACAAGGCGGTCGGTATTCTCCTTTCAGGCGTGGCAGGACACTTGCTAGTGAGCGAAATCAACGTGTTGCGCCTAAGCCTACATCCTGAGGGACTAGCGCCGCGGATCCTTAACTTTCGCCAATGGCGGGACCATGTCTTAGCCCGCCTTGCTCGTGAGATCGAGGTCTCGGCCGACATGCAGCTCGCAGCTTTGTTTGCGGAGCTCAAAGCCTACCCTCCGCCACCGCAAGTTTCGTCTTCGCGGGGCGAGCAGACCGCCCATGGCGGCATCGCGGTACCATTGAAACTGGCCAGTGATGAGGGCCCGCTTTCCTTTCTTAGCGCCACAACGATCTTCGGCACTGCAATCGATGTGACGCTGTCGGAAGTGACAATCGAATCTTTCTTTCCGGCTGATCCTGGAACTGCCAAGGCGATGAGGAGGTTGGCGGAAAGAGTTTGACCGTCCCGTCTTGTCGGTCAGCGAGCAAGGTGGGACGAATGATCAAAGCGTTATCGGCTTCCAGGATTCATACGCTCCGACGCGCTGCAAGATGGCTTCTGATCATCTTTTACCTCTCGGCGGCGCTGTTTCATTTTTCTGTACCGGACGCCTTCGTTTCCATCGTTCCTTCCTGGGTCCCCTATCCCTACCAGGTCGTCATAGCGACTGGCATTTGTGAGGCTCTGGGTGCGATTGCTCTGATGCATCCGAGGCTGCGGTGGTGGGCAGGATTAGCTCTCGCGATATATGCGGCAGGGGTCTTCCCTGCGAATATCGAACATGCGACGAATGCGGCGCTCCCGACGCCCGGGCAGATTGGCTGGTGGTACCATGGACCGCGTCTGGCCCTGCAGCCTGCGATAGTCTGGTGGGCCCTGTTCGCCGCGGATGCAGTGACATGGCCTTTTGCGGTGCGCAAACTTGAAAGCGGCTGAAGGGGTGACGCCACGCATCCGTTTCCGTCTGCTTTGACGCAGCCAGCCAAGGCAGTGGGCGCTCGATCAATCTGAGTGAGGCAAGATTCGATTCATCCCCCACGCTCTCGGAGGATGGATGATCTCGAATAAAGAAACGATGTTAATTGCGCTCGAGAGGCTAAGAGCAAGTATGAGGATCTCGCGACAGGATGGACCAGCTTCTTGGGCGTCTGGTCATGGAGCCGGCGAGTGCGGAATATGGTAAGTGATCCCGCCATTCCATGTCCCGACGGCTGAACCGAAATCCCTCTAAAGCGTGAGCCCGCCAATCATGACAAAGCCACCTGTTGTTTGCAGAGCCGCCTCCTTGCGGGTGGACGGGCTCGGAAAAACGATTGGCAACCGAAGGATTGTTGATGATTTTTGCCTGGAGGTCGACGCGGGTGAGATCGTCTGCCTGGTTGGTAATTCCGGCTGTGGAAAATCCAGTCTATTGCGCCTGATCGCTGGAGTAGATCAGCCCACAACGGGCACGATCCAACTAGACGGTGAAGTGATGGCGGGCAGCGGGACTTTTGTCTCCCCGGAGCACCGCGACATCGGCCTCATGTTTCAGGATTATGCACTGTTCCCGCATTTGACGGTCGCCAAAAACGTTGCTTTCGGCTTGACAGAGCTGCCGAATGCCGAACGCCGCGCGAGGGTTGCTGAAACGCTAGAGCAGCTTGAGATCAAGGATCTTGCAGAGCGCTATCCGCACTCCCTGTCTGGCGGAGAGCAGCAGCGTGTGGCTCTGGCGCGGGCGCTGGCTCCGCGGCCGAAATTGTTGTTGATGGATGAGCCCTTCTCCAATCTCGACAGGCGCTTGCACGAGAAGGTGCGTGCCGAGACCATCATGGTTCTTCGCCGTTTTGGAATGACTTGCATCTTGGTCACCCACGAACCCGAGGAAGCGCTAATGGTATCCGACCGCGTGGTCCTCATGCGGAGCGGCCGAATTGTACAGGTCGGTAGCGGCCGTGAACTCTACACCCGGCCAGCATCACCCTTTGCTGCTCGCTTCTTCTGTGACTTCAATGAAATCGCAGGCACTTGCCAAGGCGGTGCCATGGTCACGGCCCTTGGCAGGTTTCCTGTCCGGCCAAACCGGCCTGAAGGGGAGGAGGGGCTCATTCTGCTGCGGCCCAGTGCGATTAAACTTTCCAGGGAAAGCGGGAAGATAGCTGGCAAGATCGTAAATTGTGTCTTTCGAGGGGAAAGCGAAGAAATTCACATTGAAGTTGAGGGTCTGTCTAATGTGATTGTGGTGACGCATTGTGGTGCTACCCGAGCAAGCCGGGGGGACAGGTGTTGGCTCGCTCCCGACCCGGCGTCAGCAATCATCTTCGACAAGCTAGGACATAACATTTCATCTCTTCAGGGAATTGTTGACATCTAAAGTCAACTTATGCTCTTGCACGGGAGAGCCGAACCCAGGCTCGATCTGCTCAGGGGAGATTTCTAATGCCAATCAACAGGGTAGTCCCTTCTGTTATCTTAGGCCTCGGATTGTTCATCGGCTTGGGCACGGCAGTTATTGCTGCCGAATTGAACCTTTACACAACGCGGGAGCCTGGCCTGATCAAGCCGCTGATCGAGTCTTTCGAAGCGTCGACGGGAACGAAGATTAACGCTTTGTACCTGAAGGACGGCTTAGCAGAGCGAGTGGCTTCGGAAGGGACAGGTTCACCTGCTGATGTCTTGATGACGGTAGACTTTGGTCGGTTGATCGATCTGGTCGAGAAGGGCCTGACCCAAAAGGTAAAATCCGAAGCGCTGGAAAGCGCCATCCCGCCTCAATTGCGGGATGCCGACGGCAACTGGTTCGCATTGTCATCACGCGCTCGGGTTCTCTATGCCGCCAAGGATCTTGATCTTAAAAGTTTCAATTATGAGGATTTGGCGGCGCCCGAATGGAAAGGGAAGGTCTGCATACGCTCTGGTCAGCATCCCTACAACACGGCTTTGTTTGCAGACTACATCGCCCATTATGGCGTTGAGAAAACGCAAGCCTGGCTTGAGGGCGTTAAAGCAAATCTGGCGCGCAAGGCAGGCGGCGGCGACCGAGACGTCGCTCGCGACATCATGGCGGGAATTTGCGAGATCGGGATTGCGAATTCATACTATGTTGGCCTCATGGCGAGCGGCAAGGGTGGCCCCGATCAGGAGCAATGGGCGCAAGCCATCAAAGTCATACTGCCGACCTTCAAGGACGGCGGAACTCAGGTCAATGTCAGCGGCGCTTCCATCGCAAAACATGCGCCCAACAAGGCGGAAGGAATAGCTTTCCTCGAATATCTCGCTTCGCCCGAGGCCCAGAAGATCTACGCCGAAGCTGGCTACGAGTATCCTGTGCGCGCCGGCGTGGCTGTAGATCCGATCATTGCGGCCTTTGGTGAGTTGAAGGTCGATGACAAGCCTTTGGTCGAGATCGCCGGCTTCCGAAAGGAAGCAAGCGAATTGGCGGAGAAGGTCGGCTTCGATAATTGACCTTCGGCCACGCGGCGAAATCCGAGCCTTTGAGCACTCGAACTTTGCAGTCTGTACAGCAGCCAATTGAGGTGGCGGTTCATTCCAGGGACAGGGTGAACCGTCGCTCTCTTCGGTCGTGGTGGCCTCGTCCCCACTTTGGCTGGCTCGCAGCAGCATACGGGATCGCTACGCTGGTGATGATCCCCATAGCGACGCTCATTGGTATTGCGTTCGCAGGGGATTTTAGCCTCTGGCCCCATCTGCTCGCCAGCGTGCTGCCGCGAGCGGCGTGGAATACGCTCATTCTACTGACCGGCGTCGGCGTTCTGACGGGGACAATAGGCTGCGGTACGGCATGGCTGGTCAGTGCCTATCACTTCCCGGGGCGAGGGATCTTTGAATGGGCGCTGATTCTTCCCCTCGCGGTTCCGACCTACATTGTTGCCTTCGCTTATCTTGATCTGCTTCATCCAGTTGGGCCGGTGCAGACGTGGCTAAGATGGCTTCTGGGATATGACAGTCCGCGCCAACTGATCCTTCCCGATATTCGGTCGATGGCAGGTTGCATCCTCGTCCTGTCATTCGTGCTGTACCCTTATGTCTACGTCATGGTCCGTACGATGTTCGTGACTCAGGCCGCCAATCTCGTGGACGTTTCCCGGACACTGGGGGCGAGCTACTCCGGAGCGTTCTGGCGGGTGGCTTTGCCACTTGCCCGACCGGCGCTTTCAATCGGCATAGCCCTTGTGCTGATGGAGACGCTCAATGACATTGGTGCCTCTGAATTTCTAGGCATTCAGACCTTGACTGTATCGATCTACACAACCTGGGTCACGCGTTCCGATCTGGCCGGTGCGGCGCAAATCGCTTTGGTCTTGCTGCTTTTTGTTCTTACCCTGATTTCGATCGAACGCTGGGGGCGCCGACGTCAGAGTTTTGCCCTGTCAGCTTTGCGCCCTCGAAGAATGGAGCCGCGGGCGTTAGGGACTTGGACAGGTCTTCTCGCTTTATGCGCTGTGAGCCTGCCAGTATTAGCGGGCTTCGCAATGCCAGCCCTGTATCTGGCCTTCGCCGCTTTCGCGCGAATGGACTTCATTGGAATCTCACCCGCGTTGCTGAATGAGGTTTCGAACACTGTCCTTGTGTCTCTTGCCGGAACGGCGTCAGCTTTGTTCTTGGGGCTCGTCGTATCTTATGCTGCGCGCACCATACCGGGTCGCCTGAGCTTGAGTGCGGCGCGCCTGTCTATGATTGGTTATGCGGTGCCTGGAACGGTCCTGGCCATCGGCGTCCTGTTCTGCGTGACGGCCTTCGACAGAACTCTCGCACAGCTTGCCGCTCTGGTGAGTGAGACCCATATTGGGCTCTTGATCCTGGGATCCGGTTCGGCCCTCGTCATTGCATACACCCTGCGCTTTCTGGCCATTGCGACCGGAGGCTTTGAAAGCGGATTTAGCCGAATTCCCGACTCGATCGATGGTGTGGCGCGTACTCTGGGTGCCGGCTCGTGGCGGACATTGACGCGGGTCCACATCCCAATGCTGAGACCGGCCCTGGCAGCGGCAGCAATCCTGATCTTTGTCGATTGCATGAAGGAGCTCCCGGCAACCCTGTTGCTACGCCCTCTGAACTTCGAGACTCTAGCGACGCATCTCTATGGCGAGGCCGCCCGTGGCACCTATGAGGATGGCTCTATCGCAGCATTGTTTATCGTCGTAGTGGGACTTCTGCCGGTGATCATCCTCGCCCGCAGCATGCCGAGAACTCCAAAGGAATATGACATGTGATTCCGCCACGCGAGCATGAGAATGCCCTCGCGTGGCGTGACCTCAATCGAAACCCATATGTGTTCGGATTCCGCCCCAAAACGACGCCACGGTCGCCATTTGTATCCGTCATTCCCACTCGATTGTTTAAGCAGCATACAACCAATTGAAATTGCTGGCAAATTCCTCTTGTCGGCGCGAAAATTCCGACACTGAGGCCGTCAAAAAGTTACGCTTTTGATTTTAAAGGGAAAATTGCCAAAAAAATATTTTTGAGGTTTCGCCAACTATCGGCACCAGTCGGACGATCTTTGCACCTAGCGGCGCCCGGCGGCGTACTCGACTCGCGTCAAAAAGTACCGTCATTCAAACCATATCACGCATCGCGAGCGGATGCCATCCGGCCGCAGGCGAGCCGCGCGTGGTAATCGAACCTTGTTAAAACGCTACCTTCTGGTTATATTACTGGAAATAAGTCGGAGGTTACCGTGGGCAGCTCGCAAAAACGCGCCATTCAAAACTATCGATCTCGCCTAAGCGAGCGCGGCTTGGCGCGCTTCGAGGTGCTTGGTCGCGATGCCGATCGCGACCTCATCCGATCATTGGCCCGCCGCCTGGCCGAAGATGGCCCGGATGCCTCTCGTCTCCGCGCGGCTGTCAGCCAGACCATCGCCGGTGAGCCACCGAAGAAAGGCGGCATCCTTGCCGCGCTGCGCCGATCCCCGCTCGTTGGAGCCGATCTCGACCTTAGCCGTCCTCGCGAAGAAGGACGCAAGGTGGAGATCTGATGCGATATCTGCTCGATACGAACATCATCAGCAACATTACGAAGCCGACCCCGTCGGAGTCCCTCCTCGCGTGGATGGCTGACCAAAAGGACGATGACCTTTTCATCGCCTCGCTCACTGTCGCCGAAATTCGCCGCGGCGTGCTAGAGAAGCCGTCGGGCAAGCGGCGTGACGAACTCGAAAACTGGTTCGCGGGGCCGGACGGTCCGCAGATGCTTTTTGCAGGCCGGGTTCTGTCGTTCGACGAGAGAGCTGGCCTCATATGGGCACGGCTCATGGCCAACGGCCGAGCCAAGGGGCGCACTCGAAGCGCACTCGACACGATTATCGCCGCCGTTGCGGAGGCCAACGACTGCATCGTCGTGACCGACAACGAAAAGGACTTCTTCGACATAAAGATCGTCAACCCAATCAGGGACGGCGACGGGGGACGGAAATGACAGGGCCAGCCGCGACGCCATTGGAATACCAGCTTGTAGGGCTAACCGAGAGCGGCGACATCGGCGACATCCTGTCCGGCCTCGATCAAAAGCAGGGTCGCGTCCGCCTCCAGGCGCTGATCGCAGAGTGGCTGCGGATGGAGAATCTTGTCGTCCTGACCGGGTCCGGGACGTCAGTCAGTGCCGGCGGCAAGACGATGGCCAATCTCGAAATCGCGGTCTTTGAGACAATCGAGGAACTTGCGGACCTACCTGCCTCCATCAAGCCGATCATCGCTGCTCGCAAGACAGCTGTCAGTTACGCGAACATGTTGGACGAGCCAGTCATTGGCTTTGAGGGATGGCTATCCTTCATCGCCAACGCCCTCGTTGTCACGGAATCGGCCGACGCTCCGTTCAAAGGTATTATTTGGCCGGCCACTCCAGTACCGACCGTCGTGGATCTTCAATGGTTCGTCGATCGGCTTCGCATCGCGATCTTTGCCGAGTGTGTGCAGTGCCGTTTCTGATGTCGATCCGCGCGCCGGTGAACCTTCCTCCACATTCCGCGTTGATCCTCGATCCCCGAGATCAGCCCCTACATCAAAGGTCGTCATGGCTCGTTCCTCGATCATCGCCATAGGCGCTTCGGCGGGCGGCGTGGCTGCATTGCGCTCCTTGGCAGCCGCACTGCCAAGTACGCTTTCCGCCCCTATTCTCGTCGTTCTTCATATCGGCGCCTATCGAAGCGAATTGCCCGCCCTTTTGAACGCGGCTGGCCCGCTGTCTGCCAAGCATGCCGAGGACGGCGAAGCTATTTACCCTGGTCACATCTATGTAGCGCCTCCGGATCGCCATTTGATCGTCGCCGACGGACGGCTACGTCTTTTACGTGGTCCCAAGGAAAACTGCGCGCGGCCGGCCATCGACCCATTGTTCCGGAGTTTCGCTGAAAGCTATGGTCCGGGCGCCGTGGGCGTGGTCCTGACAGGCAACTTGAACGACGGGACGCTTGGCCTGCTCGAAATCAAGCGATGCGGGGGAGTTGCAATCGCCCAGGATCCGACCGATGCCGACTATCCCGAAATGCCGAGGAGCGCGGCTGAGCACGTCGCGCTAGATTACTGCCTGCCGCTCGCGGAAATACCAAAATTGCTTGTTGAGTTGGTCGATCGAAAGGGCGGAAGGGACGTTGCCATGCCGAAAAACTCTTCGCAACGGGACGGACAAGAGCCCGAAATCATCGACAGCCGGACTTTCGAGCGCCCTCTGACAGTGACCTGCCCGGACTGCGGCGGCGCACTGAAAAGGTTCGAGGTCGGTTCGATCGTCAAATTCGGCTGCCACATCGGGCACAGCTATACCGCAGAGAACATGGCTGCGGCGCAGTTCGAGGAAATGGAAAAAGTCATGCGGGCTGCGGTACGGTTCCTCAACGAACGGGCCGAATTTTGCCTCCAGATGGCCGAACATGGCTGGGACGGCAAGCCCGATGCTTCCAACGATTGGCACGCCGCCAGCAAACAGGCGCTGGATCGAGCCTACAAGCTCCGCGACCTCGTGGAACAGGACTGGCTTACGCCAGAGACCTCTCACCAACTTGCCTTGACCCTTGACGGCTATGAGCAAACCCGGCTTCCCGGATAGATCGTTCTCTCCCGTTCAAGCTCGGCGGGTTCGTATCTTCACGGTCATCCGCGAAACATCAGCGCGATGGTTCGTTCCAGGTCCTCCTGGGCATACGGCTTTCGCAACACCGGGAAATCACGATATCCGTCCATCATACCCTCGGCTCCGTATCCCGTTGCAAACGCGAAGGGAATGCCGCGCTTGCCGAGAATATCGGCTACAGAAAATGATTTCGTCCCGGCCACGTTGATATCGAGCACTGCGAAATCGATGTCGATTTCGCGGGCGAGTTCCACCGCCATGTCGATACGTGTGGCTTGTCCGACGACCTCATGCCCGAGGGCGGTCAGCAGATCCTCCAGATGCATCGCAAGCAAGACCTCATCCTCGACGATCATAACCCGTTTCGGTGTCTGTCCGGTCAACCCGCTTCGCCCTTTTCCTGACTGTCGGGCATGGGCGCATCTATCGTGCAGACGACACCGGACGTCTCATAGTCAACGCTCACCATTCCGCCGAGTTCCGCCGCCAGCACCCGCTGGATCAGGCGTGAGCCGAAACCCTTGCGTGTCGGTGAGATGACAGCCGGGCCTCCGCTCTCTGACCACCGCATGGAGAGCTGTCGATCCTTACCGTCACCAACAAGCTGCCAGGCGATATCGACGTGGCCTTTCTCAATTGTAAGCGCGCCGTATTTCGCTGCGTTCGTGGCCAGCTCGTGCAACGCCATTGCGATAGAGAGTGCGGCGCTCGGCGCCAGCCATATGTATGGGCCTTCGATCCGGAAGCGGTTCGAACCTGCCGAATGAGGTGCGACCGTATCCGAGACAATGTCCCGCAAGTTCGCGCCGGCCCAGTTTTCACGGGTCAGCAAGTCGTGCGATTTTCCCAGCGCAATCAGACGCGACCCGAAAGTTGCGCGTGCTTCCTCCATCGACGTGGCGCTGCCCAGCGTCTGCGACGCGATGGCCTGCACCGTCGCCATAACATTCTTGATGCGATGGTTGAGTTCGCCGACCAGGACATTCCGATGCTCGTCGAAACGCTTGCGCTCGGTGATGTCCTCGATGGCAAGCAGGATCAGGTCGTCATGGTCTCCTTCTTGACGCAACTTGCACGCAGTGAGGAGCATCGAGCGTCGCCCGGTCAGATCGAAATCCTGCTCGATTTCGAAGTCGTGGATATCCTCGTTCTCCGACAGAACCTTGTCCAGAAGGCCTCGCAGCGGCGGGCTATTCCACTCGCCGGTTCCAAGTTCGAAAACAATGCGCCCTTTGGGTTCTTCGTCAAAAACAGCGAAAAGTTCGCGGAAGGCCTTGTTGGCGGTTTGGACGCGCAAATTGCTATCCAGAACCAGCAATGGATGCTGAACCGTCCGCACGATGGTTTCGGAATAGGCGCGGGCACGGTCGATCGCATCGGCGTCGCGCTTGCGCTCGGTAATGTCGCTGAATGTGACGACGACGCCTGCGATCCGGTTGTCCTGCGTACGATAGGGAAGCACGCGGCGTACATACCAGCGGCCCGCATCGCTACGGACCTCTGCCTCGATCGGGGACAGCTTCTTGAGCACCGTTTCCACATCCTGCAACAGGTTCTCGTCGGCAAACTTCTGCGCAAAATGGAAGATTGGGCGGCCGATGTCCGACGCGACAAAATCGAATAGCTCCCTGGTCGCGGGGGCAAACCACTTGATGCGGAATTTTTCGTCGAGAAACAGCGTCGCGGTCTCCGACCCGGCCAGCAGATTGTTCAGGTCGTCGGTCGTGGTTTCCAACTCGCCGATCTTGTGCTGAAGCTGGCTGTTGACGGTGTTCAATTCCTCGTTGAACGACTGCAATTCCTCTTTTGAGGTCTCAAGTTCCTCGTTGGTGGATTGAAGTTCCTCGTTCATCGAGATGGCTTCCTCGTTCGCCGCCTTCAGCTCCTGGTTGGTAGTCTCCTGATATTCGATGGTGTTGTGCAGTTCGGCCCGGGTCTCCCTCAGTTCCTCCTGAAGGGCACGTTCGCCAGAGGAGGCTTCGCCTGCGTCCTGACGCGTGGGCGACGGCGCGGAATCGGGCTGCGACGGCGCCGGCGCAAAGCTCACCAGGAGGAAGCTGCCCTGCGGCGACGCAGCCAGCGGCATGACCGTCATCGCGACGGAATGGCCGGTCTCGTTCTCGCGGATATGGGCAATGACCGTGACGCTTCTATTCTCTTTCGACGCTTCGCGTATCGCAGCCCGCAATCTGGCCGCCAACCCGACACGGACCATGATCAACAGGTCCCTGGTCGGTTCGCCAGACGGATTCTCCAGATAGTCCCTTGTAGCGCCGTGGAAATAGAGGACGCGGCCGCTCTGGTCGATCAGCACCGATGCCGGGGCATAGCGCTCCAGCAAAGCGCGGCGGGCCATTTCGGCAGCCGAAGTGGGTGGCTCAAGGCCCAAGGACGACGGGCTTTCGTTCGTGCGCGGTTCCGATCGGTCGCGCGGCGGTGGATACGCGATCAGGTCATGCCGGGTCGATCCCAACCTGCGATAGAGGCGCCATTTCTTCGACACCGTTTCAAACAGGTCTTCGTGCCGCCCGATCGTCTCTGCGTTGCCGAGAAACAGATGTCCGCCCTGTCGCAGCGCGAAATGACAAAGCGCGATGATCTTCTGCTGCGCGCCCGGTTCCAGATAGATCAGGAAATTGCGGCACGACACGAGGTCCAGCCGCGAAAACGGTGGATCGCGCAACAGGTTGTGCGGCGCGAACACCACCATGTCGCGGAGCTCCCTGCTCACTTGATAAGAGCCGTCCAGCTTTTCGAAGAAGCGCGCCAGACGCGACGCCGGAAAGCCGGTCATGGCGGCGGCTGGGTAAATGCCTTCGCGCGCCTTGCGAAGATTGTTCTCCTGGGCATCGGTCGCGAACACTTTCAGATCAAAGCGTTTTCCCGCCGCCTCGGCATGCTCGGTTACCAGCATGGCAAGGGAATAGGCTTCCTCGCCCGTGGAGCAGGCCGTGGTCCAGACCCGGATCGAAGCGCCCGTCTCGCGCTCCGCAACCATTGGCGCAATCACCAGTTCGGCTAGAGCCTTCCACGCGTCGGCATCGCGGAAAAACCCGGTGACGCTGATCATCAGATCGCCGACAAGCGTGGCGACTTCATCGGAGCTGGCGCGCAACTCGTCAATATATTCGTCCAGTGTTTCTATGTTTTTGAGACCGAGACGACGGTGAACGCGCCGCCTAAGTGTAGATAGTTTGTAGTCGCGAAAATCGTGCCCGCCCCGAGCACGCAAGAGTTCCAGAAGATGGCCGAGCGTCGCCTGACCGTCCGGGAAGGTGACCTCGATCTCGGCGGGGGCTGCGACGTAGCCATGGCTCATGAAGGCCAACAGGGCTTCGGGCATCTTTTCGATGGCAAGCACGTGATCCGCCATGTCCGCCGAAATCGCGCTCCTGGGCATGCCGTCGAATTTTGCGGTCTCGGGCGACTGCACCAGGCTCATGCCGCCTTCCGCCCTGATATCTCTAAGCCCCTCGGTACCGTTGCGCCCCGTTCCAGAGAGTACGATGGCGATCGCACGCTCGTGCTGGTCCGCAGCGAGTGACGAGAACAGCACATCGACGGGGTGACGCTGGCCGCGAGGATCCGTCGGCTTGGACACGCGCAGCCCGCCGTCACTGACCTTCAGATCGGTGTCGGGCGCGATCACATAGACGTGGTTCGCCGCGAGCCGCATACCGTCCTGGACCTGAACGACCGGCATCTTCGTTTTGGCGCTCAGGATATGGGCCAGTTCGCTCTCGCGCTTCGGATCGAGATGCAGCACAACCACAAAAGCACTGCCGCTGTCAGCCGGCATCACATCGAAGAAGCAGCTCAGCGCCTCGATGCCACCCGCCGACGCGCCGATGCCGATTACCGGAACAGCCGCGACTTTAGGCGTGGCATCGCCGATGGCGGTCAAAGGGGCATTCCCAATCGGCTGCAGGGTTGCGTCGCTGCCTCTGCCACTCTTGCGCGGGATCGGCTTCGCCTTTGACTGTCGCCGGCCATTGGCTCCTTCTTCCTGTTCATCCGCCATACCCGCACAACCTCGAGAGTTTACGCTGGATCCCCCGGAAAGGTTTTTCCGCAACATCAACCGCCGGCCTGGCCGCAATGCGCGGAAGGCTCAATCTTACTACTTTGCACGCGCCGCCCCAACGGGCAACGCCACGCTGATCGCTGGTGCAGAAGGTCCGCCACGTGCAACTGAGGAAAGTATTGCCGTGGAACTGGTCTCCCCCCGGAGACGCCCGGCGAGAGCCCGCCTGTTGGTACACGCACACCGTGTCGACGAGACATCGAACTCCTCCAAGAAATCACCGGAATTCGGAGAATATCGACTGCGGCGACATGATCTATGTCCACGATGGAAGCGAAGAGGGCATGACTATCTTCACCGACCAAGGAATTGAAATCCTGAAGGGAGTTCCTCGCAGACGTCCGCACCTGGGACGGCGGCACGCGACAGTTCCTCCCGGATTCCCAATGCGATCCGGGAATGATCAAGCGTCATGGCGGACGAGACGAATCCTGATCTCTGAGGTCTTGGCCGAATGGATAACGTCATCGGGCGTCCTAAAGGCGGGCCTCACCACCCGACGCCTGCTGGAGGCTCTTCCCGCCGAGATGCTCGCGTCGGCCCGAGAATAGCGAGTTTGAGGCGCAGTATGAACTATTCGGGCGATTTCTAGCCCGGCAGCCCAGTATGCGGCGGAACAAAAGGTCTCCAACACGAGTTAGATTTTGTTGGAATGATCCCACCAGGAAAGCTAGCACGCAGGAAGGGATTGCTGATGGGCAGTTAACACAAGTTCGCTAGCCCGTTCAAGACCGCTAGTGCTTAGGATCGACATATGGGAAATCTCATCGCAGACAGCTTGGCCGCATCTGTCATGGATGCGCTGACCTCCAATATATGCGTCGTCGATTTGGCCGGGGAGATACTGGCCGTGAACCGAGCATGGATGGAATTCAGCGCAACGAATGAGGGTGGCGCGGGAGAGGCCTACCTCGGGACGAATTACCTCAATGTGTGCCGAAGCTCGACCGGACCTGCTTCGGCAGAAGCATCTTCTTTCTACGGCGGATTGGCCGATGTGCTCGAAGGCCGCAAGGACCTCTTCCAGATTGAATATCCCTGTCACTCCCCCTCGGAACTTCGCTGGTTCTTGGCCAGGGTAACGCCGCTCATTCAGCGACGTGACACAAAGAAAATCGGTGCGGTTGTGTCCCACATGAACATAACCGACCGCAAACTGGTGGAACTGGACTATGCGAGGCTCGCATCCACCGATCCTTTGACCGATCTACCGCCGCTTCTTGGAAGACTATGCCAAGATCGAACTCGAGCGTTTGCGCCGGTTCGGGGGCGCGATGTCAGTGCTGATGCTGGACCTCGACAAGTTCAAGCTCATCAATGACACCCATGGTCATCTCGCGGGCGATGCTGTGCTCAAGAAGGTTGCAGCCCGCTGCAAGGCCGCTGTTCGAGAAAGCGATGTCTTCGCCCGGATCGGTGGGGAGGAATTTGTGGCCTTGCTGCCGGGGACGGACGAAGTTGGCGCAATTGTCCTGGCGGAAAAGCTCCGGTCGATCATTGAAGGCCTGAAGATCAAGACAGAGGCGGAAACGCTGCGCGTAACAGGAAGCATCGGCGTCGCATCGGTTGCGCCGAATGACCGGTCCATCAGTTCTGCCCTTAACCGTGCCGACAGGGCGCTGTATGCCGCCAAGGACGCCGGCAGAAACCGGGTTGGACGATTTGCTGTTCACAGCCAGGAGGCTAAGTGATGAAGCGGCCGCACCCAAGCGTCGTTCAGGTCTTTCCATTGAGGGCGGCGGAGCTGCCGCCGTCGATCGTTGATGAATGCATGGACAACTCCAAGGAGGCCATTATCGTCGCTGACATGCGACTGGCTGACGCGCCGCTGTGTTTCGTCAACAACGCCTTTGTCGACATCACTGGATACTCCAGGCAGGAAGCGATTGGCCGCAACTGCAATTATCTGCAGGGGACAGACCGGAAGCAGCCGGAAGTCAAACTTATTCGCCAGGCCATCAAGGCGAAGCAGCCCCTCGAAGTGACTCTGAGAAACTACAGAAAAGACGGCACTCTGTTTTACAATCGCCTTCGCCTTCTCCCGGCCAGGGACGCTTCCGGCTTCATCAGTCACTACATCGGCTTTGTGGAAGACGTTTCGGAGCAGCACGACGCGGAAGTGACCATCGGACGTCTGTCCTTCGTCGACCAGACGACTGGCGTCCTCAACCGCGGAGCATTCTCGGAACAGATCAGGATCGCTTCGAAGGCTGATCGCAGCGAGATGGTCATCGTAAGGGTTGATATTGTCGGATTTCACGACATCAACAACGGCTTTGGCCATGATGTGGGCGACAGCCTTCTCCGTGCGGTAGCCAAACGTCTGACAAAGACTAACGCGTTTGCCGTCGGCAGAATGGGGGCCAACGAGTTCGCGTTGGCTTTCCGAGCAAAAACAAGCGACCAGGCGGACAATATTGCGGCCGACACCGTACAGCTTGCTTCAGAGGCTTATCAGCTTGAGGAAATCCTGTTGTCTCCGCGGTTTTCGTCAGGCTGTGCGTTTGGAATTCCTGAAACGGATGGCACCTATCTTATCCGGAAGGCAGGCTCAGCGCTGCATCGATCGAAGCGATCTACTTCCAGAGAACTCAACGTGTTTACTGTCGATGACGATTCAGAGGCGAGAAGGCGTATTAGGCTTACAACAGAATTGAAGCAGGCAATCAAAAACAATGAGTTCTTGCTTCACTTTCAGCCAAAGGTCGACTTGCGAACCTTGCGCATCGTTGGTGCCGAGGCTCTCATCAGATGGCAGCACCCGATATTGGGCCTGCAACTCCCCGGCCTGTTCATTTCCCACGCCGAAGAAGTAGGGTTGATCGGAGACATTGACGAATGGGGCCTGAAGACGGCCGCCCGCTTCTGCAAGATGGTCAACCGGCGGAGTGAGCACCCGATCACTATCTCGTGCAACATATCCGGCCAGGAAATTATGGAGCCGGGAAAACTCGACCGGATCATGAGGATGTGCGAGCAGGAGGAAGTTGATCCTCGGCTGATTATATTGGAACTGACTGAATCGGTCATCGTGACATCCGGCAGCGCAGCAATGGATAGGTTGAAGGAAATACGTAAACTCGGCTTCGGGCTGGCGATCGATGATTTTGGAACTGGCTATTCCAATCTTCGCTATATCGAAGAATTGCCATTCTCGGAGATAAAGATCGATCGATCGTTTGTGACAGATCTCGACAGGAGCCCGACGAAGCGGATCATCGTCGAGGCACTCATCAAACTTGGACAGCAGACTGGTATAGACATTGTCGCTGAAGGGATCGAAACCGAACGCGAGTTCGCCACCTTGAAGGAACTGGGATGTGGGTACGGACAGGGATACCTGTTTCGGCGTCAAGCGGTGACGAACTCCTTGTGCGCTTGGCTGGTGCCGCGCGCCTCTGACCCAGCTAGCTAGCCCGTCTTATTCATGAGGGTTAGCCTTTTGGTGTGATCATTTGGACGGGCGAGCTTTTTGGTGGCGTGTTTTTCACCGCTGCTTGGTCTGAACTTGTAGAACGCGTTGGGGGTTGAAGGTTCTGGGTTCGACGGGGCGCTTTGGCCCCATCGCCTACGGTCCGGCGGGTTGGAGCGCGATGGCAATGGTGCGGAAGAGCTCGGCTTCCGGGCAAGCGGCGGCGAAGGCCAGACGGACGCGTGAGGCGGTCTCTATGACGCGGGCGCCGAGCTTGAGCAGGCGCAGGCGCAAGGTGGCGAACTCGGCTGTGGCCAGAGCATGGGCCTTAGGGATGGTGTCGCGAACCGTGAGCATCAGCCAGTAGGCGGCGGTGTGGAGCACGAGACGGACCTGGTTGGCGATCGGTGAGCGGCAGCTGGTGCGGTCGGAGGCCAATTGGCTCTTGTGCATCTTGATCAGGTTTTCCGCCTGGCCGCGGGCGCAGTAGATCACATCATAGATAGGGGAGCATGAGGAATTGTGTGGTATTCATGCTGCCGCCTGTTTGCTGGCGGAATCCTGATTATCGTTTGCCATCCCCGGATACCATTTATCGAACGTCGCCCGCTGTCAACGGCGGAGCAATTCCAGGCCACTGCGGCGGAGTAAAAGCAGGCCACTTGCGTGAGGGTGCGCCGAAGCAGAGAAGGGTCC